>NZ_KB907307.1:0-315866 GCF_000381925.1 Nocardia sp. BMG111209
TTGGGCTGTTCGCCCATTAAAGCGGCACGCGAGCTGGGTTTAGAACGTCGTGAGACAGTTCGGTCTCTATCCGCCGCGCGCGTTAGAAACTTGAGGAAGGCTGTCCCTAGTACGAGAGGACCGGGACGGACGAACCTCTGGTGTGCCAGTTGTTCCGCCAGGGGCATGGCTGGTTTGCTACGTTCGGAAGGGATAACCGCTGAAAGCATCTAAGCGGGAAGCCTGTTCCTAGATGAGGTTTCTCACCCCTTGAAGGGGGTAAGGCTCCCAATAGACGATTGGGTTGATAGGCCGGAACTGGAAGCGCGGTAACGTGTGGAGGTGACCGGTACTAATAGGCCGAGGGCTTACCAACGAAGGTGTTACGCGTCCACTGTGTAGTGTCTGAAACAACATACGAACCCCCGGATGTCTGGGTGGGTTCCGGTGTCGGGCAAGAGGTTTCGTTCCTGCTTGCCGGGTACCGGGGTTCATCGAGGACATGTGGTGTGGGGGTGTGGATAGTTTCATAGAGTTACGGCGGTTATAGCGGTGGGGAAACGCCCGGTCCCATTCCGAACCCGGAAGCTAAGCCTGCCAGCGCCGATGGTACTGCACTCGCCAGGGTGTGGGAGAGTAGGACACCGCCGGAACATACATCCCGAAAAGGGGGCCCGATATGGGTCCCCTTTTCGACGTTTACGAACTTGTACCGCCCGGCCACAGCCGTGTCCGGGCGTGATTGAATTTGAGGGGGGCGGGTCGTCGGCCCGCTCCACCGCACGTGGGGTCGAGCGCCGCGGTCGGGTACCGAGCAGGAACAAGAAAGGGATCACTGTGTCGGAGCACAACGACGGTCGGAAACCCTTCCGCCGGAGCAGTGCCGGTCAGGGATCGAGTGGCTCGGACAAGCCGATGCGCAGGGACGACGACTCCCGTGGGGAGCGGCGCGACGAAGGATCCGGTGGCTTCCGACGTTCCGGTGGTGATCGAGGTCGCGACAACGATCGCGGTAATTACAGTCGGGGTGGTTCGGGCGAGCGCGGCGGCTACAACCGCTCCGGCGGAGACCGTAGCAACGGTCGCTCGGACGACAACCGTGGCGGTTTCAACCGCTCGGGTGGTGATCGTGGTGGCTACGGCCGGTCCGACGATCGCCGGGGTGGTTCCGACCGCTCCGGCGGTGAGCGAGGACAAGGCCGGCCCGACGATCGGCGCGGCGGGTTCGACCGCTCCGGCGGAAATCGCGGTTCCGGTCGTTCCGACGACAATCGCGGTGGGTTCAACCGATCCGGTAGCGACCGTGGTGGTTTCAACCGGTCCGGCGGTGGTGATCGTGGTGGTTATGGCCGCTCCGGCGAGCGACGCGACAATGTCGGCGGCTCCGACGATCGCCGCGGCTACGGCCGGCGCGACGAAGGCGGTCGTGGCGGTTTCGACAGGTCCGATGATCGGCGCGGCGACGACCGTCGCGGTGGTTTCGATCGGTCCGGTGGAGACCGGAATTTCGATCGTCCGCGTGGTGATCGCGGCGGCTTCGACCGTACGGACGACCGTCGTGGTGGTTCCGGTCGCCCGGACGATCGACGCGGTGGGTTCAACAGGTCCGAAGGACGTGGCTCGGAGCGCTCCGACGACCGTCGTGGCGGGTTCAATCGGTCCGACGACCGGCGTAGTGGTGGTTTCGACCGTTCCGCCGGCAACCGCGGTTCCGGTCGCTCCGACGACAATCGCGGTGGGTTCAACCGATCCGGTAGCGACCGTGGCGGTTTCAACCGGTCCGGCGGTGGTGACCGTGGTGGTTTCAACCGTTCCGGCGGTGAGCGCGGCGGGTTCAACCGGTCCGGTGGTGACCGTGAGGGCTTCAACCGGTCGGGTTCCGATCGGGGTGGCTTCAATCGGTCAGGGTCCGATCGCGGTGGATTCAACCGCTCGGGCGGCGACCGTGGTGGCTTCGATCGCTCCGATGACCGGCGCGGTGGTTTCAATCGTTCGGGTGGGGACCGTTCTTCCGATCGTCCGCGTGGCGATCGTGGGGGGTTCGACCGTTCCGATGATCGTCGTGGTGGCTACGGCCGCTCCGATGACCGGCGTGGCGGGTTCGACCGCTCGCAGGGGCGCGGCTCCGACCGGCCCGATGATCGGCGTGGTGGTTTCGACCGCTCAGGTGGGGACCGTTCTTCCGATCGTCCGCGTGGCGATCGTGGCGGGTTCGATCGTTCCGATGATCGTCGTGGTGGCTACGGCCGCTCCGATGACCGGCGCGGTGGGTTCGATCGCTCCGAGGGCCGTGGTTCCGACCGGCCCGATGATCGGCGTGGTTTCGATCGGCCCGATCGCGGACGCGACGGCCGGCCCGATGATCGACGGGGTTTCCGGCGCAGCGAGTCCGGCCGTCGATTCGACGAGGATCGCGAGTTCCGGAACGCCGACGAGACCGAACTCGACCGCGGACCCATCGATGACGCGGGCGATGTGGCGGAATTGGCCGGCGCTGATGCCGCCGATTCCGAAGCTGTCGTTCGTGACGACGTTGAGGACGATATCGCCGACGACGAGCTCGATGACGACGAGATCGCTCGCGAGGATGATCTCGACGAGGACGAACTCGATGATGACGAACTCGACGGGGGCATCGCTCGCGCTGATGACGTCGAGGACGACGACGAATTCGATGACGACGATGAAGAATTCGACGAAGAGGACGAATTCGACGGGGAAGACGGCGAATTCGACGAGGACGACAGCGACCTCGACGAGGACGACGACGAAACCGGCGACGAGGAAGCCGAATTCGAGGCGGCCGACTCCGAGGTCGCTGTCGATCGGGAAGCGGCCGGAGGCGCCGACGATTACCAAGAGCGCCGCCGCGGCGGCGAGGGCGCCTATGTGGCCGGTGGCCGTGGCGACGAACGCCGCGCCGGACGGCCGGACGAGCCTCCGCTCCCGGATGACGTGCAGGCTTCCGACCTCGACTCGGCCATCCGCCGCGACCTGCTCAGCCTCGACAAGAACAACGCCGAGGCCGTCGCTCGTCACCTGGTGATGGCAGCGGATCTGATCGTCGACGAGCCCGAACTGGCACTGGCGCATGCGCGAGCCGCTCGTCAGCGCGCGGGCCGCATCGCCGTCGTCCGCGAAACCGCGGGCGTCACCGCGTATCACGCGGGTGAATGGGCCGAAGCGCTGTCCGAACTGCGTACCGCGCGCCGGATGTCCGGTGGCGCCGGTCTGCTCGCGGTGATGGCCGACTGTGAACGCGGCCTGGGCCGGCCCGAACGGGCTATCGAGCTCGGCCGCAGCGAAGAGGCCCGGCAGCTCAGCGGCGACGAGGCGGCGGAACTGCGCATCGTGGTTGCCGGCGCACGGATGGATCTGGGGCAGTACGACCAGGCCGTGGTCAGCCTGCAGACGCCGGATCTCGATCCGGTTCGCACCGGACCGGCCGCGGCTCGTCTCTTCTACGCCTATGCCGAGGCGCTGCTCGCCGCGGGACGTCGCGACGACGCATTGCAGTGGTTCCTCAACGCCGCGTCCGCGGACGTCGACGGCGAGACCGATGCCGAGTGGCGCGCCGAGGAACTGGGCATCGGTGACCCCGATGCGGAGGACCTCGATGCCGAGGAGCCCGAAACGCCTTCGGGCGCAGAGCAGTTCGACCGTACGGAAGACGAGCAGTAGAGAACCCGGAGTCAGGTGGATCCAGTGACGCGGTTACGAGAAGGGTTCGGTGCGCTGCTGCTGGACCTCGACGGCACGTTGTACCGCGGGAACGTGGTCGTTCCCGGTGCGCCGGAAGCGCTTTCGGGTGAATCGAGCGCGCAGATCCTGATGTACGTCACCAACAACGCCAGCCGCTCGGCGACCACCGTCGCCGAGCACCTGGCCGAAATGGGTTTCCGCGCAACCGAAGACGACGTCGTCACCAGTGCTCAGGCGGCCGCGCACGTACTCGCGGATCGGCTGGAACCGGGGGCGACGGTGCTGGTCGTCGGATCCGACGATCTGGCCGCCGAGATCGCCCGTGTCGGTCTCCGGCCGATTCGGCGATTCGACTCCGATCGGCCCGATGCCGTGGTGCAGGGCCATTCCCCGCAGACGGCGTGGCCCGACCTCGCGGAGGCGTCGTTCGCCCTGCGCGCGGGCGCCCTGTGGGTGGCGGCGAACACCGATGCGACGCTTCCCCTGGAACGCGGTCTCGCACCCGGCAACGGCGCCATGGTGGCGGCGTTGCGGGCCGCGACCGAGCTCGAGCCGATCGTCGCGGGCAAGCCGTACGCACCCTTGCTCGAGGATGCCCTGACCCGCGCCGGCACACGGTCGGCGCTGGTGGTCGGCGACCGCCTCGACACCGATATCGACGGCGCCCACTGCGTCGGTCTGCCATCGCTACTGGTCCTCACCGGGGTCAGCACGCTCACCGATCTCCGCAAGCAACCCGCGGATCGGCTGCCGAGCTATGTCTCGGACACCCTCGACGCACTGAATCATCCTGTGGCAGAAGTGGACCCGATCGATCCCGATGCGGGCGACCTCGCCGACGAACTGGGCGAACTGCTCCGCCGCCACCCCGGACGCGCTGTCCCCGTGGCCTCCTGACCCGGGACTGCCGCCACTCGGTCGTGGCGCGTACCGCCACTTCGGTTGTCGCGGAACGGCAATCGACAGGGTCTGAACTCGGCCGCTCGAAGATGGCCTGCAACCAACGAACGTGGCGAACGGCCACTTTCATGGATCGGGCCGTGTTCACTCGAGGGTGCGTGCCGCTGGTGAACAGGTGTCGTATGACAAGTGTGTCCACTCGAGGGACGGGTGTCTGCGAGGTGCGTTACGCCGACACCATGGTCGTGAGGGGTGTCGGCGTCGCGGCGGTGTCGGCGCGGACGGTCCGGACGAGTATTCGCCCGGCGCGGCGACGTGCGACGGCGGCCAGTTCGTGTGCGGCCGTCGGCACCTTGAACCACCACTGCTCGAAAGGACGGTAGTCGGCGGCCGGAACGAGACGGGCGGCGAGGTCGGGTCGCTGGATCCGCAGGTAGCGACGGGCACGAGCGGCGTGCATCGGGTCCGACGCCAGCAGGATGCGGTCCGCGTGCTCGATCAGCGGGATGCTGAATTCGATGTTCTGCCAGGTACTCCGGGCCCGGGTCTCGGTGACGATGCGGTCGGCGGGGATACCCAGCTCGTCGCGCGCGTAGCGGGCCATCACATCGGCCTCGGCCTGGGTGCGGCGTACCGCGCCGCCGGTGAAGACCACGATGCCGTGGCCGTCCCGATCCATCGAGCGCGCGGCGATGCGGCACCGCCAGCGTTGCATCGGATGTGGGCGGCCGTCGGGCCGGGCAGGATAACCGAGCACCACGACCGCCTCGGTACCGTCGGATTCGGCAGCGGCCCAGGCCGATTCGCTGTCGAAGCCCCGCCGCGAGGCGCGCCGGTGCAACAATTCGGCGGCGAGGACAACGAACAACCCGGCCACCGCGCCGATCGTCATCGGGCCGACCGGCCGTGGGCCGCCACGCCCGGGCCGGGGGGAGGCGTCATCCGTCTTCTCCAGTTGCCGCATGCGGGCCATTCTGCCAACCCCAGGACCGGTCGGGTGCGTGTTGCGCGGGAAGTTGCCGGGTCGTGAATGAGCCACGCCGAGAAATCGAGGAATGCCCGATTTCCGGACGTCCGGAAATGATTGCGGCCTCGGGAGGGTGGATGCCACGAGATTGCCCACACGGGTTTTCCGGTGCCCCGGGTCAACGGGCCGGAAGTGGTGCGGAATTCGCCCGATTCGCGGGATCGGGTCGGGCCGTTCGTTCGCACTCGCTGCACGGCCCGTGGGACGTGTGTTCGAATGACCTCTCCGGTAGCGTTGACGACACCATGACTACCCCGACACCTCGTCCGCCCGTCCCCGGTCCGTCCGGTCCTCGACCGGGCGCGCCGCTGCCCGGTCAGCACCTGCAGGCCGGAAATCCGGCGGAGTTCGCCGATCCGGAGCGTGTGCGCGCGGAGATCGGCGCCCTGATGTCGGAGCTTTCGGCGCGATCCGGGGCCGAGACCGTTGCGGGTGAACCGCCGTCCGGCACCGACATCACCCGCCGGGCCCGCATCCTCGAGCAGGCGCACGAGGTCCTGGTCCAGGCGCTGGCCACGGTGGACAAGGTCTGAGGTGGCCAGGCGCGCACGGGTGGACGCGGAACTGGTTCGACGCGGTCTCGCGCGTTCACGGGAACACGCGGTCGAACTGATCGGCGCGGGCCGCGTCCTCATCAACGGCGCCGTCGCGTCGAAACCGGCGACCGCGGTGGAGACCGCCACGCCGCTGCTCGTCCGCGACGAACCGGACGAGGTGCAGTGGGCCTCCCGCGGTGCGCACAAACTCCTGGGCGCGCTCGAGGCCTTCGAACCGCTGGGATTGAGCGTCGGCGGTAAGCGGTGTCTCGACGCCGGCGCGTCCACGGGTGGTTTCACCGATGTGCTGCTGTCGCGCGGGGCCCGCGAGGTGGTGGCGGCGGACGTCGGGTACGGCCAGTTGATCTGGCGGCTGCGCACCGACGAGCGGGTGCGGGTGTTCGACCGTACCAACGTCCGCACCCTCACCGCGGACGCGATCGAGGGACCGGTGGAGCTGGTGGTGGCCGATCTCTCGTTCATCTCGCTCGGACTGGTGCTGCCCGCGCTGGCGCAATGCTGTGCGCCGGGCGCCGATCTGCTGCCGATGGTGAAACCGCAGTTCGAGGTCGGAAAACAGCGAGTAGGCTCCGGCGGTGTGGTGCGTGATCCGGCCCTGCGCGCCGAGGCGGTGCGCACGGTCGCGGCCGCGGCGGCGGAACTGGGGCTGCACACGCGCGGGGCGGTGGCGAGCCCGCTGCCCGGCCCGTCCGGCAATGTGGAGTATTTTCTCTGGCTGCACCGGGCGGAGATCACGTCCGGCGATTCCGGCACCGCCGAGATCGCCGAGCTGGTGCAACGGGCGGTGGAGGAGGGCCCACAGTGAAGCGGGAGATTCTGCTCGTGGCGCACACCGGGCGCACCGAGTTGGCCGAAGCCGCTCATCGAGTGGCGAAGATGTTCGCGGAGGCGGGAATCGGCCTGCGGGTACTCGCCGACGAGATGGCCGGCACCCGGCTCGAGGACGGTCCCGAAGTCGATTGCGACACCAGCATTCCCGAGGATGTCATGGTGTGGACCGTCGAGCACTGCGCGGAGGCGGCACTCGGCTGCGAGATGGTGCTGGCCCTCGGCGGCGACGGCACCTTCCTGCGCGCCGCCGAACTGGCCCGGCCCGCACGGGTGCCGGTGCTGGGAATCAATCTGGGCCGCATCGGTTTTCTCACCGAGGCCGAGGGCGAGGATCTGGACGAGGCGCTGGCCCAGGTGATCCGCGGCGACTATCGCGTCGAACAGCGGATGACCATCGATGTCAGTGTCCGCGTCGACGATGTGGTGGTGGAACGCGGCTGGGCGCTGAACGAGGCCAGTATCGAGAACGCCATGCGGATGGGCGTTCTGGAGGTCGTGCTCGAGGTGGACGGCCGGCCGGTGTCGCAATTCGGTTGCGACGGTGTGCTGGTCGCGACGCCGACCGGGTCGACGGCCTACGCGTTCTCCGCCGGTGGGCCGGTGGTCTGGCCGGAACTCGCGGCGTTGCTGGTGATCCCGAGCAACGCCCATGCCCTGTTCGCGCGTCCGCTGGTGACCAGCCCGGATTCGCGAATTGCCGTGGAAACCGTTGCGACGGGCCACGATGCGATAGTTTTCCTGGACGGTCGGCGTACCCTCGCGCTGCCGCGCGGCGCCCGGTTCGAGGCCGTGCGCGGAGCCGAGCCGGTGCGGTGGGTGCGGCTGGATTCCACGCCGTTCGCCGACCGGATGGTGCGCAAATTCCAGTTGCCCGTGACAGGCTGGCGAGGTCGGCGGCCCGAGCGGGCGGGTGCGGAGATCGAACACCGCCGAACGGAGAGCACGAGTGCTGACAGAGATCCGGATTGACGGTCTGGGCGTAATATCCAGTGCCACAGCGCAATTCCACGAGGGCCTGACCTGCCTGACCGGCGAGACCGGCGCGGGCAAGACCATGGTCGTGACGAGCCTGCACCTGCTCGGCGGCGCGCGCGCCGATGCGGGCCGGGTTCGCCGTGGGGAGAGCCGCGCGGTGGTCGAGGGCCGGTTCACCGTCGACGAGGTGCACGCCGATGCCCGCGACGAGGTCGCGAAGGTGCTGGAATCCGCGGGCGCGCATCGCGACGACGACGGCAGCGTGATCGCGGTGCGCACCGTCGGCAGCGACGGCCGGTCCCGGGCTCATCTGGGCGGCCGCAGCGTGCCCGCCGCGGTGCTGTCCGATTTCACCGCCCCGCTGCTGACCGTGCACGGCCAGAACGATCAGCTGCGGCTGCAACGTCCCGACCAGCAGTTGCACGCACTGGACCGGTTCGCCGGCGATGCGGTCGCGGGCCTGTTGCGCAAGTACCGGCTGGCCCGGCGCACCTGGTTACAGGCCCGCACCGAACTGCTGGAACGCACCGCGCGCAGCCGGGAACTGGCGCTCGAGGCCGACCGGCTGAAACATTCGCTGTCCGAGATCGACACGGTCGCACCGGCCGCCGGCGAGGACGAGCGGATCGTGGCGGAGGTGCGGCGCCTGTCCGATCTGGATTCGTTGCGGGAGGCCGCGTTCGGGGCGCACGACGCGCTGGCCGGTGCCGGTGACTCGCCGGGGGAGGGGTCCGGCGCGCTGGATCTGCTCGGCAGTGCGCGGGCCCGGCTGGAGAGTTCGGGCGATCCGGCGCTCGGCGATCTGGCGCCGCGCCTGGCCGAGGCGATCTCGGTGGTGATCGATCTGACCACCGAACTCAGCAGCTATCTGACCGATCTGCCCTCGGATCCGGGTGCGCTGGATTCGCTGCTCACCCGGCAGGCGGAGTTGAAGGCGCTGACCCGCAAATACGCGCCGGACATCGACGGCGTGATCGCGTGGGCCGACGATGCCCGCGAACGGCTGTCGTCGCTCGACGTCTCCGAAGAGGCGCTGGCGGCACTGTCCCGCGACGTCGAGACCGCCGCCGAACAGGTCCGCGAGGTCGCGAAGAAACTGACGACGGCCCGCACCAAATCCGCGAAGAAGCTGTCGGCCGCGGTCAGCGCCGAACTGGGCGGGCTGGCGATGGGCCGCGCGAAACTGGAGGTCGCGGTGCGGCCGATGCCGGCCGGTGCGCAGGATTCGGCGCCGATCACCGTCGACGGCAAGGATCTGCACGCCGGTGGCACCGGTGTGGACGAGGTCGAGTTCCGGCTCGCGGCGCATTCCGGGGCGCAGCCGATGCCGCTGAGCAAGAGCGCGTCCGGCGGTGAGCTGTCGCGGGTGATGCTGGCGCTCGAAGTGGTGCTGGCCAGTTCCGAGCAGGGCACCACGATGGTGTTCGACGAGGTCGACGCCGGTGTCGGCGGCCGGGCCGCGGTGGAGATCGGCAAACGGCTGGCCCGGCTGGCCCGCACCCATCAGGTGATCGTGGTGACGCATCTGCCGCAGGTGGCGGCCTTCGCCGACACCCACCTCGTGGTGGACAAGGTCGACGACGGCAAGGGCGTCAACAGCGGTGTGCGCACCCTCGGCACCGGCGAGCGGGTGAAGGAACTCGCGCGCATGCTGGCCGGTCTCGACGACACCGAAACCGGCCGCGCGCACGCCGAGGAGCTGCTGGCCACCGCCGATGCCGAGAAGGCCGGCGGCCGGGCCCCGGCTCCCGCGGCCGGCTGATCCGCCTCCCGGCGCTGTACTCCACGGGCCGTCGCGTGGTCCACTGGGTGGATGCCTGAGGAGGACGAGATCGTCGGCCTGTGGAGCGTCGAGGCCGGGTACTACTCGGCGATGGACGACGAGGTCTTCGCGTTCTGGTCCGACGGCGTGGGTTTCGTGGAGTTCGCCCGGCCCTATGTCTCGGATTGCGTGGATTTTCGCTGGACCCGGCTGGGGCCGGAAACGCTTCGACTGGAACCGTTCCGGCGCACCTATGTGGAGGACGGCGACGTGTTCGAGGGCGACGTGC
The DNA here is from genome assembly GCF_000381925.1 of Nocardia sp. BMG111209. Taxonomy (NCBI): domain Bacteria; kingdom Bacillati; phylum Actinomycetota; class Actinomycetes; order Mycobacteriales; family Nocardiaceae; genus Nocardia; species Nocardia sp. BMG111209. The sequence goes on from NZ_KB907307.1 coordinate 10,023, forward strand.
CGCCGCCGGAGGACGCCACCTATCGGATCGTCCTGGAGGACCGGCCGCTCGAGGGCGACCGGATGTCAGTGATGTACCTGACGGCTTCGTTCGTGCTGTACGGGGATCAGGGCCACGGATTGGCCACGCGCACACCGTCGGATCGGCTGCGCGACGCGAATTGGCGGCTCGGGCAGTGACTTCCGGGGTCTCCGGGCAGTGACCTCCGCGGCGCGACGGCATCGGATTGCGTCCCGTCGCGCCGGACGGTGACCTACTTCGCGACGGCCTTGCGCGCCGCCGACAGGATCGGGTTGATCAGGCCGCGCAGCGCCGCGACCATGATCCGGTCCGGCACCGGGATCTTCGGGAAGGACGCCATGCTGTAGGTGACCAGTGTGCCGCCGGGTGCGTCGGCGAAGGTGATGGTGCCGGTGTGGGTCTTCACCGGCGCGCCCGCCACGATCTTGTACTCGATCCGCTCACCGGGCACCAGCCGGGTGGTCTCCTCGATGACACCGACGCCGCCGAGACCGACCGCGTAGCGCGCGCCCACCCCGTTGGGCTCACCGCTGCCGGGCTTGCGCAGGGTGAAGTTGATCGGCAGATACGCATTGAGACTGTCGCGCGCGGCGAACAGCTGGTACACGACCTCACGCGGGGCGGGGACGACGGTGTCGACCGTGGTGCTGGCCATGACGTAGCTCCTTACTCGAGAGTAAGTCGAAGCATATCGGGATGTAACCGGCCAAACGACTGCCGGTGACACGTGCGTCCAGGTGCATGTGCTATCAGTCGGCGCGCCTCCCGCATGCGGTGATAGCGCACGGCCATCATCGGAGCTCATGAGGATGCCGACCCTGTCGCCGAGGAACGCCGACACGCTACCGGGCCTGACCGGCATCGCCCGCGTGGACCGCAACACCCGTCGGTTGCTCAAGCGGGTCGGTCCGGGCGACATCGTGGTGCTGGACGAGACGGACCTGGACCGGCTCACCGCCGACCGGCTCGTCGAGTCCGGTGTGGTGGCCGTGGTGAACGCCGCACCGTCGATCTCCGGACGCTACCCCAATCTGGGGCCGGAAGTGCTGGTGGCCAACGGAATTCTGCTGATCGACGCGGTGTCGCCGGACCTGTTCGGCCGGATCAAGGACGGCACCCGGGTGCGCGTGCACGAGGGCGTGGTCTACGCGGACAAGCTCACCAAGAAGGAACCGGAGACGCTGTTCGAGGGCATGGTGCTCACCGACGCGGCGGTCGCCGAACGGATGATCGAGGCCCGGATGGGCCTGGTCGACCATCTGGAAGCGTTCGCGGGCAACACCATCGAGTTCATCCGTACCGAAAGTGCGCTGCTGATCGACGGTCTCGGCGTGCCGAAGCTGGAACTGTCCATGCGCCAACGCCATGTGGTGGTCGTCGCCGACGGGCCGGAACACCGCGAGGATCTGGCGGCGCTGAAACCGTTCATCAAGGAGTACCTGCCGATCCTGGTCGGCGTCGGGCGGGGCGCGGACACGCTGGTCCGCGCCGGATACCGGCCCGATCTGATCGTCGGTGACCCGGAGGAGATCACGAGCCGGACGCTGGAGTGCGGCGCCGAGGTGATCCTGCCGGCCGATACCGACGGGCACGCCAAGGGTTTGGAGCGCATCCAGGATCTCGGCATCGGCGCGACCACCTTCCCGTCGTCGGGTTCGGCGGCGGATCTCGCTCTGCTGCTGGCCGATCACCACGGTGCGGCGATGATCGTCACCGTCGGCGCCGCGGCGGCGCTGGACGATTTCTTCGATCGCAGCCGGCGGCAGTCGAATCCGGCCACCTTCCTCACCCGGCTGAAGATCGGGCCCAAGCTGGTGGACGCGAAAGCCGTTGCGACGCTGTACCGGCACCGCTCGTCGATGTGGGCCGTGGCCCTGGTGGTGCTGGCCGCGCTGACCGCGATGATCGTCGCGGCGATGGTGGCGCACGCCGGCGGTCCCGCGGTCGATCACGTGCTCGGCGTCTGGCATCACATGCGGGTCTGGGTGCACGGCCTGCTCACCGACAGCAACCAGGTAGGGGGCACATGATCTCGCTTCGTCAGCATGCCGTGTCGATCGCGGCGATCTTCCTCGCCCTGGCGGTCGGGCTGGTGCTCGGCGCGCAGGCCCTGTCCGGTGGGCTGCTGGCCTCGCTGCGGTCGGACCACGCGCAGCTGCAGCAGCGCGCCGACGGGCTGGCGGCGACCAACGGCCGGCTCGCCGACCAGCTCACCGCGTCGGACGCCTTCCTCGCCCGCTCCGGCGGGCGGATCCTCGGCGGGATACTCGCCGAGCACACCGTGCTGATGTTCACCACCCCGGACGCCGACGCCAACGACGTGGACGCCGTCACCCGGGCACTGACGTCGGCGGGCGCGACGATGACGGGGAGGATCGCGCTGACCGACTCGTTCGTCGACTCCGGGCAGGGCGACCGGTTGCGCACCGCGGTCACGAACATGATTCCGGCCGGCGCGCAGCTGTCCACCGCCGCGGTCGACCAGGGCAGCCTGGCCGGGGATCTGCTCGGGGTGGCGTTGCTCACCGATCCGGCCGGCGGCGCGCAGCGGTCCACGCCGCAGGAGCGTGGCCTGATTCTCGACACGCTGCGCGGCGGTGGGTTCCTGACCGCCGGGGAGGTCCAGCCGGCGCAGCTCGCGGTGGTGGTGACCGGCGACGGCGCGCGGGCCGCGGAGAACAACGAGGGCTCGATCGTGGCCCGCTTCGCCGGTGGCCTGCGCGGCCGGTCGGCGGGGGTGGTGCTGGCCGGGCGGCCCGGCTCGGCCGCCGACGCCGGGCCGATCGCGGTGGTGCGGGCCGACGGCCAGCTGGCCGCGGCGGTATCCACCGTCGACGACGCCGATCGGGAGATGGGCCGCATCACCACCGCGCTCGCCCTCGGTGAGCAACTCGCCAGTGGCAGTGGCCGTTACGGGGTCGGTCCCCGGGCGGGTGCTTTCACCGTCGCTGCCGTGCCGCACTGACGGGCGTATTCACAGCATTCCCGGGCGTGGCAGCGCCGGTGCGGATGGGGGAGCCGGGGCCGGTGGGGCGGATGGGACGGACACCGATCCAGTCATCTCGTGGCAACCGCGCGTGGCGTGTGATTCATCGGCCGTTTTCCGTGTTACTGTGAAGTCCCGTGGGTCAATCACGGATTCCGGCGCGTTCGCCCCTTCAAACGCATCACGTGGCTACCAAGCACATCTTCGTCAGCGGCGGTGTAGCCTCCTCGCTCGGCAAGGGACTTACGGCCTCCAGCCTCGGCCAGCTGCTCACCGCACGCGGTCTCCGCGTCACGATGCAGAAGCTCGATCCGTACCTCAACGTCGATCCCGGCACCATGAACCCGTTCCAGCACGGTGAGGTGTTCGTGACCGAGGACGGCGGCGAGACCGATCTGGATGTCGGTCACTACGAGCGATTCCTCGACCGGGACCTGTCCCGGGACGCCAACGTCACCACCGGGCAGGTGTACTCCACGGTGATCGCCAAGGAGCGACGCGGTGAGTACCTCGGCGATACGGTGCAGGTCATTCCGCACATCACCGACGAGATCAAGAATCGCATCCTGGCCATGGCCGGGCCCGACCTGAACGGGCAGATTCCGGACGTGGTGATCACCGAGATCGGCGGCACCGTCGGCGACATCGAGTCGCAGCCGTTCCTCGAGGCGGCCCGGCAGATCCGTCACGATGTGGGCCGCGACAACGTGTTCTTCCTACACGTGTCGCTGGTGCCGTATCTGGCGCCTTCGGGTGAGCTCAAGACCAAGCCGACCCAGCATTCGGTGGCGGCGCTGCGCAGTATCGGTATCCAGCCCGACGCGCTGATCCTGCGGTGCGACCGCGAGGTGCCGCAGCCGCTGAAGAACAAGATCGCGCTCATGTGCGACGTCGACGTCGACGCCTGCATCTCCACCCCGGACGCGCCGTCGATCTACGACATCCCGCGCGTGCTGCACCGCGAGGGGCTGGACGCCTACGTGGTGCGGCGGCTCGGGCTGCCGTTCCGCGACGTCGACTGGACGGTGTGGGGCGATCTGCTGGATCGGGTGCACAATCCGCGCGAGGCGGTCACGGTCGCGCTGGTCGGCAAGTACGTGGATCTGCCCGACGCCTACCTGTCGGTCACCGAGGCGCTGCGCGCCGGTGGTTTCGCCGCACGGGCGAAGGTGAACATCCGCTGGGTGCAGTCCGACGACTGCGAAACTCCTTCGGGCGCGGCGTCGCATCTCGAGGATGTGCACGCGGTCCTGATCCCGGGCGGGTTCGGTATCCGCGGTATCGAGGGCAAGGTCGGCGCCATCCGCTACGCCCGCACCCACGGAATCCCGTTGCTGGGCCTGTGTCTCGGCCTGCAGTGCGTGGTCATCGAGGCCGCGCGGTCGGTGGGGCTCGCGGATGCGAATTCGGCCGAATTCGCGCCGGAGACACAGCATCCGGTGATCTCCACGATGGCCGATCAGGAACAGGCCGTGGCCGGTGAGGCCGATCTCGGTGGCACCATGCGCCTCGGCGCGTATCCCGCTGTGCTGCAACCGGGTTCGGTGGTCGCGCAGGCGTACGGCGAGACAGAGGTGTCCGAGCGGCACCGGCATCGCTACGAGGTGAACAACTCCTATCGCGACCGGATCGGCAAGAGCGGCCTGCGGTTCAGCGGAACCTCGCCGGACGGGCATCTGGTCGAATTCGTCGAGCTGCCCGCCGATGTGCATCCGTACTTCGTTGCCACGCAGGCGCATCCGGAGTTGAAGAGCCGACCGACCCGGCCGCATCCGCTGTTCTCGGGGCTGATCAACGCGGCGCTGAAATACCGTGCGGCCGAACAGCTTCCGGTCGAGATCCCGGACGGGGTCGGCGCCGACGAGGCGGAGCGGGTGGCGCAGTGAGCGAGCCGGCGAGAGATCCGTCACCGCACACCGAGGCGGGCACCCACGAGTTCGAGCGGGTGTCCACCCGCACGGTGTATTCGGGGGCGATCCTGGCCCTGCGCCTGGATCAGGTGGTGATGCCCGGCGGGCAGGTCGCGCAGCGCGAGGTGGTCGAGAAGTACGGCGCGGTAGCGGTTGTCGCGATCGACGACGACGGCAATCTGGTGCTGATCGATCAGTACCGGCATCCGATCGGCCGGCGTCTGCTGGAACTGCCCGCCGGTCTGCTCGACGAACCGGGCGAATCGCCGCTGGCCGCCGCCGAGCGGGAGCTGGCCGAGGAGACCGGGCTGGCCGCCGCGCACTGGTCGGTGCTGGTCGAGATGGCGTTGTCGCCCGGCTTCACCGATGAGGCGCTGCGGATCTATCTGGCCTCCGGTTTGTCCGAAACCGACCGTCCCGCTCCGGAAATGGAGGAGGCGGACCTTCGGGTGCTGCGGATGCCGCTGGACGAGGCCGTGCGTGCGGCGTTGTCCGGTGAGATCACCAACGCGACGGCCATCGCCGGAATTCTGGCGCTGGCCGCGGTGCGGGACAAGGGAATCGAGCCCCGGCCGGCGGATGCGCCGTGGGCCGGGATGCCGACGGACTTCCTGGAACGGAAGTCCGCCGGATCCGCCGGGAACGAGGATTGAGTACGGTCGCCCGGGCCGGATGCCCGGGCGACCGCCGAGATCAGTTACCCGCGGCGCCCATCTGCGGAGCGAGGACGAAGGCGCTACGGCCGCTCTCGTCCATGCTCGTATCGAGCACCTTGTCGTCGAGGAATTCGGCCGCCTGTTCATCCAGGAAGACCTTGGATCCCGCGGTGTCGACGATCCGGTCGTGTTCGGCCGGGGCGGCGGCAACCGCGAGCTCGAGCGTCTGCGCACCGTCGTTGGTGGAGATCCGCAGGCCCGCATCCTCGGGCGTACCCGCCGTGGACGTCAACGAACGAACGGCCTCGACGGCAGTGGGAGTAAGCATCAGCATGTTGTCATCTCCTTTCGGTCCCGCCTGGCGAGTATCCAGCGACGCTCCGGTGAAACCGATTCCGCCGGGATCCTTCGCTCAACCGTGATGGGGAAGCCCCGCGACGGTGTGTTCGGCCTGCGCCAGCGCCTCGGCCAGCAACCGCAGGACATGGCCGCCGGACAGCCGGTAGAGGCGGGCGCGGCCGTCGGCACGCTGCTGCACCAGACCGACCAGACGTAGTTTCGACAGATGCTGGCTGGCGGCGGTGGGGGTGCAGCCGGCCGCCTCGGCGAGCGCGGTGACGCCGAGTTCGTCGTCCCGCAGCGCCCACAGCAACCGCAGCCGGGTCGGCTCGGCGAGCATGGACAACATGCGCACGGTCTGCTCGACCTGCTGATCGGTGAGCCGTTCGTCGTGCCCGGCGGGCGTCGTCCGCGCGGTCGTCCTGCCCGTGGTCATCACGTCGCCCTTCCGTCACCGTCTGCCCACCCAGTGTGGCACCCGCCGCGTACTGTCCCGGGCCATACTTTCTCATCTTCACGAATGCGAAGATGAGTGTATATTTCGGCTATGAGTTTCGTCGCTCCCGCACTCCTCGCCGCGGCGGCGGGTGCGGGTTTCGGGCATGCGGTACTGCCGGATCATTGGGTGCCGCTCGCGGTGATGGCTCGTGCTCAGCGCAGTTCACTGCCCAGGGTGCTGCGACTGTCCGGCCTGGCGGGCGTGGCGCATGTGGCCCTCTCGCTGCTCCTGGGCGCGATCGTGATCGGCATCGGCCTGCAGTTCCGCGATGTGGTGGAGCGGCGGGAGAACCTCGTCGTGGGCGGACTGCTGATCGTCACCGGCCTGGCGCTCGCCGTGCTGGAACTCCGGGGCCGGGGGCACGGGCACAGCCACGACGAACACGGTGCGCACGGGCACGCCGGTCATGAGCATGAGCACCAGCACGGGCATGAGCATGAGCACGCCGGTTCCGGTGACCGTGGCCGGGTGGGCCGGTTGCTCTCGGTCGCGGTGCCCTTCGGCGCGGCGGCCTCGCCGGATCTGACCATTCTCCCGATCTTCCTGGCGGCCGGCGCGGTGGGGACGACCGCCGCGCTCGGCACCTTGATCGTTTTCGCCCTGGTCACGATCGCGACCATCGTGGTGGCGACGACGCTGGGCGCGCTCGCGGGATATCGGTTGCGCGGCGAGCGGGTCGACCGGAACGCGAACCTGATCACGGCCGCGGTCCTGGCGATCATCGGAATCCTGGTCGCGGGCAACATCTTCTGAGCGGTGCGGCCGCGCCGGTGATCACCGGGGCCCGGTCAGCTCCCGCAGGCAGGGCCGCAGAATATCGAGGATCTGCTCCGGATCGGCGCCGGCGAGCGCGGACGGTCGCAGCAGATGGCGGTTGAGCACGACGCCGAGGATGAGCGCGCCGATGAGATCGGCCCGCAGATTCCGATCCGGCGCGTCGATACCGGTGGCGAAGCGGGCCTGCTGCTCCTCGAGGGCGCGGCGCAGCTCGTCGGTGGCCTCGGGATGGGTGAGCATCGAGCGGAGCAGGGCCAGTGACGTGGTCGGCTCCTTCTCCAGCCGCGTGGACAGCATGTCGAGCGCGTACTCCAGGGGGTCGCGCGATTCGGGGGCCGGAACGGCATCGCGCACGCAGGCGGTGAACAGCTGTTGTTTGGATCCGAAATGCTGCATCACCAGCGCCGGATCGACCGCCGCGGCGGCGGCCACGGCCCGGATGGTGGTGCGCTCGTATCCGCGTTCGGCGAAGATCTCGCGCGCGGCGTCGAGGATGCGATCACGACTGCGGCGGCCGCGTTCGGATTTGCTGATCATTTCGCTCCACAAGTGTTGAGTTTCGGGCCCTGGTTTCTCTACGCTTGTTGAGTATGAAGGACATCGTTTTCGTCGTGACGTTCGCCTCGTGCTGGTTCAGCGCGGGGTCCATCTGGATGGCGCAACACAATTGGATTCTGTTCCGGCGGGTCGGCCCGGCCGAGTTCGGTGCGTTCCACGCGGCCTGGCTGCGCGGACTGTATTGGGCGGGAGTGCCGATGGTGCTGCTAGCGCTGATCGGCAATGCCGCGCAACTGCACTGGCGACCCGCGCACACCACGGTCGCACTCGTGGTGGCGGCGCTGGTATTACAGGTGCTCGTGCTGGTCGCCACCGCCGTGTGGTGGGGTCCGGCGCAGCAGCGGATGCACTTCGCCCGCCGGCCCGACGACAGCCTCGATCCCGGCTACCGGCGGCTGTGTGACGCCAATTGGCTTCGCGTGGTGGCTGTTTCGGCCGTCGCGGTACTGCAGGCCGTCCTGCTCGCCGAGGCGCTGCCGTGACGACGCGGCGTCCGGCGGCAACCGTTCCGCTCGGCAGCGATCTCGCTCCGGCCGCCGACGCGAGCGGGTTTCGATCGGCGAGTTTGTCGGTGGTGGCTGCAATGATGATGCGATGACCGTCCTCCCCGCCCGCCCGGCTGCGCCGCCGCCCGGCTGCGCAGCAGTTTCCGGGCTACTACGGCCGGCGCTCCGATAGGCGGGTGGGCGGGTGCTGGCGCGGCAGATCGGGGCCTATCTCGACCACATGACGGTCGAGCGGGGCGCCGCGCGCAACACCCTCAGCGCCTATCGGCGCGATCTGGACCGGTATCGGGAATTCCTGACACAGCGCGGGATCGGCGGGCTGGCCGAGGTCGGCGAGGGCGATATCGGCGATTTCATGGTGTCGCTGCGGGCCGGTGAGCACGGATATCCGCCGCTGGCGGCCAGTTCCGCGGCTCGCGCGCTCGTCGCGGTCCGCGGGCTGCACCGCTTCGCCGCCGCCGAGGGCCTGGCCGCGGCCGATGTGGCCCATCCGGTGAAACCGCCCACCCCTGCCCGGCGGTTGCCGAAAGCCCTTCCCTACGACCAGATTTCCCGGCTGCTCGACGCGGCGGGCGGCGGGGTGTCCGACAGCGGGCCGCGCGGCCTGCGCGACCGGGCGATGCTGGAACTGCTGTACTCCACCGGCGCCCGGATCTCCGAGGTGGTCGGCCTGGATGTCGACGATCTCGATGCCGCCGACCGCGCGGTGCTGTTGCACGGCAAGGGCGGTAAGCAACGCATGGTCCCGGTGGGCCGTCCGGCGCTCGCCGCGGTGGAGGCCTATCGGGTGCGTGGCCGGCCCGCGCTGTCGGCGCACGGCCTCGGAAATCCCGCACTGTTCCTGAACGTTCGCGGCGGCCGGCTGTCCCGGCAGAGCGCGTGGCAGGTATTGCAGGACGCGGCGGGGCGCGCGGGTATCGCGGCGGCGGTGTCGCCGCACACGTTGCGGCATTCCTTCGCCACCCATCTGCTGGACGGCGGCGCGGATGTCCGTGTGGTGCAGGAGTTGCTGGGGCACGCATCGGTGACCACCACGCAGATCTACACCCTGGTGACGGTCAACACTTTGCACGAAGTGTGGGCCACCGCACATCCGCGGGCCCGTTGAGTGCGAATACACACCGGTCGCCCGGAACACGGGTGTGTTCGGGAACGGTGGCGTTCACGACACGCCGACGCCGGGGGCGGAAGTGACGGATGATGTAATCCGTGCTCGGCCAACGGTGTCCAGCACTCCGGGACCGAATCGCGGAGCGACACGCTGATAGGGGCAGGCTCACAATGCGTGTCCGAGCGTCGCTCTTGCGCTTCTAGGCGGTAGCGTCTATGAGGTCCCGGTGCGCTGCGGCGGTGCTGCACAACGCCCCCCGCCGGCGCTGGGCGACCGCCTTGCCGAGATGGGGGCGGGGCGAGGCAGGAATATCGAAGGAGCAGCGGATATGACGACAGCCGATGCGTCGGAGCAGCCGATGCGAGCTGCGGCAGAACCGCTTTCGAATACCCGACCAGGCCAGCGGATCGAGCAAGCGGCCCAAACATTATGGGAGGCTAAAGACATCGTGGCGGACGGCACCGAAATCGGACCGACCGGACGCCCGTTGCGCGACATCCCCGCTCCACCCCCGGTGTCCCGCAACGGTGACGCACTGATCGTCGCCATGTGCAATCAGAAGGGCGGCGTCGGCAAAACCACATCCACCATCAACCTCGGTGCTGCGCTCGCGGAGTACGGCCGCAGAGTGCTGCTCGTCGATCTGGATCCGCAGGGCGCGTTGTCCGCGGGTCTCGGTGTCGCGCACCACGACCTGGATCTCACCGTGCACAACCTGCTCGTCGGCGGCCGCGCCCGCGTCGACGACGTCCTGATGAACACCAAGGTCGAGGGCATGGATCTGCTGCCCAGCAACATCGACCTGTCGGCCGCGGAAATCCAGCTGGTCAACGAGGTGGGCCGGGAGCAGACCCTGGGCCGGGCGCTGGCACCGCTGCACGACCGCTACGACTACATCCTCATCGACTGCCAGCCGTCGCTGGGCCTGTTGACCGTGAACGCGCTGGCCTGTGCCGACGGCGTGATCATTCCGATGGAGTGCGAGTACTTCTCGCTGCGCGGACTGGCACTGCTCACGGACACGGTCGAGAAGGTGCGGGACCGGCTGAACCAGCGTCTGACCCTGGACGGCATCCTGGTCACCATGTTCGATGCGCGACTGCTGCACTCCCGGCAGGTCATGAGCCGGGTCGTGGAGGTGTTCGGCGATCTGGTCTACGACTCGGTGATCGCACGCACCGTCCGGTTCCCCGACGCCAGTGTGGCGGGGGAGCCGATCACCACCTGGGCGCCGAAATCCGGCGGCGCCGAGGCCTATCGCGCGATGGCACGGGAAGTCATTCACCGGTCGGGCCGTTGAGCGAAACCGATAGATCGGCCGGGTTCCATTTGCGGCTGAGCAACTTCGAGGGTCCGTTCGACCTGTTGTTGCAGTTGATCAGTCAGCGCCGCCTGGACGTCACCGAAGTGGCGTTGCACCAGGTCACCGATGAATTCATTGCGTACACCCGCCAGCTCACCGCGAGCCTGGGTCAGGACACGACGCTGCGTGCGGACAAAATCCTCGACCAGACCACGGAATTCCTGGTGGTGGCGGCCACCTTGCTGGATCTCAAGGCGGCCCGGTTGCTGCCGTCCGGCGAGGTGACCGACGAAGAGGACCTGGCACTGCTCGAGGCCCGGGACCTGCTGTTCGCCCGATTGCTGCAATATCGGGCGTTCAAGCAGGTCGCCGAGCTGCTCGGCGAGCTGGAATCGGTGGCGCTGCGCCGTTATCCGCGCGCGGTCTCGCTGGAGGACCGTTATCTCGCGCTGTTGCCGGAGGTTACGCTGGGGGTCGACGCTGCGGCTTTCGCGCAGGTCGCCGCGGCGGCCTTCCGGCCACGGCCCCAGCCCAGAGTCGGGCTGGACCACATTCACGCGCACGCCTTCTCGGTCGCCGAGCAGGCGGCGCTGGTGCTGGAGTTGCTGAAGGCGCGCGGAGCCGGCGCCTGGACCACGTTCGCGGAGGTCTGCGCGGGTTGCGACCTGCCGATCCAGATCGTGGCGCGATTCCTGGCGCTGCTGGAGTTGTACCGAGGCAAGACGATCGAGTTCGAGCAGCCCGACCCGCTGGGTCCGCTGGCGATCAGCTGGATCGGGGAGATCGATGAGACGGCACCGCCGGTGGCGTTCGAGGAGGATTACGGGTGACGATGACCGCCGACACCGACCAGCCGGGAAACGAACCGCTGCCGGATGCCGACGAGACGGAGACAGCTCCCGTCATCCCGGAAATTCTCGATGAACCGGAGTTCCGGGCGGCGCTCGAGGCCATGCTGCTGGTGGTCGACGCCCCCGCACCGACGCAACTGCTGGCCGCCGCCCTCGCCGACGCCGAATCCCGGGTGGAACGGGTGCTGCGGGAGATGTCGGCGGAACTGACCGCCCGCGGCAGCGGCATCGACCTGCGCTTCGTCGGCGACGGCTGGCGGTACTACACTCGTACCGACTATGCGCCCTATGTGGAGCGCATGTTGCTCGACGGGTCCCGGTCCAAGCTCACCCGGGCCGCCTTGGAGACACTCGCCGTCATCGCCTATCGTCAACCGGTTACGCGAGCACGGGTGAGTGCCGTGCGCGGAGTGAACGTCGACGGCGTCATCCGCACTCTGGTGGCCCGCGGTCTCATCGCCGAGGCCGGGGCCGATCCGGAGACCAACGGCACGCTCTACGTCACCACCGAGCTGTTCCTGGAACGGATCGGACTCGCGTCGCTGGCGGATCTGCCGGCGTTGGCGCCGCTGTTGCCGGGCGTCGACCTGATCGATGAGATCAACGAGAGCCTGGATACCGACCCCCGGTACACCAAGCTCAGGAAACCCGCCGAGTCGGATATCGACCTCGGCACCGAGGAATGACAGGACTCCGGAGCGGAGCCTGCGAACAACCAGAGGAACTGTGAACACACCCGCTCGCCGAGATGGCACACCGGATGACAGAAGACGTGGCGCCGAACCCAGAGGTGGTTCGGGCCGGGGACGCGGACCCGCGTCCCCACGAGGCGCTCGGGGGGAGCGCGGATACGGGGACGGCGATCGTCGCTACGGCGATACGCCACGCGGCGGATCCGGTGATCGCGGCCGCCGCGGGTCGGGGGATTCCGGCGGTTACGGCGACGCCGGCCGCGGCGGTTCCGGCCGGACCGGTTACGACCGCGACGGATACGGCAATGCCGGCCGCGGCGCGCGCGGTGGATCCGGCGGTGGCCAGGGCGACCGCAGCGGATCCGCGTCCCGCGACTACGGGCAGAACCGGTACGGCGACTCGTCGCGCGGCTCGTACGGCGACTCGGCCCGGGGGTCGTACGGCGACTCCGGCGGCCGCGGCGCTCGCGACGCCGACCGCGGCGGGTACGGATCGTCGCGCGGCGGCGGCTACAGCGACGACGCACGCGGTGGCCGGAGCGGCGATCGCGGCGCGTCCCGTGGCTCGGCCGGTGGCCGTGGCACGGTCGCGGGCCGTGGACGCCCGAATACGGGCCGGGACGGGTACGCCGAGGACGGCCGGTCCGGCCGCCCCGAGCGCAGCGGCGGCTCGACCGGATTCGGTAGCGGCCGCCCGGTCCCGCCGAAGCCGGCCCGCAAGACCAAGCCGGAGCGGCAGAAGCGCCAGCCGACCGTGCTGAGCTTCGCCAAGCCCGCGCGGCGGCAGAACGTCGACGCGGTCGCGGAGGTCCCGAGTCCGAAGAAGCTGCCCTGGGGTGAGGGCGAACGGCTGCAGAAGGTGCTGGCGAAGGCCGGTGTCGCCTCCCGGCGCGCCGCCGAGGAACTCATCGACGAGGGCCGGGTCGAGGTCGACGGAGCCGTCGTGCGCGAGCAGGGCCTGCGCGTCGATCCGGAGACGGCGGTCGTGCGGGTCGACGGCGTGCGCGTCGTCGTGCGCGAGGAGCAGGTGTATCTCGCGCTCAACAAGCCGAAGGGCTGGCAGTCGACCATGTCCGACGAGCTGAACCGTCCCTGCGTCGGCGATCTGGTCGCCGAGCGGGTGATGGCCGGGCAGCGGCTGTTCCACGTCGGCCGTCTCGACGCCGATACCGAGGGCCTGCTGCTGCTCACCAACGACGGTGATCTCGCGCACCGGCTGATGCACCCGTCGTTCCAGGTGTCGAAGACCTATCTGGCGACCGTGCACGGCGAGGTGAAGCGCGAGACGAGCAAGCTGCTCCACCAGGGCGTCGAACTCGAGGACGGTCCCGCGAAGGTCGACCGGTTCCAGGTGCTGGAGTACGGCGACGGCAAATCGCTGGTCAAGGTGGTGCTGCACGAGGGCCGCAAGCACATCGTGCGCCGCCTGCTGGCCGAGGTGGACCATCCGGTGATCGGTCTGGTCCGGACGCATATCGGCCCGGTCGCACTCGGCGACCAACGGCCGGGCACCCTGCGGGTGCTCGGTCGCGACGAAATCGGAAAGCTGTACGAGGCGGTGTCGTTGTGAACGGCGGTGTGAAGACCGTGGGGGTCTACATGGGCAATGATGTTTCGGACCGATTGCTCGGATCGTCGCCGCTGGTCGTGGCGATGGACGGGCCTTCCGGTACCGGCAAGTCCAGTGTGTCCCGGCGGCTGGCGACGCGGCTGGGTGCCCGCTATCTCGACACCGGCGCGATGTACCGGGTGGCCACGCTGCGCGTACTGCGCACCGGCGCCGATCTGGCCGATCCGTCGGCGATCGCGGCGGTCGTGAAGGATCTGCCGCTGGCCATCGGCACCGATCCCAGCCGCGAGTCGATCGCGCTCGACGGCGAGGACGTCTCCGGTGAGATCCGCGGTAATGCGGTGACCAAGGCGGTGTCGGCCGTCTCGGCGGTGCCCGAGGTCCGCGAACAGCTGGTCGCGATGCAGCGCGAGCTCACCGCGGCCGCCGGGCGGATCGTCGTCGAGGGTCGCGACATCGGCACGGTCGTGCTGACCGACGCCGACGCCAAGATCTACCTGACCGCCTCCGCCGAGGCCCGCGCGTCCCGGCGCAATCAGCAGAACATCGCGGAGGGCCGTGGCGACGATTACGCGGCGGTCCTCGCCGACGTGCAGCGCCGCGACAACCTGGACTCGACCCGCGCGGTGTCGCCGCTGCGGGCCGCGGAGGACGCGGTACTGGTCGACACCAGTGACCTCAGTATGGACGAGGTCATCGACGAGCTGTACAACGTTGTGGCGGAACGAATTTCGGTGGGAGGTCGCGAATGACCGGAATCGAGACCGCCGACGGCACCTGGTCCGACGAATCCGATTGGGAGATCGCCGATTCGGTCGAGGGGGACGAGTTCGGCGATCACGTCCCGATGCCGACGCTGGCCGTGGTCGGCCGCCCGAACGTCGGCAAATCCACTCTGGTGAACCGGATCCTGGGCCGCCGCGAGGCGGTCGTGGAGGATGTGCCCGGCGTGACCCGGGACCGGATCTCCTACGAGGCGCAGTGGGCCGGCCGGAAATTCCTGGTGCAGGACACCGGCGGCTGGGAGCCCGACGCCAAGGGGTTGCAGCAGGCGGTGGCCCGGCAGGCCGAACTGGCGATGCGGACCGCCGACGCGATCCTGCTCGTCGTCGACGCGACCGTCGGCGCCACCTCGACCGACGAGGCGGTGGCGAAGACGTTGCGCCGCGCGCAGACTCCGGTGATCCTGGTCGCCAACAAGGTCGACGGCGAGCGACTGGAGGCCGAGGCCGCGGTGCTGTGGTCCCTGGGCCTCGGCGAGCCGCGTCTGGTCAGCGCCGCGCACGGCCGCGGCACCGGCGATCTGCTCGACGATGTGCTGGCGGTGCTGCCGGAAACCCCGCGCGAGGACATCGGTCCCCGGACCGGCGGTCCGCGCCGGGTGGCGCTGGTCGGCAAGCCGAACGTCGGCAAGTCGAGCCTGCTGAACAAGCTGGCCGGCGACGAGCGCTCGGTGGTGCACGACGTGGCCGGTACCACCGTCGACCCGGTCGATTCGCTGGTCGAATTGGGCGGTAAGACTTGGCGTTTCGTCGACACCGCGGGCCTGCGCCGCAAGGTCGGCAACGCCGCGGGCGCCGAGTACTACGCCTCGCTGCGCACCAAGTCCGCGATCGAGGCCGCCGAGGTGGCGGTCATGCTGATCGACGCGTCGGTCCCGATCACCGAGCAGGACCTGCGGGTGATCAGCATGGTGGTCGACGCCGGCCGGGCGCTGGTGCTGGCGTTCAACAAATGGGATCTCGTCGACGAGGACCGCCGCGAGCAACTGGAACGCGAGATCGACCGCGAGACGGTGCAGATCCGCTGGGCGGAGCGGGTCAACATCTCCGCCCACACCGGGCGCGCCGTGCAGAAGCTCGTGCCGGTGATGGAGACGGCCCTCGAGTCCTGGGACAAGCGGATTCCCACCGGGCGGCTCAACAACTGGCTCAAGGAGGTCCTCGCCTCCACGCCACCGCCGATGCGCGGCGGCCGGCTGCCCCGCGTCCTGTTCGCCACCCAGGCGGCCACCCGTCCGCCGACGTTCGTGCTGTTCAGCACCGGCTTCCTGGAGGCCGGGTACCGCCGGTTCCTGGAGCGCCGGCTGCGCGAGGAGTTCGGCTTCGACGGGTCCCCGGTGCGGATCTCGGTCCGGGTGCGGGAGAAGCGCGAGCGCGTCAGGAAGTAGCAGATTCGGTTCGTGATCGGGAGATCCGTTGCCTGGCAACGGATCTCCCTTTCCGTTCGCGGGAGTCCGGATACCGGCCGCTGAGTACCGTTCCGGGCCGGGGCGAAGTAATCGGATCGCGCTGACTGCAATTCTGTTGCGGGGCACGTCGTCCTGCGAATCTACAGCCGTGGCACCGCCGGCTAGGATGGCCGGGCGCGGTGACCCGGTACGGATTCGAGGTGGTGCGGGACGTGCACATCGGGGAGGTCGGCGACGTGGGTAGTCACGAGTCCATTGCCGGGGCGATCGGGAATACACCGCTGGTGCGGTTGAATCGGGTGGCCGAGGGGCTCGAGGCCGCCGTCTACGTGAAGCTCGAATATCTGAATCCGCTGGGCAGCGTGAAGGATCGGGCCGCGCTGTCGATGATCGAGGCGGCCGAACGATCCGGCGAGTTGCGGCCCGGCGGGACGGTGGTCGAGGCGACCTCCGGTAACACCGGCATCGCGCTGGCCGCGATCGCCGCCGCGCGCGGCTACCGATCGGTGGTGGTGGTCCCCGACAAGTCCAGCGCCGAGAAGGTCGCACTGTTGCGCGCGTACGGGGCGGAGGTCCATGTCTCGCCGGGCAGCCGCCCCGCACATCATCCGGAGTTCGTGCGCAACGTGGCCCGGCGGCTGGCGGAGGAGATTCCGGGCGGCTGGCTCGCCGGCCAGTACGACAATCCGGCCAATCCGGCGGCGCACCGCGCCACCACCGGACCGGAGATCTGGACCCAGACCGCCGGTGCCGTCACACATTTCGTCGCCGGGGTCGGGACCGGCGGAACCGTCAGCGGTGCGGGCGAATTCCTCAAGGCGGTGTCGCGGGGCGCGGTGCAGGTGATCGGCGCGGACCCGGAGACCTCCGCCTACGGCGGTGGCGACGGCCGGGCCTGGTACGTCGAATCCGTCGGCCACCACCTGCATCCGGAGACCGAGGTCGACCAGTGGCCCTCCTCGTACCACCGGGACGTGGTGGACCGGATCGAACGCGTCGGTGATGCCGAGGCCCTGCGGGTGCTGCACCGGCTGTCCCGCGCGGAGGGCCTGCTGCTCGGTGGTTCCTCCGGTACCGCGATCGCGGCGGCGCTGCGAGTGGCCCGGCCACTGGGCCCGGAATCGGTGGTGGTCGTGATCGCACCGGATTCCGGCCGTTCGTATCTGTCGAAGTATTTCGACGACGACTGGCTGGGCCGCCTGGGATTCCCGCTGCTGCGCGAGGGTACCGAGCCGACCGTCGGTGTGGCGCTGACGATTCCGCTCGACGGCCACGTCCGCACCGTGCCGTCCCGCGCCACCGTCGCCGAGGCGCGGGCACTGCTCGGCGGGGCACCGGCGTTGCCGGTGTTGTTGCAGCGCAAGGTCTCCGGACCGGCACAGATCGCGGAGGTGCTCGGCGCGGCGAGTGCGGTGACCCTGGACCGGGTCCCGGACACCGACCCGGTGACCGCGCACCTGAGCGCGCCGCTGCCGGTGGTGGGCACCACCGACCCCATTTCCCGTGCGGCCGAGCGAATTTCCGGATACGCCGGACCGGTGGTGGTCGCGCATGAGGGGCGCGGCGTCACCCTGGTCGACGCGACGGAGATCGCCGCCGCCGGGGTGGACTACCGAGGCCGGTGACGGGTGCCCGGAAGGTGCTGTGCCGCCTCAGTTGCCACCGGCGGCCGCGGCCAGTGCCTTCACCACTTCGGCGGCGACGACGGCGTGGCCGGAGATGTTGAAATGAATGTTGTCGGCGGACATCACATTCCGGCGTTGGCCGACGGGATGCCACCACAGGTCGACCAGGATCGCGTCGTGCCGATCGGCGACCCGGCGGATCACCTTGTTGATCCGATCCAGGCGATCACGGAACGGAGCCAGTGCGGGAACATCCATCGGGACCGCGTCGGCGATGGTCATGGTGGCGATCCGGGCGCCGATCTTGCGGCCCGCGGCGAAGATTCGCTCCAGATTGTCTTCGGCGGCTTCGTAATCGGGCTCGTCCGTCCAGAGATCGTTACCGCCACACGCGACATACAACAGATCCGGCTCGAAAGCGATTGCCGCGTCGAGTTGTTCGTCCGCGACCTGACGGGTGGTGGCGTTGATCCGGCCGACATTGAGGAATTCGACCTCGCCGATCGCCGCCCGTAACACGCTGATCACCCGTGGGGCCCAATATACTTCGCGGTATCCGGGGCTGGCGTCGCCGGTGCCGCGGGCGGTACTGTCACCGACGAGGGCGATCCGCCGCCAGGGAGCGGTGCGCAACATCTCGACGGCAATGTCGTCGGCGAGGCAATCCGGATCGGTGTCCTCGGTGTAGCCCAGCCCGGTCGGATTCGCCATGACTTTCTCCTCTTGGTGCGTTGCCGCCGCGGAGCGATGCGCGGGGGTACCATCGATCATAGATCAAAGAACGAACGTACGTGCGGTCGAACTTACCGGCCATCCGGTCGGTGGTCAAGGTTGGTGCAGGTCCGTTCGGCGTCCGCCCGGCTAGGGGGCGGATAGGGGTTTACCTGCGCAGTCGTTGCGGGCGAGCCTGGTCGCATCGGCGAACGGTCGTTCGGACTGGAATGCGCCTCTCGGCGCTCGTAGCTCGTCGACAGAATTCCAGGAGGAGCTGTGAAAGATCTCAAGGATCGGACCGTGCTGCTGACCGGTGCTTCCGGTGGCATCGGCAAACAGGTGGCCCGGTTGCTGGCGGCCCAGGGCGCGCACGTGGCGCTGGTCGGCCGGCAATCGGACATCCTCGGCACACTCGCCGAGGAACTGCGTGGCGCCGGGGTGAAGGCCGAGCCGGTGATCGGCGATCTGGCCGACCTCGAGTCGCTCGACGATCTGGTCGACCGGGCCGAGCAGGCGCTGGGTCCCATCGACGTACTGATCAACAACGCGGGTGTCGAACTCGCTGCCGCCTTGACGAGATACGAGCCGGCCGAACTGAATTGGATCCTGAACGTCAATCTGACCGCACCCATGCTGCTGACCCGGCGGGTGCTGCCGGGCATGGCGGAGCGCGGCCGCGGCCACGTCGTGTTCGTCTCCAGCGGCGCGGCCAAGGTGGCGCCGGCCTATCAGGCGCCGTACGCCGCCACCAAGGCCGGCCTCGCGGCCCTGTCGCAGTCGCTGCGCGCCGAGTACAGCAACACCCCGCTCGGCTTCTCGGTGGTGCTGCCGGGCTTCGTGAAAGGTGATGGCATGTACCAGGTTTGGGTCGACAAGGGGGTGAAGGCGAGCCCGATGCTCGGATCCACCACGGTGGACCGGATCGCCGGGAAGATCGTCGGCGCCATCCGCCGCGACAAATCCGAGGTGCTGGACATGGGAATGCCGGTGCGGTCGATGTTCGCGACCACACAGCTGTCGCCGGGCTTCGCCGATCGGCTGGCCCGGCGCATGTCCCCGGTCTTCCGCACTCAGGCGAAGACGCGAGATCGGCTGTAACACAACACTATCGGCACCGAGATCCTTGGAAGGCGCCGAGATCGACACTGTCGGCCATCGCCTGGTGCCCCCGCGGATTGGGGTGCACCAGGGTGGGCGACACCAGATCCGGCCGCTGCGCGGCCGGATCTGCCGGGTCGCGCAGCACCGCGTCGAAGTCGATCACGTCGTCGGCCACGTGTTGCGTGCGAATCCAGGCATTCACCTGTTGCCGGACCGGATCGGAATTCGGTGATATACCGCCGGCGATGAACGACCGGACCGAGGGCGGAATCGTCGCCAGATGCAATCGGATACCTGCCGCGTGCAGCCGGTTCGCGATATCGGTGTACGCGGCGGCGAGCTGCTCCGGCGTCTGTGTCGGCGGAAATGCGAGATCGTTGGTCCCCATCGCGAGAATGACATCGCTGATTCCCGCGGTATCGATCACGTCGCGCTGCAGTCGCGCCAGCGCACCGGGTCCGGTCTGCGGGATCGTTTCATCGAGGACCACCCGGTTCCCCCAGGTGCTCGAATTCAATACCGAGAGCGGAATTCCGGCAGCGTTCAAACGGCGCTGCAGAAAATCGGTGTACCGGAGATTGCGGTCCACGATTGCCGGATCCTGCGGTCCCTCGTAATATGTCGCACCCTCGTATCCGGTGCTGATCGAATCGCCCACCGTCACGACGCTGGAATATTGCGCGGGCGCCAGGACGTCCACGCCGAAGGCGAACAGCACGCTCGTGGTGTTCATGGTCAGCGCGGCCCCGGCCGGGTCGGTGGTCTGATCACCGGAGCCGGGCGGCCCGTAGTAGCTGGTCGACAGGCCGACGATGTTCTCGGCCGCCAGGACCGACAGGCCGGGCACGAAGACGCTGACGGAAAGCGGTGTGAACGCGTCGAAATCGAGATCGATCGGGTCACTGACCAGGTCGGCGTCCGGCGCGGCGGTCACCGACGCCTGTCCGCCGAAGGTGACGTGGCGGAGCGTGTCGGGCCGCACGGACGACCCCTGATCCTGCTCGGCCAGCGTGACCGCGCCGAAGGTGACCGGCAGCGGATTGTGCCGGTTGGTGAGGTGCAGCCGCAGCGTCTGCCCGCCGAGGTGCGGCACGACCACGATCCGATATGTCTGGTCGAACAACGACCTGGTGGGGGTGAGGGCCATGTCGGAGACGGGCATGGCGTCCGACGGTGACATCAGCCAGCTGCCCACCCAGTGCGGACCGCCGCAGCCGCCGTCGGCCGGGTCGGCGTGCGCGGCCGACGCCGTCGCCGTGGCGAGCAGGCAGGCCAGCGCGAACGCCGGCAGTGCTGCTCGATATTTTTTCGGAATTCCCAGGCCGTGTGGATTTCCGGTGCGTTTCATACCAGTGACCTAACTGTGTTCCGGCCCGGCTTCGGGCAGGGCAACGCGAATGACAGTGCGCCGCCGCGAGTATAGGCAGAACTCGCAGGCTTCGTCCGCCCCCGTTCCGACAGTTAGGGGCCGTCTAGGGGTTACCGCCATTCCGGCTCGGCGGCGACGATGGGATCGTTCGCGGCGTATGCAGTCGTTCCGCCGCGAAGACCGAACCCTGCCGAATTCTGGAGACGGGTATGGCGACCGAAGAAAAACTGCGCACCTATCTGAAGCGGGCGGCTATCGACCTGCACAAGACCCGGCAGCGTTTGCAGGAACTGGAGTCGCGGACGGTGGAGCCGATCGCGATCATCGGCATGGCCTGCCGCTTTCCCGGTGGCGTGAGCTCGCCGGAGGAGCTGTGGCGGGTCGTGGCCGACGGCCGCGACGTGATCTCGGAGTTCCCCGACGACCGCGGCTGGGATGTTGCCGGGCTGTACCACCCGGATCCCGACCACGAGGGCACCTCCTACGCCCGTGAGGGCGGATTCCTGCGTGGCGCAGCCGATTTCGACGCCGCGTTCTTCGGGGTGAGCCCGAAGGAAGCGCTGGCGATGGAACCGCAGCAGCGGCACCTGCTGGAGGTGTCCTGGGAGGCGCTCGAGCGGGCGAACCTGGACCCGACCACGTTGCGCGGCAGCACGACCGGAGTGTTCACCGGCATCATCGAGGTCCAGTACGGGCCCAGCATCGCGCAGGACCGCAGCGGTCTCGCGGGGCTGCTGCTGATCGGGCGCACCACGAGCGTCGCGTCCGGCCGGGTGGCCTACGCGCTCGGGCTCGAGGGTCCCGCGGTGTCCATCGATACCGCGTGTTCGTCGTCGCTGGTGGCGATGCACGACGCGGCGCGTGCGCTGCGCTCCGGCGAGTGCACTCTCGCGCTGGCCGGCGGCGTGACGGTGATGCCGACGGCGGAGGCGTTCATCGCCTTCTCCCGGCAGCGGGTGATCTCGCCGGACGGGCGGGCCAAGCCGTTCTCCGCCGACGCCAACGGCACCGCATGGTCCGAGGGTGTCGGAATGCTTGTGCTGGAACGTCTTTCGGATGCCCAGCGGAACGGGCATCGGGTCCTCGCGGTCATCCGCGGCTCCGCGGTGAATTCGGACGGCGCCTCCAACGGGCTGACCGCGCCCAACGGCCCGTCCCAGCGGCGGGTGATCGAAGCGGCACTCAACAGCGCGAAACTGACCACCGCCGATGTCGACGTCGTGGAGGCGCACGGTACCGGCACGCCGCTCGGCGACCCGATCGAGGCGCAGGCCCTGCTGGCCACCTACGGACGTGGCCGCCGGACGCCGCTGTGGCTCGGCTCGGTGAAATCGAATATGGGCCATACCAGCGCGGCCGCCGGTGTCGCGGGTGTGATCAAGATGGTCATGGCGATGCGCAACGAGACCGTGCCGCCGACGTTGCACGTGGGAGAGCCGTCCCCGCACGTGGATTGGACCGCGGGCGAGGTCCGGCTGGCCACCGAGGCGCAGGCCTGGCCCCGTGACGGCCGGCCGCGGCGCGCGGGGGTGTCCGCCTTCGGAATCAGCGGCACCAACGCACACGTGATCCTGGAGCAGTACGAGAAGCCCGCGCCCGTCGCGGAACCGGCCGACGGCGCGGAGGCCGCCGAGCCCGCGGAAACGACTGCGGTGCAACCGATATCGGTCGAGGAGCCGGCAGTGCCGCCGGTGCTCGGCTGGGTGCTGTCCGGCGGCACCGGGCCCGCGCGGGACGAGCAGGCGCGGCGGCTGGCGGCATTCGTCGCGGCGCACCCCGAGGCGACCGCGGAGGGCATCGGGTACGCGCTCGCGGCCGGCCGGGCCCGGCTGACGCACCGCGCGGTCCTGCTCGGTGCGGACCGCGCGGAACTGGTGACCGCGCTGGACGCCCTGAACGACTCGCGCACCTCACCGAATGTCGTGGTGGGACAGGCACTTCCCGGCGCGAAGACGGCGTTGCTGTTCCCCGGTCAGGGTGCGCAGCGGGTCGGCATGGGCCGTGCCCTGTACGACCACTACCCGGTCTACGCGGCCGCCTTCGACGAGATGTGCGCGTACTTCGACGGCCGGTTCGATCCGCCGTTGCGGGAGGTGATCTTCGCCGAGCCCGACAGCGCCGCCGCGGGCCTGCTCGCGCAGACCTCCTACACCCAGGCCGCGCTGTTCTGTGTCGAGGTCGCGACCTTCCGGTTGTTCGAATCTTTCGGTGTGCGACCGGATCTGCTGATGGGCCATTCCATCGGTGAGGTGACCGCCGCCCATCTGGCCGGCGTCTGGTCGGCGGAGGACGCGGCGAAACTCGTTGCGGCACGGGGCCTGCTGATGCAGGCGCTGCCCGAGGGCGGCGCCATGCTGTCGGTGCCGATGTCCGAGGCGGAGGTGACCCCGATGCTGGCCGGTCGCTCGGGCCGGATCGCCGTCGCGGCGGTCAACGGCCCCGCGACGGTGGTGGTCTCCGGGGACGAATCCGCGGTCGACGAGGTGGCGGCGGTGGTCGCCGAGCGCGGGCACACCGCGCGGCGGCTGCGGGTCAGTCATGCGTTCCACTCGCCGCGGATGGATCCGATTCTCGCCGACTTCGCCGGTGTCTGCGCGAGCCTGACCTATCACCCGCCGACGATTCCGGTGATGTCCAACGTCACCGGCGAACTCGCCGACCCGCAGCAGCTGTGCGATCCGGACTACTGGGTGCGGCACGTGCGGGAGCCGGTCCGGTATCTCGCCGGCATCCGAGCGGCCCGGGAGTACGGCGCGACGGTGTTCCTCGAGGCGGGTCCCGGTACGACGCTGACGGCCCTGACCCGGGACGGCTTGGCCGACGAGGATACCGATCCGCTGACCGCGGCGCCCGCGCTGGACCCCAAACGCGAAGAGGCGCAGTCGTTCCACGCGGCGCTCGCGGCGGCCTTCGTCGCCGGCACCAACGTCGACTGGGCGGCGGCGCTGGCGGTCGGCCGGTCCCAGCACGTGGATCTGCCCACCTATGCGTTCCAGCGCAAGCGGTTCTGGCTCGACACACCGGTCGGCACCGGAGATCTCAGCGCCGCCGGGCTCGGCACGCTCGGACATCCGTTGCTGGCGGCCATGATTCCACTGGCCGCCGACGCCGGAATGGTGGCGACGGGCCGGCTGTCGGTGGCCGCGCAGCCGTGGCTGGCCGATCACGCGATGGCGGGAACCGTGCTGGTGCCCGGGACCGCCTTCATCGAGATGGCATTGCGGGCAGCCGATCTGGTGGGCGCGACAGGGGTGTCGGAACTGGTGTTGCAGGCGCCGCTGGCGCTGACCGGCACCGGGGTCGATGTTCAGGTGGTCGTCGACGGCGCCGCCGAACCGAGCATCGCGATCTACTCACGGCCGCGCGACACCCCCGGTCCGGACTGGACCTGCCACGCCACCGGTGCGCTGTCGGTCGGCGAGATCGACGTGCCCACAAGTGAATTCACCGCCTGGCCGCCGCGCGACGCGGTCGCGGTCGAGGTGGGCGAGGTCTACGACCGGCTGTCCGAGGCGGGGTACGGCTACGGCCCGGCCTTCCACGGCCTGACCGCGATGTGGCGGCGCGGCGAGGAGCTGTTCGCCGAAGTGGAACTGCCCGAGCAGATCCGCGGCGAGGCGGCGGAATTCGGTATCCATCCGGTGCTGCTGGACGCGGCCCTGCACGCGATGGCGGCCGTGGCCGTCACCGGTGAGGAGGCGGGGCAGCCGGTGCGGCTGCCGTTCGCCTGGGAAGGTGTGTCGCTGCTCGCGGTCGGTGCGACCGCGCTGCGAGTTCATCTGGCGCCCAACGGAACCGATCGGCTGTCGGTCACGGTGGCCGACACCGCGGGCAGTGTCGTCGCGGCGGTGTCCGCGCTGACCGTGCGGGCCCTGTCGGCCGACCGGCTCACCTCGGCCGCCGCGGGCGCCGCGGATCTCTACGCGGTGAACTGGGTGGCGATGCCGCAGAACGCGGCCGAGGGCAGCTGGGAGACCACGGAAACGGCGGCGGCACAGGCATTCCCGGTGGAGAGCTGGACCGGCGCACAGGGCGCGGCCCTGGTGCTGCGCTGCGAGTCCGGTTCCACCGGCGACACCGCCGGGACCGCGGCCCGCGCGCTTGCCACCGTGACCGGCGTGCTCGAGCGGGTGCGCGGCCTGTGGGCCGAGGACCGGCGGCCGGCGCCGACGGTCGTGGTGGTGACCAGCGGCGCGGTCGCCGTCGAGGGTGGCGAGGATGTCACCGACCTGGCCGCGGCCCCGGTCTGGGGCCTGCTGCGCAGTGCCCAGGCCGAGAATCCGGAACGGCTGGTGCTGGTCGACGTGGACGATCCCGGGGCGTACCGCGCCGCCGTGGCCGCCGCGCTCGCCCTGGACGGGGAGCCGCAGGTCGCGGTCCGGGGTGGCGTCGCGCACGTGCCGCGGTTCGCGCGGGCCGGAACCGACAGCGTCGGCGGCGCGGAGCTGATCGGCGCCGGCCCCTGGCGACTGGGCTCGCTGGGCAAGGGCACGCTCGACGGCGACAACATCGTGCTGCGGGCGGACGAGACCGCCGGGGCCGCACTGGAACCCGGGCAGGTACGGGTCCGGCTGCGGGCCACCGGCATGAACTTCCGCGACGTGCTGATCGTGCTGGGCATGTATCCCGATCCGGACGCCCCGATCGGCGGCGAGGGCGCGGGCGTCGTGGTCGACGTGGCCGCCGACGTCACCGAATTCGCGCCGGGGGACCGGGTGATGGGCCTGTTCGCCGGCATCGGCGATACGGTGGTGTCGGATCGCTCGATGGTGGTGCCGATGCCGGAGGGCTGGACCTTCGATCAGGCCGCGGCGGTGCCGGCGGTGTTCGCCACCGCGTACTACGCCCTGGTCGATCTGGCCGCGGTGCGCGAGGGTGAGACCCTGTTGATCCACGCCGCCACCGGCGGTGTCGGTATGGCCGCGACCCAACTGGCCCGGCACCTCGGTCTCGAGGTCTACGCGACGGCCAGCCTGCCGAAGTGGGACACCCTGCGCGGCATGGGTTTCGACGATCGGCACATCGCCAATTCGCGGACGCTCGATTTCGAGGCGGAGTTCCTGGCGGCGACCGGCGGCCGGGGCGTGGACATCGTGCTCGACTCGCTGGCCGGCGAATTCGTCGACGCCTCACTGCGTCTGCTGCCGCGCGGCGGCCGGTTCGTCGAGATGGGCCAGACCGATGTCCGTGACCCCGACGAGGTGGCCACCGACCATCCCGGAGTGACCTACCGCGGCTTCGTGCTGATGGAGGCCGGTCCGCAACGGTTGCACGACATCCTCTCGGAACTGCTGAAGCTGTTCGAATCCGGTGTGCTGCAGCCGCTTCCGGTGACGCCGTGGGATCTGCGGCGGACGCCGGAGGCGTTCCGGTACCTCAGTCAGGCTCGGCACGTCGGCAAGAACGTGCTCACCGTGCCGGTCCCGCTGGATCCGGCGGGCACCGTGGTCGTCACCGGCGGCACCGGCGTGCTGGGAGCGGCGGTCGCGCGGCATCTGGTCCAGGCGCACGGCGCCCGGAATGTGCTGCTGCTCAGCCGTAGTGGCGCCGCGGCCGCGGGTGCGGCCGAACTCGACGCGGAGCTCACCGAACTCGGCGCGCGGGTGCGGATCGCCGCCTGTGACACCGCCGATGCGCAGGCGCTGCGGACCGTCCTCGCGGCGGTGCCGCCGGAGCATCCACTCACCGCCGTCGTGCACGCCGCGGGCGTGATCGACGACGCCCTGTTCACCGATCTCACCACCGAGCAGGTGGCGACGGTGTTCCGGGCCAAGGCGGCCGCGGCCTGGAATCTGCACGAGGCGACCGCCGGACTGGAACTGTCCGCGTTCGTGCTGTACTCGTCCGTCGCCGGTGTGCTCGGTGGCCCCGGGCAGGCCAACTACGCGGCGGCCAACGTGTTCCTGGACGCCCTGGCGGCGCACCGGCACCGGCTCGGACTGCCGGCGTCCTCGCTGGCCTGGGGCATCTGGGAACAGGCCAGCGGCATCACCGGACATCTGTCGGACCAGGACTTCGCCCGCATGCGGCGCGACGGACTGCTGCCGATCCCGACCGCGGACGGCCTGGCGATGCTGGACGGCGCACTGCGGCTGGGACATTCGCTGACCGTCGCCGCCAAACTGGACGTGCCCGCCATCCAGGCGGCCGGCGCCCAGGACGCGACGCTGCTGCCGCCGGCGCTGCGCGGGCTGCTGCGCGGCGTGCGCCGCACGGCCGACAGTTCGGTGGCCGATGCCTCCGCGAAACTCGCGGGGACACTGAGCGGTCGCAGCCGCGGCGATCAGGAAGCGTTGGTACTGGCGACGATTCGCAGCCACGCCGCGGCCGTGCTCGGCCACGAGTCGCCGGAGGCGATCGGGCAGGACCAGGCCTTCACCGATCTCGGCTTCGATTCGCTGGGCGCGGTGGAATTCCGCAACCGCCTGAAGACCGCGACCGGGCTGAAGCTCGCGACCACGGTGGTGTTCGACTATCCGACACCGCTGGCGCTGGCCCGCTACATCCGCGACGAGATCGCCCCCGCGGTCGATCCCACCGCGGTGATCAAGGCCCAGATCGCCTCGCTCGCCGACAGTTGCGACGAGGCCCAATTGGATCCGGATGCGGTGGCGGACATCACGGCCCGCCTGGACGAGTTGCTGCTGCGCCTGCGCGGCGGCGAACTCGACGGGATCCTCGACGATTTGGACACCGCCGGTGACGACGAACTGTTCGAGTTCATCGACCAGCCGGCTCCGCCGACCGCCTGACCCGGGAGATTCACGATGGCTCTGAAGTTTTCGGCACTGCTGCGCGGCGCGCTGGCGGTGGCCGCGTTGACCGCGGCCACGGTGCCACCGCTCGCGGCGGCCGACGCCGACACCATGACGCCCGAGGTGGTTCCCGTCTCGGACCGGCAGTGCTCGGCCGGCGAGCGCGCGGCGAGCCTGGTCGCCGATCGGCAACGGGTACTGGACCGGCTCGGGCATCTGCGGGTGCTCAACGGTCCCGACGACGTGATGCAACTGGCGGCGCTCGGCGCGTGGGGCCCGGATTCGCACGGCTGGGTGCAGTATCACGACGTCGGGGTCGGCCTGCTGAATCTGCCACGCTCCCTGGACATCATCGCCCGCGGGATCGACGGCGTCACGGCCGGGACGACCGCTCGCGACTCGGTGGTCAGCGGGGAGCCCACCGGCCTGTTCTACCGGTCGCTGGCGCCGAATCCGGTCTACGACGACGCCTACACACCCTCGTTCCCCTACGAGCTCGTCGGCTGGTTCTACGGCGCCGTCTACACCCCCGGGATCACGCCGATCGAGAACGGGCTGTGCGTGTATCCCACCGACTGGGGTTTCCACGAGCGCGGCGTGCACGCCTTCCCGAATTTCGACATGGTGATGCAGCCGCCGGATGAGCCGTGGATGGGGCAGAACCCCGGCACGATTCCGCTGGCGCTGCCGAATCCCCCCGGCCTGGTGCATCCGCGGGCCTGGGATCTGCACATCTGGCTGGTGCCCGGCAGCGACACCCCGATCACCGGCGGTCTCGACACCGCGCAGGAGATCGCGGGTCACGACGGCGGTATCCCCGAGTCGTTCCCGTATCCGCAGGGACCGACGGCGGTGGGGCCGGATCTGCCCGAGCACCACGGACATTGACGGGCGGGGCCGGATGACGAGCGAAACGGCAATCGAGACGACGGTACTGATCGTCGGCGCGGGGGTCGGCGGGCTGACCGCGTCGATCTTCCTGTCCAACCTGGGGGTCGATCATCTGCTGGTCGAGCAGCGGCCGGAACCGGCGCGACTTCCCAAGGCGCACTACATGAATCACCGGACGATGGAGATCTTCCGGCAGCACGGGATCGCCGGGGACTTCGAATCGGCGGGGGCGCCGCTGGACAAGTTCGGCAAGGTCTGCTGGCAGACCACCCTGGCCGGCAAGGGCCCGTTCGACGGCCGGGTGATCTACGAGATGGACGCCTTCGGCGGCGGCGACCTGCGGGAGTACTGGTCGGCCGCGAGTCCGGTCGCGGCGACGAATCTGCCGCAGATCCGCTCGGAACCGTTGCTGCGCAGCGCCGCCGAGCGGCGGGCCCCCGGACGGGTCCGGTACGGGCACGAATTGATCGACTGGACCGAGCAGCCGGATCGGCTGGTCGCGACGGTGCGCGACACGGCGGGTGAAACCCACACGGTGGCGGCGAAATACCTGATCGCCGCCGACGGCGGCCGGACCGTCGGCCCGCGGCTGGGCGTGCGGTTCGACGGCTGGCCGAGGTTCCACCACGTCACCACGGTGCATTTCAGCGCGGATCTGTCCCGCTGGCAGCGCGACGGGGCGCTGCTGACCTACTTCGTGAATCCCAAGCAGCCGTCGTTGTCCGGGGCGACGCTGGTAGAAATGGGGCCCACCTGGGGATGTTTCAGCGAGGAGTGGGGCCTGCACTTCACCACCGGCCCGGACGATCCGGCCCGCTCCGATCGCGAGGCGGTCCTGGCCCGCATCCGAGACACCCTCGGCATCGGGCAACAGCGGTTGCGGCTGCACAAGGTCAGCAACTGGACGGTCGACGCGGTCAACGCCCAGAGTTACCGCAGCGGAAGGGTTTTCCTCGCCGGGGACGCCGCGCACAAGCTGCCCCCGGCGGCCGGGCTGGGCCTCAACACGGCCGTACAGGACGTGCACAACCTGGCCTGGAAGATCGCCGCGGTGGAACGGGGGCACGCGGGTCCGGATCTGCTGGACACCTACGAACCCGAGCGCCGGCCCATCGGGCGCCGCAATCTGGACTGGGCCGTGGGCATCATCGCGAATTCGGAACTGGTCAGCGAGGCGGCGCTCGGGCTGGGCCCGCACGTGCCGGAGTGGATGCGGCCCACCTTCTTCAACACCTACTTCGAGGACTCGGCGCGGGGCCGGACCGCCCGGGCCCGCGCCGCCGAGGTCTTCCGCACCCATCGGATCGACTGCCAGGCACTGGATATCGAACTCGGCGCGGTCTACGAACAGGGCGCGCTGATCCCGGACGGCACACCCGCCCCGGCGACCGAACCGATGGGGGACAAGTTCTTTCCCGTCACCCGCCCCGGGCATCGGCTGCCGCACGCCTGGATCGACCGCGACGGAACCCGCGAATCGACGCACGATTTCGTCGCGATCGACGGATACACGCTCATCACCGGGTCGGCCGGGCAGCCGTGGCGCGAGGCCGCGCGGCGGTTGCGCGAACGCACCGGAATACCACTGGAATCGGTCGTTCTCCCGGCCGGCGCCGACACCACCGGCGCCTGGGACCGATTGCGCGGCATCGGCGACGACGGCGCCCTGCTGGTCCGGCCCGATCACTACGTCGCCTGGCGCCGCACCGACGCGGTCGCCGATCCCGAGGCCGACCTGGCCCGGGTGATCCAACGAATCACTCTCCGCTGAAACGGAAACGGAGTCACAATCATGGCCGACACGTCCTACGACACCATCGTCATCGGCGGCGGGCCCGCCGGGTGCGCGTATGCGCTGACCATGCTGCGGCGTGGCTACTCGGTGCTGCTGCTCGAGAAGGTCGAGTTCCCGCGATTCCACATCGGGGAGTCGTTCCTGCCCTACACCACCGAGATCCTGGACCAGCTGGGCCTGCTGGACGCGGTGATGGCCAAGCCCTACGCCTACAAGCCGGGCGTGGAGCTGACCGGTATCGCCGGCAGCGTGCGGC
The DNA here is from genome assembly GCF_000381925.1 of Nocardia sp. BMG111209. NCBI lineage: Bacteria > Bacillati > Actinomycetota > Actinomycetes > Mycobacteriales > Nocardiaceae > Nocardia > Nocardia sp. BMG111209. The sequence continues at coordinate 40,499 of NZ_KB907307.1, forward strand.
GCATCGACTTCGGCGAGATCGGTGACGACCGGCGCACCTGGGCGATCCAGGTCGAGCGGGCCGAATTCGACAAGACGCTGCTGGACGAGACGGCCGCGGCCGGGGTGACCGTGCTGGAGGAGGCCACCGTCACCGGCGTCGACGTCGCCGCGGGCCGGGTCACCGGCGTCACCTATACCGTGAACGACGAAACACACCACGCCACAGCGCAATTCGTCGCCGATGCGTCCGGCCGGGCCGGCGTGATCGCGAAGCGGCTGAATCTGCGGGTGGCCGACAGCCGGCTGAAGATGGCCGCGGTGTTCAAGCACTACGGCGATCTCGACGAGAGCCAGAACCCGGGCGTCGAGGGCGACACCCAGCTCGGCATCCATCCCGACGGCTGGATGTGGGGAATCCCGTTGCGGTCGGACGCCATCAGCATCGGCGCCGTCGCCCCGATGGCGATCCTGCAGTCGGACCGGCCGGAGCGGGTCTTCGACGAGCATCTGGCCCGGCTGCCACGCATCCAGCAGCGGTTGCGCGGGGCCACCGTGATCCGGGAACTCAAGGGCGAGCGCAACTTCGAGTACCACTCCGAAGTCCTCGCCGGGCCGGGCTTTTTCCTCGTCGGTGACGCCGGCAGTTTCACCGATCCGGTGTTCTCCGGCGGTGTGCTGCTGGCGCTGGCCACCGGCCGCAAGGCCGGGGAGCTGGCCGCGGATCGCCTGGACGGCAAGCTGTCCGAGACCGAGATCGCCGATACCTACAACGCCTTCTTCAAGACCGGATACGAGACCTACTACCGGCTGATCTGCGCGGTGTACGACCACCGGCAGCCGATCATGGGCCAGGTGATCCTGGACCTGGCCGCCGATCTGGATCCGAAGTGGCACGTGCGACTGGTCAGCGGTGACTTCTGGACCGGCGAGAGCCCGTTGGTGAATCGGCTGCGGGCGGAGAAGGACTGGAGTCTGTTCGCGAAGTTCGATCTGCTCACCGATTGTCCGATCTATCCCGGCGCAGTCGTGGCCTGACCGAAAGGAGCCGGGATGCCGTCCTTCCTGGATCTGACGATCCATTTCTTCCTGCAGATGGTGGTGATCCTCGCCGCCTACCGCTTGGTGTGGCAGTTGTTCAAGCGGCTGGGGCAGGTGCAGGTGGTCGCCATCATGGCGGCCGGATTCCTGCTCGGGCCTTCGGTTTTCGGCGCGGTGTGGCCGAGTGCGCAGCACTGGTTGTTCCCCACCACGCTGTCGATCGGCGGCCAATCGATCCCGCATCCGTCGCTGACGGTCGTGTACGTGCTCGGCCAGCTCGGCCTGGTGCTGTACATGTTCCTGGTCGGAACGTCGTTCCGGACGAGCATTCTCAGTGACCACATCAAGGTCGCCGGGATCACGGCCTCGGCCGGCGTGATCGTGCCGATGGCGCTCGGCGGCCTCACCGGGTACCTGCTCGTCGGCCAGGGTGACTACTTCACCGGCAAGGTACACGCCTGGCAGGGCGGGCTGTTCCTCGCCGCGGCCATCGCCATCACCTCGTTCCCCATGCTGGCGTGGATCATTCACGATTCCGGGCTGCACAACACCCGGCTGGGGACGATGGCGTTGTCCTGCGCGGCCTCCGACGACGCGGTGTCCTGGATCCTGCTGGCCACCGTCGTCGCCACGACCAAGAGCAATATGAACGGGGCGATCCTGGCGCTGGCCGGCGGTGTCGGCTTCGTGGTGTTCATGCTCGTGGTCGGCTCCCGGGCGCTGCGGCGGCTGGACGCGTGGGGTGAACGGGAAATGCGTTCGGGCACAGCGCTTCCTGTCGGGCCGTTCATCGCGATGCTGCTGGTGCTGCTGGCCAGCGCCTGGTTCACCGACTGGGTCGGGGTGTACTCGGTGTTCGGCGCCTTCATCGCGGGTGTCGTGATGCCACGCGGCCGGCTGCTGGACGCGGTGCGGGAGCGGACCGAACCGATCGTGTCGCATCTGCTGCTGCCGGCGTTCTTCATCTTCACCGGGTTGAACACCAAGTTGAGTCTGCTGTTCCATCCGGCGACGCTGATCGTCGTCGGCGTGGTGCTGGTGATCTCGTTCGTGGGCAAGTTCGGCGCGGTGACCCTTGCGGCTCGCTGGCAGGGGATGAGCTGGCGGGAAGCGGGTTCGATGGGTTCGCTGGCCAACGCCCGCGGCCTGATGGAACTGGTCCTGCTGAATGTCGGTCTGACCCAAGGCCTGATCAACCAGTCGCTGTACACGATCCTCGCGGTCATGACGATCGTGACGACCTTCGTCGCCACGCCGATCTACCGGATGTTCGAGCGCAGTGCCTGGAAGAACGGCATGGTGTTCGGTGCGGACGGCGAAACCGCCAGAGGGGAGCCGACTTCGGTGGTCGCCGAAGGAAAGCCGCCTTCGGCCGTTTCCGCCTGAACAAAGCGACGACCGTGCCGCCCCGTACACCGGGCGGCACGGTCGTCGCATGTCTGTGTGACACCGCGGTTGCGCAGGGGTGGTACGGCCACCGATGTTGCACAGCTGGTCTTCGCTCCCACGGCGCAGCTGCCGGGCACTCGAATCGGCACAACGGTGGTGGGCTCGGACGGTACAGCGGTTGCCGGCCTGTGCGATACGGCCCGGCAGACACGAAGGCCCGGTCCGGCGTTCATCCGCCGGACCGGGCCTTCGTGCTTCGGCTAACCGAGATATGCGCCCTGCCGGAGCAGTTCGCGCTGCACGACGGCCACCGGTGGATGCGTGCCGTGCAGCGCGAACATCGCGGCGCCGACCCCCGCGGCCTGCCCGGTCGCGAAGGCCGTACCCATGACCCGCAGCGACGCACCGGCATAGCGGTCGGCGTCGACGGTGCGTCCGGCGGCGAACAGATTGTCGGTGTCGATACTGTGCAGCACCCCGAAGGGGATGTCGTAATACCCGTCGCCGGCGATGAACTGCCACTGCGGCGCCAGCCCGGGGCCGGGATGGTATTCGATCGGCCAGGCGCCCAACGCGATCCGGTCCTCGTGCCGGTCACCGGACAGCACCTCCGCGGTGCTGAGCCGATAGCGGCCGATGACGTGACGCGACTCCCGGGTACCGATCTCCGGCCCGGTGCCGACGATGTACGCGTCCCCGCACCCGGGCAGGGTCCGCAGCACCGCCAGATACTCACCCGCCTGCCGGCGCGCACTCATCTCCGCCCGGGTGAGTTCCCCGGCGTCGCGCGCGTCGTAGCCCTCGTCGACGACATACGCCACGACGTCGCCGGAGATCGGCAGGCGCGCAACCAGTCCGCGCTCGGCCGACAGTGCCGCACCGCGCCGTTTGGCCCCGGCGATCGCGACGGCGAGCGTGTCGCGGGTGACGTCGGCGTGCGGCGGAATGCCACCGAACCGTACGCCCAGGGTGCCGTTCTGCACGTGGCCGTCGTTGCCGTACCGCACATGCGCCCCGGCGAAGGCCGCGAGATCCGCCTCCCCGGTGGCGTCGACCCAGGCGGCGGCCCGGATCGTGTGCACGCCTTGATGATCCGCGACCAGCGCGGTGTCGATGCCGCAGTCGCCGCGGGTGGCGTCGACCAGCTGGCTGTCCAGCCGCACCCGTACACCGGTGTCCACGCAGAGCTGATCCAGCACCCGTTTCACCGACTCCGGATCGAAAATGACGGTGACGGAGGTGAATCGGGTCGGCGCGGTGACCGCGGACCGGGCCCGCAGTGCCCACAGGATCTGCTCGGCCACCCCGAACACCACCTGCCGCGGCGGCTCCTGACGGGTGTAGATCCCGCAGTAGGTCAACACGTTTCGCATCGTCGCCGCGCCACCGAGGCACGGGCCGCGTTCCACCAGCAGCGTGCGCGCGCCGGTATTGCGGGCCCCGACGGCGGCGGCCACCCCGGCCGAACCGCCGCCGGCCACGACGACGTCGTACTCCTCAATCGGATTCATGGTCGCCTTCCCGATCGGTGTTCGATCAGGCGCGCAGTCCGTCCGCGCGCCGGTCGATGAGGTCGAAGATCTCGTCGTCCCCGGCGATCTCGATGAGTTCGGCGGTGGCGTCGCCGCCACGATGCTGCATCGCGCCGGCGAGCCGGTCGGCCAGCCGCGCCAGATCCGCTCGGGCAGCGCCGGATTCGATGAGCCGGTCCAGCAGCAACTCCGCCTCGGCCACCAGATCACCGGCGGGTTCCGGGCGGGCCAGCACGCTGTGCAGGTGGGTGGCGAGCGCGACCGGTGTCGGATGGTCGAAGATCACCGTCGACGACAGCGTCACCCCGGTCGACCGGCGCAGCTGATTGCGCAACTCCACCGTGGTCAGCGAGTCGAAACCCAGGTCGACGAAAGGTTTTTCGTGATCGAGGGCCCGCCCGGCGCCGTGATCGAGCACCGTCGCCACGTGCTGCGCGATCAGGTCCAGCAACAGCCGATGTTGCTCGGTGGAGCTGCGCCCGACGAGCAGGCCCGCCAGATCCGCGGGCGCGGCGGCAGGCGCCGCCGCTCGACGGGAGCGCACGAGGCCACGCAGCAGCGGCGGCGGGTCCGCCACGGCGGCGATGTCGAGCAGGATCGGGACCGCCGTGGCGTGCCCGCCGCGCAGTGCCGTGTCGAACAGGCCCAGCGCGCGTTCGTGACTGAGCGCGTGAAAGCCGCTGCGCCGCATCCGCGCCAGGTCGCGCTCGCCGAGATGCGCGCTGACCGTGCTCGATTGCGCCCACAGGCCCCAGGCCAGCGACAGCGACGGGAGCAGCCGATGCCTGCGGTGGTCGGCGAGCGCGTCCAGGTAGGCGTTGGCCGCGGCGTAGTTGGCCTGCCCGGCCGTCCCGAGAACGCCTGCGGCCGAGGAGAACACGACGAATCCGGCGAGATCGTGCCCGGCGGTGAGCCGATGCAGCTGCCACGCGGTGGACGTCTTGGCGGGTAGCACCCGATCCAGATGCGCCGCGGACTGATCGGCGAACAGCGCGTCGTCGACGGTTCCGGCGGCGTGGATCACCATGGTGAGCGGATGTTCGGCGGGCACCTCGTCCAGCAGCCGCGTCAGCGCGCGGCCGTCGGAGGTGTCGCAGGCGGCGATGCGGACCTCCGCCCCGAGATCGCCCAGTTCCGCGGCGAATTCGGCCGCACCCGGCGCCGACGGCCCGGATCGACCGGCCAGCAACAGGTTCCGAGCACCGTAGGCGGTCACCAGATGCCGGGCCACCGCCTGCCCGATCATGCCGGTACCGCCGGTGACGAGCACGGTGCCGTCGCGATCCAGCGCGGGCGGCCAGGTGAGTACCACCTTGCCGATGTGCCGCGCCTGCCCCAGGTGCCGCAACGCGGCGACCGCGTCGCGCACGTCCCAGCCGGTGAGCGGCGGCGGCGTGAGAATCCCGCGCTCGAACAGCGCCACCAGTTCGGTGAGCATCTCCCGGATCCGCTCCGGGTCCACCTCGGTGATGAGGAAGGAGTGATAGTCGACACCGGGATGCGCCGCGGCGACCGCCGCCGGATCGCGGATATCGGTGACACCCATCTCCACGAACCGCCCACCCGGCGACAGCAGTCGCAGCGAGGCGTCGACGAATTCGCCTGCCAGCGCGTCGAGTACGACGTCGATGCCGGCGGCGCGGAAGTCCTGTTCGAATTCCAGCGTCCGGGAGTTCGCGATGCGGTCGTCGCCGAGCCCGCGCTCGCGCAGCACCCGCCACTTGCCCGGACTCGCGGTGGCGTAGATCTCCGCCCCCCAGTGCCGGGCCAGCTGCATCGCGGCCGTCCCGACCCCACCGGTGGCCGCGTGGATCAGCACCGATTCCCCGGGGCGCAGCCCGGCCAGATCGGCCAGTCCGTGATAAGCGGTGAGGAACACCACCGGAACCGCCGCCGCCTGCGCGTACGACCAGGCCGCGGGGATCACGGTCACCAGCCGGCGATCGGTCGTGACCGTCGAGCCGATCCCGTCGAACAGGCCCATCACCCGATCGCCCGGCGCCAGATCGTCCACCGCCGAACCGGTTTCGAGCACGATACCCGCGCCCTCACCACCGAGCGGGGCGCCGGGATCGGGATACATGCCGAGGCCGATCAGCACATCGCGGAAGTTCACCCCGGCCGCCCGCATGGCGATGCGGACCTGATGCGGTTCCAGCGCCGCGACCGGTTCCCGGTCCGGCTCGAGCCGCACCGAATCGATCGTCCCCGGTGCGCCGACGATCAGCCGCCACGGCTCACCGCGGATCAGATCCGGCCCGTCGACAGCCGGTGCGTGCGTGAGCCGCGGTGCATGCAACACCCCGCCCCGGACCGCCACATCGGGTTCGCCGGTCGCGAGCACCCGCGCGATCAACTCGTCGAGCCCGCGACTCTCGTGTGAAGCGGGATCCGAGTCCAGCAACACGATCCGTTCGGGGTGCTCGGCCTGAGCGCTGCGCAGCAGACCACGGACCGCGGCCGCGGCGAGGTCGGGATCCTCGGTCGCCGGGTCGATCGCCACCCCTGCGTGCGTGACGACGACCAGCGGCGCATCGGAAACCTCGGCGAGCAGCCGCTGCACCCGATCCAGCACCCGCACCAGCAGCTCGCGCGCGGACGCCGGATCGCTTGCCCGCGCCGCAACGATTCCGTCCAGCGTCGGCGCGTCGATGTCGATCCGCGATGCGGAGTGGCCGGTCTGCGCCGGTCTGCCGCCGCCCGGCGGGTTCGGTGGCGCACCGGCTCCGATCGGTTCGTCTGCGCGGGCCCGGAGGATCTCGTCGACCCGCAACACCGTCGCGGCCGGTCCGCCGTAGGGGGCCGGTTCGTCGGTGATCGGAATCCAGTCGACCACGTAGAGGGGATCGCGACGTGCGCTCGGCCGGATCGCCGTTCTCGGCGCGGGACGCAATTCCAGGGCGTCGACGGTGGCGACCAGTCGGCCCTCGGGATCGGTGAGGGTGAGGGTGATCCGGTCCGCCGCCTCGGCCGACAGCCGCCCGCGCAGTTCGGTCGCGCCGATCGCGTCGACCGTGATCCCGTGCCAGGCGAACGGCAGTAGTGTTGCGCCGGAATCGTTTCCGTCGAGAGCCGCGGCCGCGTGCAGCGCCGCGTCCAGCAGGGCGGGATGGATGCGGTACCCGGTCACGTCGAGTTCCTCGGGAACCCGCACCCGGGCCACCAGATCGGTTCCGTCGCGCCAGAGTTCGCGCAGGCCGCGGAACACCGGACCGTAGTCCAGGCCGGATTCGGCCAGCCGCCGGTAGATCTCGTCGGTGTCGATCCGGACCGCCCCCGGCGGCGGCCAGGTCGCGGCCTCGCCCACCGGGCGGACACCGGTGCCCGTGGTGACCACGGCCTCGGCGTGCACCGTCCAGACGTCGTCACCGGTCCGTGCCGCGATCGACACCGGGAAATTCCCGGCGCCGTCCGGCGGCTCGACGCGAACCTGGATCGCCACCGGATCCTCGGTCAGCGGGAGCGGGGCGTTCACCACCAGACCGACGATCCGGTCGGCGCCGACCTCCTCGGCCGCGCGCAGGACCAGATCGACGAAGGCGGTGGCGGGCAGCAGGATTCGCTCGCCCACCCGATGGTCGGCCAGCCAGTCGTGGCCGCCGGTGGACAGTCGCCCGGTCAGCACCGCGGACGCGCCGTCGGGTGCGGGCACCAGCGCCCCGAGCAGCGGATGCCCCGCGGGAGACAGCCCGGCACTGTGCACGTCGGCCCCCGCCGCCCCGGCATCCAGCCAGAACCGTTGCCGCTGAAAGGCATAGCCGGGGAGATCGACCACGGCCGCACCCGGCAGCCGCGCGGCCCAGTCCACCGGCGCACCGGCGACGAACGCCTCGGCGAGCGCGGTGGTCACGGATTCCGGTTCGGGCCGATCGCGGCGCAGCGTGGAGACGACCGTCGCGGTACCGCCCGAATCGGCCACCGCGGCGGAAAGAGCCGCTCCCGGACCGGTTTCCAGGAAGAGGGTGACTCGTCCCTTCTCCCGCAGCCAGCGCACCCCGTCGGCGAAGCGGACCGGTTCGGCGATGTGCCGGACCCAATAGCCGGGGGTGCACAATTCGTCGGGGTCGGCGAGTTCACCCGTGAGGTTGGAGACGATCGGGACGGCCGGCGGCCGGAAGGTGAGACCGGCGCAGACCGCGGCGAACTCGTCGAGCATCGGCCGCATCCGCGGCGAGTGGAAGGCATGGCTCACCCGCAGTCGCCGGGTCGAAAGACCCTGCGCCGCAGCGAGAGCGGCGATCTCGTCGATCGCCGGTTCGTCACCGGACACCACCACCGCGGCCGGTCCGTTGATCGCGGCGATACCGGCCCGGCCGTTGCGCCCGGCCAGCAGCCCGACCACCGTGGCCTCGTCGGCCGCGACGGCGAGCATCGCCCCGCCCGAGGGCAGTCGCTGCATCAACCGGCCGCGCGCGGCCACCAACCGGGCGGCATCGGCCAGTGACCACACACCCGCCAGATAGGCGGCGGTGACCTCACCGATCGAATGACCCAGCAGGAAAGCGGGTTCGACACCCCAGGACCGCAGCAGCTCGTACAGCGCCACCTCGACCGCGAACAGCGCCGCCTGGGTGCCGTCGGTCCGGTCCAGCAACGCCGCCTCGGCGGAATCGGGAGTGGCCCAGACGATCTCGCGTATCGGCCGATCGAGTTCGGGATCCAGTGCGGCACAGATCTTGTCGAAGGCGGCCGCGAACACCGGGTAGTCGGAATACAGTTGTGAGCCCATCCCGAGCCGCTGCGAACCCTGGCCGGGAAACAGCATCGCGACCCGGGTCTTCGCCGCCGCCTCGCCGATCACGACCCCCGCGGCGGGCTCGCCCGCCGCCAGAGCGGCCAGCCGCTGCGACAATTCGCCGCGATCGTCGCCGACCACCACCGCGCGCGGCCCGAACCGCGCGCGAGTCGTGGCCAGCGACAACGCGATATCGGCGATATCGGCGTCCGGCCGCGCGGCCAGGTGATCGCGCAGCCGGCCGGCCTGATCGGCGACCGCCGCCGCCGACTGCCCGGACAACGGCCACGCGACCGGCAACAGCGGTGCGGGGGTGCCGGTTTCCGTGTCGGTGGCGGGGGACTGCTCCAGGACGATGTGCGCGTTGGTGCCGCTGATCCCGAACGACGACACCGCCGCGCGGCGCGGACCGTCGGTCCGCGGCCACGGCTGCGGTGCGGTCGCGAGCCGCACCGGTCCGGCCGTCCAGTCGACGTGTGGTGACGGCTCGTCCACGTGCATCGTCGGCGGCACGATGCCGTGCCGCATGGCGAGGATCGTCTTGATCACCCCCGCCACCCCGGCCGCGGCCTGGGTATGGCCCACATTGGATTTCACCGAACCGAGCCACAGCGGGCGGGTGCGGCCGCGGCCGTAGGTCTCGAGCAGCGCCTGGATCTCCACCGGATCGCCGAGGCGCGTTCCGGTGCCGTGTCCCTCCACCACATCGATATCGCCGGCCCGCAGCCCGGCCGATGCCAGCGCCTGCCGGATGACCCGTTGCTGCGCAGGCCCGTTCGGTGCGGTCAGTCCGTTGGAGGCGCCGTCGGAGTTGACCGCCGACCCGCGCATCACCGCGAGGATCCGGTGCCCGAGCCGCTGGGCCTCCGACAGCCGCTCCAGCACCAGCACGCCGACACCCTCGGCCCAGCCGGTGCCGTCGGCGGCGGCCGCGAACGCCTTGCACCGTCCGTCCGGCGCCAGCCCGCCCTGACGAGCGAACTCGGCGAACACCTTCGGCGTCGCCATCACCGTCACCCCACCGGCCAGCGCGAGCGAGCATTCGCCCTGCCGCAGCGCCTGCGCCGCCAGATGCATGGTGACCAGTGACGAGGAACAGGCGGTGTCGACGGTGACGGCCGGGCCGTGCAGGCCCAGTGCGTACGCCACCCGGCCCGACACCACACTGGCCAGACTGCCGGTGCGCAGATGACCCTCCACCCGCTCCGGCACCGTCGGCAACCGGTCCGCGTAGTCGTGGTACATCACGCCCGCGAACACCGCGGTCGGCGAACCACGCAGCGCCAGTGGATCCAGGCGCGCGTGTTCCAATGCCTCCCAGGACACTTCGAGCAGCAGGCGCTGCTGTGGATCCATCGCCAGTGCCTCGCGCGGCGAGATGCCGAACAGGTCGGCGTCGAAATCCAGTGCGTCGTCGAGGAATCCACCGACCCGCGGATAGTCCCCGCGTTCGGACCGATCGTCGGTGTGCCAGCCGCGGTCGGCCGGGAAGTCGCCGATCGCGTCCCGGCCGTCGGCCAGCAGCCGCCACCAATCGTCCAGTGTCCGAACGCCGCCGGGGAACCGGCAGCTCATCCCGATGATCGCGATCGGCTCGTTGAGCCGGGCGGACAGCCGGGCGTTGTCCTGTCGCAGCCGGTCGCGCTCCACCAGTGTGGTGCGCAGCGCCGCGACGAGTTGGGGATCCGGTGCGGTCATCGCCGGCCCCGATCCTCGCCCGAGACGCCGCGGGATACCCGGTGCCCGAACACACTCCGGAAGTCCGCGTCGGTGGCGCTGTCGTCGGTGACGACCGCGCCCTCCGCCCCGAAGAAGTCGTGCCCGTCGGTCCAGAATTCGTCCTCCGGGCCCGAATCCGCCGGCGCCGGATCGCCGCTGTAGGCCAGCCGGATCAGGTTGGCCACATCCATCGATCCGATCGCCGCGTCACTGTGGCCGACCGCGACCGGCGCCGCCTCGTCCACCTCCGGCTCCGGTTCCGCCTGCGTGGCAAGCAGTTTCGCGTGCAGGTGGGCGGCCAGGGCATCGGGTGTCGGATGGTCGAACACCAGCGTCGCGGGCAATCGCAGCGCGGTGGTGTCGACCAGCCTGGTCCGTAATTCCATGCCGGTCAGCGAGTCGAAGCCCAGTTCGGCGAAGGTGCGGTCGGTGTCCGGCGCCTCGTCGGTGTGCCCGAGTACCGCGGCGACCAGCTCCGACACCAGGTCGTGGATGAGCTCGCGCCGCCCGGTGGCGCTCAGCGTCGCGAAACGGGCCGGGAAGGAGAAGGTTTCGGGCGCGCGCTCGACGGTCTCGCGGCGGGCACCGGCCAGCCCGCGCAGCGGTGGCGCGACCCGGTCGTCGAGCCGGCTCCGGTCCAGCGCCATCAGTACGGGATTGGGATCGTCGGCGGCGCAGGCGATGTCGAACAGCGCCAGGCCCTCGGCATCGGCCAGCGCCGCGATGCCACCGCGGGCCAGGCGCGCCCGATCCGCCTCGGTCAGATGATCGGACACACCGGTCCGGCGCGACCACAGTCCCCAGGCCAGCGCGGTGCCGGGCAGTCCGCGTTCCCGGCGATGCCGGGCGAGCGCGTCGAGGTAGGCGTTGGCGGCGGCGTAATTGGCCTGCCCCGCCGTGCCGAGCACCCCGGCCACCGACGAGAACAGCACGAACGCCGACAGATCCAGATCCTCGGTGAGCTCGTGCAGGTTCCACGCGCCGTCGACCTTCGGCCGCAGCACCCGGTCGAACTGCTCGGCGGACAGCGAATCGAGCAGACCGTCCTCGGCCACACCGGCGGCGTGCACCACCGCGGTCAGCGGCCGGTCGGCGGGGATCGCGGCGAGCACCGCGGCCAGCGCGTCCCGATCGGCGATATCGCATCGCGCGGTGGTCACCGGGATGTCGATGCCGTCGGTGTCGATCGGGCCGCGGCCGAGCAGCAGCAGATGGCCGACCTCGGCGCGGCCCGCGAGATGCCGGGCCACCAGCCCGCCGAGCCCGCCGCCGGCGCCGGTGACGAGGATGGTGCCGCCGGCCCGCCACGGCGCGGCGGCCGGTGCGGCGGCACCCGGCGCCAGCCGCGGCACCCGCAATTCGCCTGCCCGCGAGACGATCTGGGCCTCATCGCCGGGCAGCGGCCCGGCCGGATCGTCGTCGGTGTCCAGCAACAGGAACCGGCCCGGATATTCGGTCTGCGCCGTCCGGACCAGGCCCCACACGGCCGCGGCCGCCGCGCTGGTGCCGGGCTCACCCGGCAGGGCGACCGCGCCGCGGGTGCGGATGCCGAGTGTGCCCTCGTCGGTCTCGGCGAGCCAGGAGCGGATGCGCGACAGTGTCGCGTCGAGCGCGGCGCGCACCCCGGCCGGGTCGGGCCCGTACTCGGGCAGTTCGAACCACGCCAGATCCGACCAGTGCAGGCGCACGGCGGCGGACGGCGCGACCGGCACCCAGTTCAGCAGGTAACGGTCGTCGCCGCGCGCACCGGCGAGGGCCGCGGCGGTGATCGGCCGCAGCACGAGCAGATCCGCCGACAGCACCGGCCGATCGGCCGCGTCGACTACCTCCAGCGTGGCCTCGTCCGTGCCGATATCGGTCAGCCGCGCCCGCAGCGGCCCGACGGCGGGACCGTGCGTGCGCACGCCGCGCCAGGAGAACGGCAGCCGGGTCGGGCCCTCGGTCGCGGCCAGCGGATGCAGCGCGGCGTCGAGCACCGCCGGATGGATCAGATAACCGGTGGGGTCGATCCCGGCGGGTATCTCGATGTCGGCGAAGATCTCGTCGCCGCGCCCGTACAGCGCGCGGGTGCCGCGGAAGGCGGGCCCGTACTGGTATCCGGCGGCCGTCAGCGCACCGTAGCGCTCGTCGAGATCCACCGGTTCCGCGTTGTCCGGCGGCCAGCTGCGGATCCGCACCGGCGGCGGCGGAACGAACCGCGCGGACAGCGTGGCCTCCGCGTGCCGGATCCACTGCCCGTGCGGCAACCGCCGTGAATGCACGGTGAGCGTGCGCTCGCCGCCACGGCCCGGCGCGCCGAGAATCGCCTGCACGTCCGGCTCACCGGAATCGGGGATCAGCAGCGGCTCCAGCAGCGTGAGTTCCTCGACCCGATCCAGCCCGGCCCGATCGGCCGCCAGCAGCGCCATGTCCAGAAAGGCCGTGGCGGGCAACAACGTTGCGTCGTGGACGACATGATCGGCCAGCCACGGGCTCTGTGCCCGGGACACGCTGCCGGTGAACAGTACGACGCCGTCGGCCAGCGCCAGCCGCCGGCTCAGCAGCGGATGGCCGGTCGGTTCGCCGCCGGCGGTGGTGGTCACGGCGGTACCGGCGTCGAGCCAGTAGCGGCGGTGCCGGAACGCGTAGGTCGGCAGCTCCACCGCCGCGGCCGGGGCGTCCGGATACCACTCGATCGGCGCGCCCGCGGTCTGTGCCGCGGCCAGTCCGGCGATCACCGCCGGTGTCTCGGCGCTCCGGCCGGGCAGCAGCGCGGCGGCCGTCACACCCGCTTCGGCGGTGAACGCCTCGCGGGCCAGCGCGGTGAGCGTGCTGCCGGGACCCGCCTCGACGAACACCTCGACGCCGAGCTCGTCGTGCAGGCAGCGCAGCCCGTCGAAGAATCGGACGGGCCGGCGCACCTGCTCCACCCAGTACTCCGGCTCCCGCAGCCGCGCCGGATCCGCAAGGGCGCCGGTCACATTCGAGACGATCGGCAGAACCGGTTCGTGATACGCGACCTCGCGGCACACCTGCGCGAACTCCGCGAGCATCGGCTCCACCAGCGGGGAGTGGAACGCATGTGCCACCCGCAGCCGGGACACCCTGCGCCCCAGGCGTTCCAGGGTCGCGGCCAGTTCACCGATCATCGTGTCGGTGCCGGACAGCACCACGGCCGCGGGCCCGTTGACCGCGGCCAGCGACACCGCGTGTTCCCGGCCGACCAGCAACGGGGTCACCTTGTGCTCGGCCGCCGCGACCGCGATCATGGTGCCGTGCCCGGGCAACCGGTCCATCAGCCGGCCTCGCGCGGCGACCACCGCGACCGCGTCCGGCAGGGTCCAGATCCCCGCCAGATGCGCGGCGGTGAGTTCGCCGATGGAATGACCGATCAGGAAATCCGCTCGCAGGCCGAGGGATTCGGCCATCCGGAACAGCGCCACCTCCACGGTGAACAGCGCCGCCTGGGTATATCCGGTGCGGCCCAGCAGTTCCGCCGCGGGCGTGCCGGGTTCGGCGAAGATCACCTCGGCGAGCGGGGTGTCGAGGTATTCGTCGAAGGCGGCGCAGATCTCGTCGAAGGTCCGCGCGAACACCGGATGCGCCGCATGCAGTTCCCGGCCCATCGCGACCCGTTGCGCGCCCTGGCCCGGGAACATCACCGCCGTGCCGCCACGGGGCGCGTCCGGCGACGCGGCGACGCCCTGTATCACGGCGGGGGAGCGGCCACCCGCGGCCAGGGTCGTCAGCGCCGCCAGCAGTTCTCCGCGATCGTGGCCGAAAACCACGGCGCGCCGGGCGAATCGGGTACGGGTCGCCAGTGCCCGGCCGATTCCGTCCAACGGCAGCTCGGCCCGATCGCGGACATGCCGGGCCAGCGCCGCGGCCTGCGCGGCGAGCGCGGCCTCGGAGCGCGCGGACAGTTCCCAGACCACCCAGGGCGACAACGGATTTCGCGGCGCCACCGCGGATTCCGCGGCGGGTTCGGGCGCCTGCTCCACGATCAGGTGCGCGTTGGTGCCGCTGATCCCGAACGACGACACCCCGGCGCGGCGCGGCCGCCCGGTCTCCGGCCACGGCCGGGCCGCCTGCACCGGCCGCACCGCACCGGCGGACCAGTCCACGTGCGGTGTCGGTTCATCGATGTGCAGGGTGGCCGGAACCACGCCGTGCCGGATCGCCATGATCATCTTGATCACCCCGGCCACGCCCGCGGCGGCCTGGGTGTGGCCGAGATTCGACTTCACCGAGCCGAGCCACAGCGGTTCGGCCTCGCGTTCGCCGAACACCTCCAGCAGTGCCCGCGCCTCGATCGGATCGCCGAGCGTGGTGCCGGTGCCGTGGCCGTCGACGACATCGATCTCACCGGGCTGCAGTCCGGCCGCGGCCAGTGCCTGGCGGACCACCCGCTGCTGGGCCGTCCCGCTGGGCACGGTCAGCCCGGCCGCCGCGCCGTCGGAGTTGACCGCCGACCCGCGCAGCACCGCGTACACCCGGTGACCGTGCCGGCGCGCGTCCGAGAGTCGTTCCAGCACAAGGACACCGGCACCCTCGGCGAAACCCGTGCCGTCGGCCGCGGCGGCGTAGGACTTGCAGCGGCCGTCGCGGGCCAGGCCGCGCTGCCGGCTGAACTCGATGAAACTCGCCGGCGTCGACATCACCGTCACGCCGCCGGCCAGCGCCAGCCCGCATTCACCGCCGCGCAGCGCGGTCACGGCCTGATGCATCGCGACCAGCGACGACGAGCAGGCGGTGTCGACGGTCACCGTCGGACCGGAGAAGCCGAACGTGTAGGCGATCCGCCCGGACAGCACTCCGGCCGCGCTGCCGGTGCCCAGTTGTGCCTCCAGCTCGCCCGGCACCTGCCGCAGGCGGCTGGCGTAGTCGTGGTACATGGCACCGACGAAGACACCGCAATCGCTGCCGCGCAACGAGATCGGGTCCAGGCCGCCGTGCTCGAACGCCTCCCACGCCACCTCCAGCAGCACCCGCTGCTGGGGATCCGTCGCGGTCGCCTCGCGCGGGGAGATCCCGAAGAACTCGGCGTCGAAATCGAAAGGGGCGTCCAGGAATCCGCCGGCCTCGGCGGTCACGGTGTGCGGCCGGTCCGGATCGTCGCCGAGCAGGCTCGCCGGATCCCACCCGCGGTCGGTGGGAAAGGGCCCGGTCACATCCCGCCCGGCGGCCACCAGCTCCCACAGTTGTTGCGGGGAACGGATATTGCCGGGATACCGGCAGCCGATCCCGACCACCGCGATCGGTTCGTGGTGCGCGGCCTCCAGCCGCTGCAACTGCGCCCGGGTCTCCAGCAGCGCGGTGGTGGCGCGCTCGAGGTAGCGGCGCAGCGTCGCCTCGTCCGTCATGATTCTCCTCCGCGGCTCAGGCCGGTCCGAGCTCGGCATCGAGCAGGGCGAACAGATCTCGATCGGTGGGGGCGCCGGCGGCCGCCGGCACCAGGGGTTCCTCGTCGGCGGCGAGGCGATTGAGCGCGCCACGCAACCGGATACGCAGTTCCGCGCGGACGGCGGGATCCGCCGGTGCGTCGCGGACCGCGCGTTCGAATTCGGTCAGCCGGTCCAGTACCACCGGCCGGGCGTTGCCGGCGACGACCCGGGCGGTCAGGTGCCGGACCAGCGCGTCGACGCTGTCGTGATCGAACAGCGTGGTGCTGGGCAGCCGCAGCCGCAACGTGTCGCCGAGGCGGCGGGCGAGTTCGACCGCCGCCAGCGAGCTCAATCCGATGTCCTGCAACCGATCCCCGGGCTCGACGACCGCGCGCGCACCACGGATGGTCCGCCCGATCGCGTCGGCCACCGCGTCGAAGACGAGGCGGTACTGCTCGTCGGGCGGCAGCGCCGCGAGCGTGTGCAGCCAGGCGGCCGGCGGATCCGCCACCGGCGCCGAGGCCACCGGGACGTTCGTCGCGGGTGCGGGTGCGGGTGCGGCGGCCACGGTGAAGACGCTCTCGTCCCCGTTCGCGAGAGCGGCGCGGATGACCGGCTTGTCGAGCTTGCCCATCGCGTTGCGCGGAACCCGTTCGGCCTGCACCACCCGGGTCGGCAGCTTGTAGCGGGCCAGCTCCGATTCGGCGAACCGGCGCAACTCGGCGAGGCCGGGCCTGGCCCGCGGACCGGCCGGACCCGATGCGGCGCGTCCGGTGACGATCGCGACCACGCTCTCGCCCTCGTGCTCGTCCGCGATCCCGACCACCGCGACGTCCTCGACATCCGGGTGGCGGGCCAGCACCTGTTCGACCTCGGCGGAGTACACGTTGTCGCCGCCGACGATGATCATGTCCTTGCGGCGGTCGACGAGATACAGATAGCCGTCGGGATCCAGATAACCGATGTCACCGGTGCGGAACCAGCCGCCCGCGAACACCTCGGCGGTGGCCTCGGGCTGGTTGCGGTAGCCGCGGGCCACCGTCGGCGCGCGCAGGCAGACCTCGCCGCGCTCGCCCGGCGGCAGCGAGGCGGCGCCCGGGAGTTCGCCGGCGGGATCGATGACCCGTATTTCGGTGTAGGGCAACGCGAGTCCCACCGAGCCCGGATGGGTGGCGATCCGGTCGGCGGGCAGGTACGCCGCGAACAGCGTCTCGGTCAGACCGTAGGCCTGTTGCAACGCGATGCCCCGCTCGCGGTAGCGCTCGATCAGCGGAGCGGGGGCGGGGGCCCCGGCGGTGACGGCGGTGCGCAGCGCGGACAGGTCCGCGTCGGCGAACCCGTCGTGGGCGGCGACCGCGGCGAACATCGCCGGTACCGCGAATACCGTTGTCACTCCGTAGGTTTCGAGGTCGGCGAGCATGTTCCCGGCCTCGAAGGCGCGGCGCAGCACGACCGTGCCGCCGCGCATCAGAGTGCGCAGCGCGAAGCAGCCCAGGGGTGCGGTGTGGAACAGCGGCGCCACCACCAGCGTGACGTCCAGCGGAGCGGCGGTGGCGACCATGTCCTGATTGACGCCGTTCCACCAGAGATTGCCGTATGTCAGTTCGACGCCCTTGGGGCGGCCGGTGGTGCCGGATGTGTAGGCCAGCATGGCGATTCGGCCGGGCTCGCAGTGCACCGGAGCGGGGGCCGCGGCGATCTCGGTCGCCGGCAACGTCTCCCACGGTGACGGGGGCGCCTCGCCGGGTGTCGCGGCCGGGTCGCCGGGGACCGTGAGCAACCGAGCCGGGCCGGGCGAGGCGGCCTCCGCAACCGGACGATACTCCGGTTCGGTGACGAGTGTGTGTGGCGCGCAATCGGACAGGACGATGGCGACCTCCGGCGCGGTCAGCCGCGAGTTGACCGGTACGAACACCGCGCCGAGCCGCGCGGCCGCGAGGAAGGTGGTCAGGAAGGTGACGCTGTTGCCGCCCAGGTACACCACCCGATCGCCTTCGCCGGTGCCACCCGCGGCGAGTGCGGCGGCCAGTCGCCGGGCCTGGTCGGCCAGTGCGGCATAGCCGTAGGTGCTGCCCTCGTAGACCAGCGCGACGCGGCGGCCGGTCTGCCGTGCCAGCCTGTCGATGTGGGCGGCGGGACTGAGTTCTGTCGTCGTCGGCACGATCACGATGAGCTACCTCTCCCGATATTCGGTTAGGCCGAGTCCAGCAGTGTCGCAGGCACTTTCACGCCGAAGCCGGTGCGCGCGGCGAATTCGGCGATGCCCTGCCGCTGGCGCGGGCCGAGCCGGAAGTCCAGCGCTTCGGTGTAGTACCGGTGCAGGGTGTCGGCGTCGAACTGTTCCCAGCGCGCGGTGCGCTCGCACAGCTCGTCCATCTCGGCGATGGCCCGATCGCGGGCGTCGAGCAGCGCGGAGTGCACCTGCCGCACCGTCTCCGGCTCCTGTTCGAGGAATGCGCGCCGGGCGGCGACCACGGCGAACACGAACGGCAGTCCGGTCCAGTCCCGCCACATCTGTCCGAGATCGTGGACCACCAGCCCGCGCGTCGGCGCGTAGTACAGGGCGGTGCGCAGCGCGACGTCGCCGATCAGCACCGCCGCGGGCGCCTGCGCGAACATGACGTCGAGATTCGGTGGGCTGACGAAGAATCGGGGCCGCACGCCGATGTGCTCGGCCAGCAGCAGCTGGGCCAGCCGGACCGAGGTGCGGCTGGTGGAACTCAGCGCGACCGGCACCCCGTCGAGCCGGTCCAGCGGCACCCGGCTGACGATCAGGCAGGACATCACCGGCCCGTCGCAGCCGATGGCGAGATCCGGTAGCATCACCAGATCATCTGCGTGCGTGAGAAATTCGACGAGACTGATCGGCCCGACATCGAGCGCGCCGGCGGCCAGTTCGGCGCTGAGGCGCTCCGGACTGCCGCGGACCAGATCCAGTTCGACGAGGCTGCCGGAGCGGGCCAGCCCCCACAGGATCGGTAACCAGTTGAGGAATTCGATGTGGCCGACCCGGGGCCGCCGGCGAAGGGGAGTGCGGCGTCCGGTCTGGACGTCGGGACCGGAAACTGAACGCATAGGCCAACTGTCGCCGACCCCGCCGTGCCGCGTAACCCCTACGAGTCCCCTAACCTCCGCGGCGGGCCGCCGGAACCGGACCGGCGGCCGGACGGAATCGCTAGGTGGTCAACGGAATTCGGTCGGGCTGAACGGCGTGTGCCCGCAGTGTGCGCCGCATCGCGGCATGGGCCCGCTCGAACACCTCGTTGTCGCCGAGGAGGGTTCGGTCGGTGGCGGCGCTGCGCTCGAAGGCCGACAGCTCGAATGCCAGCTGCGCCGGATCGGTGTCGGCGCGGATCTCGCCGAGCTGCTGGGCCTCGACGATGGTCTGCCGATGGAAGTCGTGCCACTGCCGCCAGACGGAGACGATCGCGTCCCGGACCCGTCCGGGCCGGGACCCGTACTCGGCGCCGACGGACAGGAAGAAGCAGGCCCCCCCGGCGACGGCGTCCTTGCTGGTGTGCTCCAGCCAGGCCTCGCACAGTGTCTGCAACCGGCCGATGCCCGACGGCTGTCGCAGGGCCGGGCCGATGACCTCGGTGATGAAACTGGCCTTGGCCTCCTCGATCGCGGCCAGTTGCAGTTCTTCCTTGGATCCGAACAGGCCGAACACCCCGCTCTTGCTGGCGCCGAGGGCGGTGGCGAGCCGGCCGATCGTGAGTCGATCCAAACCTTCCGCCGTGCCGACCTGAACCGCCTCGCGCAGAATGGCGCGCCGGGTATCCTGCCCACGCATGGGCCGTGTCTCGGTCATCCGCCGTACTCCTTCGTCACCGCCCGGTATGTGGGTTACCTGTCCATGTTAGCTGAACGATCGTTCGGCCTGGTATCCGGCCTGTGTCCATCGTCCGAAGGGTTGATGTCGCGTATTTCCGCATTAGGCGCGGCCGGACCACTCCTTCCGCTGGGGTTTGCCGAGACCCGTTCACCTTGACCGGAGCGAACGTTCGTGCGTTAATGAACAAGCACGAACGTTCGGTTCAATTACAGCAAGGGTCTGTGATGCGTTCTTCGACGACCAATCGGCAGGTGGACGATGACTGACAGCGTTGCGAACGAACTACCCGCCGCGGTCGAGCCGCGGCGGGTACTGCTCATCACTTCGGTGGCCACCTTCGTGGCCTTCCTCGACATGTCCGTGGTCAACGTGGCGTTCACGGACATCACCCAGAGTTTCCCGGGTACCAAGTTGTCCACGTTGTCGTGGGTGGTGTCCGGTTACGCCGTGTTCTTCGCGGCGGTGCTGACCCCGGTCGGCCGGTATGCCGACGTCTTCGGGCGCAAGGCGGTGTTCGTCTGGTCGCTGCTGGGCTTCACCGTGGCCTCCGCGCTGTGCACCATCGCGCCCAATATCGAGTTCCTGATCGGTGCGCGCGCCTTACAGGGTGTCGCGGCCGGCGGCATGATCCCCGCCGCGCTGGGCCTGGTGCTCGGCTCGTACCCCGTCGAGCGCCGGGTGGCCGCGGTGGCGGCCTGGGCGGCGGCCTCCTCCGCGGCCGCCGCCTTCGGGCCCGCGCTCGGTGGCGTGCTGGTCTGGGCCTGGGATTGGCGTGCGGTATTCCTGATCAACGTGCCGGTGGGCCTGCTGGCCTTCGTGGCGGGTCTGTCGTGGCTGCCGGAGATCCGGCCCAGCCTGCGGGTCCGGCCCGATCCGCTCGGTGCCGTACTGGTCGGCATCGGTGTCGGCGCCGTCGTCATCGGGCTGACCCAGGGTGGCGAATGGGGCTGGGGCAGTGTGGCATTCCTCGGCACCACCATCGGCGGCCTGGTGTTGCTGGTTCTCGGCATCCTCCGCTCGGTGCAGCATCCGGTGCCGGTGTTCGAGGTGAAGCTCTGGGCCGACCGCAAATTCGCGGCCGCCAGTGCCGTCTCGTTCCTGTTCGGCATCGCGATGTTCGCCTGGCTGCTGGCCTGCCCGCTGTGGACCATCGTGGTCTGGAAGTACTCGGTATGGGAAGCGGGCCTTGCGAATTCGCCAGGCGCCTTCACGGCCGCGATCGGCGCCGGCATCGTCGGGCGGTCGAAGCATCCGGACATCCAGCGGATCGCGACCATCGCCGGCGCGGTGCTGTTCGGCATCTCCGCGGTGTTGTTCGCCGTCCTGCTGCACGAGCAGTCCCGCTTCCTGGCGGTGTGGTTGCCGGTCGGCCTGCTGTCCGGCCTGGCGATCGGACTGCTGATGACGGCGGTGTCCTCAGCGGCGGCAACCTCGTTGCCGCAGGCCAACTTCGCGTCCGGATACGGCATGAGCATGACGGCCCGGCAGATGGGCGGTGGCCTCGGTATCGCGGCCTTCGCGGCGATCACCGTCTCGGTGACGACCGGCTGGCTGGACGGCTTGCACGCGGTGTTCTGGTTCGCCGCGGCGGCCATGGTGCCGGTGATCGTGGCGGCGCTGCCGATGACCGGCGGACCGGACCCGGCGGCCGACACCCCGGCCGGCGAGGCCGGAGCACAGAACCCGTTGTCCGACAGCGTCATGTGACCTATTTCATACGCGACGCGGGCTCGCTGTGGAGCCCGCGTCCCCCGGTCTCGATCTTCTCGACCGGAAAGCTCGTGTGACGTCCGTGTGACGTCGGAAAATTTCATATGTTGGACCTCCAGGCGTATCGGCGAAACCGGTACGCCCGGATGTCGTTCGCGGTCACCGCAATTCCTGGATGCACAATTCGGAAAAATTACGGACTTCCGCCCGGGTCTTGTTTCGGCTGAACCGATCGATGATATGTCACGACCATGTTTCGCCGGATCTGCCGCGTTCGGTCCGGGTGGATTTTTGCAGGCTGCCCCGTCGCTTCCGTAAACGCATCGTCCGGTTTGTGCGATTAGTATCTGCAAGCGGCGGACGACGAAGTCGCCCTTAGGTATCCGATGCCGGCCGCGTCAGTTGGCCGGTCGGCTGTGTACGGGGCGGGGGTTATGCCCATGGAACCTGTTGGACAAAATTCGGATTCGGATCGGAGGCCGGAACATACCGGTGGTACGGTCGGTGTTCCACAACGAGCGTGGTCGCAAACGTCGGCCCTCCTGTATTTACGTAGCGGTGGCGCGGCCCGGATGCGGGTCGCACAATTGCTGGCCGTGCTCGACGCACCCACATCGCTGTGGATCCTGGCCCGAATACTGGATGCGGACCGCGCGGCGGTGCGGGCGATCATCGGCGAACTCACCGCATCGAAATTGGTCGCCTACAGCCAGTTCCGGCATCGTGACATCCGGGACGCGGTGCTGCGCGAGATGCCGATCGCGCTGCGGCGGCGGCTGCACCAGCGCAGTGCCGAGGTGTTGTACGACTGTTCGGCGCCGGCCACCCAGGTTGCCGACCATCTGATCGGCGGTGCGGAGGTCCGGGTGTCGTGGGCGGTGTCGGTACTGCGCAACGCGGCGCGGCACGCGATCGCCGACGACGACACCGCCAGTGCCATCGAATATCTCGAACTGGCCTGCCGGGTGGCCGACAACGACGCCGATCGCGGCGTGATGCTGGTGCACCTGGCGGTGATCCGCTGGCGGCTGAGCCCGTCGACGTCGACGCGCAGCTTCGCCCGCCTGGTGACGATGGTGCACAGCGGTGCGATGCCCGCCTCGGGATTGGCCATGACGGCGCGCTATCTGCTGTACTCCGGTCGCGTGGAGGACGCGACCCGGGCCGTGCAGCTGCTCGACGACGCCGCGCTCACCACCGAGCCACTGGCCATGGTCAATCGGGCCACGCTGCATCAGTGGCTGCGCTGGTTCTATCCCGGCCTGGCCCCCGCGACCACCACCGAGCCGGACATCCGGACCGGTTCCGCCGATCAGGATCGGATGCTGCGCCGATGCGGCTGGTACGAGTCCGACACGGCCGTGATGGGACTGCTGTCGGACGTGTTCACCCACGGCGCGTGCGACCATGCCATCGCGCGGTCCCAGCGGTTGCTGCGGGCGCACCGGCTCGACGACACCACGGTGTGCGCGTTGCTGACCGCACTGGATGTACTGGTGTACGCCGACCGGCTGGAATCGGCTGCGTCGTGGTGCGATTCGCTCATGCTCGAGGCCAGTGCCCGGCAGGCCCCGGCCTGGCAGGCGATCTTCGGGATCTGGCGATCGGCGATGTATCTGCGCTCCGGCGCGGTCGAGGACGCCATCGGGCACGCGGTCACCGCCCTGAGCCGGGTGCGTGGCGACAGCCTGGGCACGTACGGCGGGCTGGCGATGGCCTGCCTGATCGAGTCGGCGACCACCGCGGGCAGGCTGCGGGAGGCGGCCACCTATCTGGAAACCGAAGTGCCCGAGACCGTTCGGGTGTCCCGGGTCGGTCTGCATCACCTGCGCGCGCGTGGCCGGTATCGGCTGGCGGTCGGCGACCTCGACGGCGCCCGTGCGGATTTCCTGACCTGTGGCGAGCGGATGCGTGACTGGCACATGGACATTCCCGGCCTGATCGCCTGGCGCAACGACCTGGCCGAGGTCGACCTGGCCGCCGGCGACCTGTCCGGCGCTCGGCACTGGGCCGCCGAGCACCTGTCGTGGATCCGCAGTGCCGCAAAACATTCCAGCGGAGGGGTGTCGTTGCGGCTGATCGCGGCCACCAGTTCGCCCGCGCAACGGGTCGCACTGCTGCGAAAGTCGGTGCACATCGCGGCATCCGGTGCTCAGCTACTCGAAACCGCCACGGCCCTGGCCGATCTGGCGGACGCCTATCACCTGGTCGGTGAGCGGGACCGCGGCCGGACGGCGGCCCGCCGAGCCCTGCGGCTGGCCGAACAGTGCGGTGCCGAGCCGCTGCGGCGCCGGCTGGCCGGATCGCGGACGACGGTGCTGCACACGGTCTCGGTCAACGAGACTCCGCGTGAGGCGCTGAGCCCGTCCGAGCTGAAGGTGGCCCGCCTGGCCGCCGACGGCTGCCGCAACCGGGAGATCGCGCGCGAACTCCACATCACCACGAGCACCGTCGAACAGCATCTCACGCGCGTCTACCGCAAGCTCGGGGTGACCCGTCGCGCCGGGCTGGCCGCGGCGCTCGTCGACGAGCCCGACACCCGGCAGACGGAGGCGGTGTGATCTCGGCGCCGTGGCTGCGGCGGCTGCCACCGGGCGACGGGTCGGCCCCCGCCCGCCTGATCTGCTTTCCGCACGCGGGTGGCGCCGCGACCGCCTTCCTGCCGCTGGCCCGGCTGCTGGCACCGCGGGTGGATGTCGTGGGCGTGCAGAATCCCGGGCGGCAGGAGCGGTACGCCGAACCGCGCCTCGAGTCGATCGAGGCGCTCGCCGACGGTGTGCTACCCAGCGTCCGCGCGGCGATCGATCGGCCGACCGTGTTGTTCGGGCACAGCATGGGCGCGGTCCAGGCGTTCGAGGTGGTACGTCGCCTGGAGCGTGAAGGATCTTCCGTCGCAGCACTTTTCGTCTCGTCCCGGCGAGCGGCCGGCCACTGGCGAGCCGAGACGGTCCATCGGCGCCCGGATGCCGGCCTGGTGTCCGAGCTACGGTTGCTGGGTGGTACGGACGGCCGGATCTTCGAGGACGAGGAACTGGCCCGGATGTATCTGCCGGTGGTCCGCAGCGACTACACGGCGGTGGAGACCTATCGGTGCGAACCGGGCGTCCGGGTGGGTTGCCCGATCGTCGCGGTGACCGGCGACCGCGACCCGCGGGTGCCGGTCACCGAGGTGCGGGAATGGGCCGGGCACACCGCGGCCGAATTCCGGGCACACGTCTTCACGGGCGGGCACTTCTATCTGACCGACCACGCGGCGGCGGTCGCGGCCCTGGCGGAGGAGGTGCTGACCGCGGCCGGATCCGGAATCGGCTTCCCGGACAGATAGTTTCGGGCCCGGCCACCGACCTCACCGGGTCGGTGGCCGGGCCCGCCACCGTCTCAGTCGGCCGCCGCGGCCGCGATGGCCAGCTGTTCGGTCGCCAGGTCGGCCGCCATCGGGCGCTGGAAGAACCACCCCTGCGCGGTGTCACAACCCAATTCGAGCAGTCGATCGGCCTGGTGCCGGGTCTCCACGCATTCGGCCGTGACCGTGAGGCCCAGCCCGTGGCACAGGTCGATGATCGCCTCCAGGATCAGCAGATCGTTGCGACCGGCGCTGCCCGCGGTGCGGATGCGCTGGACGAACGGCCCGGCCAGCTTCACCACGTGCAACGGCAGCCGGCCCAGATAGGCGAGATTCGAGTAACCGGTGCCGAAATCGTCGATCGCGATCCGGACCCCGCTGTCGGCGAGGACGCGCAGCGCCTGCAGCGGCCGGCCGGTGGTGTGCATGAAGGTGCGCTCGGTGAGCTCCAGCTGCAATCGCTGCGGCGCGATACCGGTGTCGGTGATCAACTGCTGAACCCGCGGCAGCCAGGCGCGGTCCTCCACCTCGGCGGCGGATACGTTCACGCTCACCACCGGTGCGGCCGTACCCAACTGCTCGTGCCAGCGCCGTGCCTGCCGGCAGGCCATCGTCAGCACCTCGGAGCCCAGCGCGCCGATGTGGCCGGAATCCTCCGCCGGATCGATGAACCGGCCCGGCGGGAGCACCCCCAGATCCGGATGATGCCATCGCACCAGCGCTTCCACGGCCACCGGGACCGCCTGGCGATTGGCGAGGGTGACGATCGGCTGATATTCGAGGAAGAACTCGCCGCGGGCCACCGCGCCCGGCAGCGCCGAGACGAGATCGAGGCGGGTGTGCTCGCGCTGATGCCGGTCGGCGTCGTAGACGGCCCAGCGGCCGCGACCCTCGGCCTTGGCCCAGTACAGCGCGGTATCGGCGTTCTGCAGCAACTCCTCGGGGCTGATGAGCCCGGCGCGTTCGCCGTATACGCCGATCCCGGCGGTCACGGTCAGCCGCTGCCCGTGCACCTCGAACGGTTCGGCCAGTACCCGCAGCACGGTGTCGGCCAGCTCGGCGAGGTCGGCGGGGCCGCCCGCCCGCGGGACCAGGATCACGAATTCGTCGCCGCCGATGCGGGCGGCCAACCGGCCCGCCACCGCCAGCTCGGCGAATCGGAGGGCCACCTGGGCGAGCAATTCGTCGCCGACGGCGTGGCCGAAGGTCTCGTTGACCGATTCGAGCCCGTCGAGGTCGATGTAGCAGAGGCCGACGCGGGCCTCGGGATCGGCGAAAGCGGTGGCGAGCGCGTCGAAGAACCGGGACCGGTTCGGCAGTTTGGTCAGCGGATCGTGGTGCGCGTGGAACCGCATGCGCGCCTCGCTGTCGCGCAGGCGTTGCTCGGCCGCGCGCCGGGCCGCGATCTCGGCGGCCCGCACGCTCTCCTGCTCGGCCAGCAGCCAGGCGCGGAATGCCCGCACATAGCCCGTCCCGAAGGCGCCCAGTACGGCGGCGGCCTCCAACCCCCGCGTGGCGAAGTGCGCCGCCAGCGTGGCGACGCTGAGTCCCAGCACCTCGTCGCCGACGAAACGGGCCTGCGCGAACTCGGCGCCGATCGCGGCGGCGGCCTGCGAATCGCCCTGGCGCGCGGCGGTATCCAGACCGGTCGCGAGGCGTGTGAGCAGCTGCGTCACCTCGGCCGGACTCAGCGCGACGACATGGTCGCGCGCACCACCGGCCAGCGCCGCCGCCCAGCGGCGCGCCAGCTCGGCAGTGTCGCCGGCATCCGTGCCGACCGAGCCGCCGTCCCACGCCATGGACCGATCGTAGCCGGATCGTTACGCGTGTGCTAACTGCAGGATGGTAAGTAATCCTCGAATACGATTGCCCTGCTTCGGCTTCCGCCGGATCAGGTTGTCAGAGAGGTTGGAATGACCAGACCCAGTTGGGCACCGGAAGGCATCGACCTGGACCGTCCCAGCGCTTCCCGAGTCTACGATTATTTCGTCGGTGGTATGCACAACTTCGAGATAGATCGTGCACTCGCCCGCCGGATCGAGGCGTTCACACCGAATGTCGCCCACACCATGCGCGCCAATCGGGAGTTGCTACGCCGGATCGTGCGGTATCTGGTCGAGGACGCCAACGTCACCCAATTCCTGGATCTCGGATCCGGGATCCCGACCGTCGGCAATGTGCACGAGGTCGCGCAGGCGCGCAATCCCGAGGTGAACGTCGTCTACGTCGATATCGATCCGGTGGCGGTCGCGCACAGTCGCGCGCTGCTGGAAGGTGATTCGCGCACGGCGGTGGTGCACGCCGACGCCGCCGACCCGGACGGTGTGCTCGCCGATCCGCTGGTGACCGGCCTGCTGGATTTCGATCGGCCGATCGCGGTCCTGATGATGGGCGTGCTGCACTTCCTGCCCGACGCCGCCGATCCGGCCGGCGCCGTGGCCCGGCTGCAGGAGGCCGTGGTGCCGGGCAGCTATCTGGCGATCAGCCACGCCACCGCCGACGGCCAGCCCGAGGAAGTGCTGGCGGCGCAACGATTGTCGGACCGCACCGCCACGGAGATCGTGCTGCGCTCCAAGGAGGAGATCGGCGGCTATTTCCACAATTGGACGCTGCTGGAGCCGGGTCTGGTCCATCTGCCGTTGTGGCGGCCGGAGCACGGCGACGACGTGGGAACGGCGCCGGCGGATTCCGGCGCCTTCGGCGGTCTGGCCCGGAAACGGTGATGATCACCGTAACCGGTGTCGCCGAAGGCTTTTCACGCAACGGGTGGACGCCGGGCCGGGGTGCGACTGTATGGTGTGCACGCTGTCTCGCGTAATCGGAAGGATTGTGGTGCGTACACCTTTGCTGATGGTTGTGTTCGGTCTGGCGGTCGCCGCCGGGGGTGCGGGCGCGGTGGCGGTCGCCGACGCGGCGCCGGTGATCCATGCCGCGCCGATCGCGGAGCCGCTGATGGTGGGCTCCGACGACGACGGGCACGCCGTGACCATGACCGTCGGGCAGGAACTGGCGGTCGCCCTCCCGGACAACCCGTCGACCGGATACCGTTGGCAGCTCGGCGATCTCGACCAGAACGTGCTGCGGGTCGACGGCGATCCGCAGACGCGCGCGAATCCGGCCGGCGGTTTCGTGCCGGGCGGTCCGGACCAGGCGGTGTGGACCTTCGCCGCCGAGTCGCCCGGCACCACCACGCTGACCCTCGTGTCGGCGCGGCCGTGGGAACAGAGCGCGCCGAGCGGGCCGCGGTATTCCCTGACGGTCACCGTCAAGTAGCGAATCGAGCGCGGCCGGGACGCATATATCACGAATAGACGCCCATATCGTCGATTTCGTCCCATTCGTCCCGGCCATCACTCGAGAATCTGACCAGCAGCAGCTGCGGAAGTCCCTCACAGCGTTTGTCCTCGACACTCGGCCGAATACTCGGCCGGGCTGTCCGGGCATGGACAGAGAGGTCGGATTTCATGAACAGCATGCGTTCGCTGGCCGGGTTCGCCGGGCCGGCAGTTCTGGCCGGGGTGATGGCGGCCGCGATCCTGGGCGGGACCGTCGCCCGGGCCGATCCGTTGTGGCCCGGTGGCCCGGACATTCCCGGTGTGCCCGCGCTGATCCCGGGCCCGGCGCCGG
Organism: Nocardia sp. BMG111209; assembly: GCF_000381925.1. Taxonomy (NCBI): domain Bacteria; kingdom Bacillati; phylum Actinomycetota; class Actinomycetes; order Mycobacteriales; family Nocardiaceae; genus Nocardia; species Nocardia sp. BMG111209. The sequence goes on from NZ_KB907307.1 coordinate 68,771, forward strand.
AGCCGGGACCACCGGGTGATCCGGAGGGGCCGATGCCGCCGCCACCGCCACCGCCGCCCTGGTTCGGCGGCCCGCCGGCCGCGGTCACCGCACCCTGCTCCCCGGTGGCCCGGGGCTGTATGCGGTTGTCCACGAACGAGGCGTGGCTGATGGACAACGGCCGGGTCACCTTCGGGCCCACCCCGATCTCCCACGGGCGGCCGGGCTACGAGACGCCGCCCGGATCGTTCCCGGTGGCGTTCAAGAAGGAATACCACTGGAGCACGATGCACAACGCCGAGATGTTGTACGCGATCTTCTTCAACGGGGATATCGCGACGCATATCGGCCCGATCGAGGAGCAGTCGCACGGCTGCATCCGTATGACCCCCGACGGCGCCCAGGCCTTCTTCGACTATCTGAACCCGGGCGACATCATCGAGGTCGTGCCCTGAGCCCGACCGGCCGGTAACGTCCGCCGGGGTTGGCGGGCGCGTGCCGGCCGTGCCAGGTTGGCCGGTATGGACGTGATCGACATGCATCGGCGGGCGGCCGACCAGTTCGGCGCTCACGTCGAGCGGGTCGGCGCCGGCCAGTGGGAACTGCCGACGCCGTGCACGGAATGGGATGTGCGCGCGCTGGTCGACCACGTCGTCGCCAATCATCGCCGGATGGCCGGACTGTTGCACGGCCGCCCGTTCGAGGCCCTCGACGAGGAACCGGACCGGTCGTGGACGGCGGTGGCGGCGGCGGTGCGGTCCGGGTTCACACTGCCCGGTGCGCTCGATCGGACCGCGCCGTCGCCGTTCGGCGGTGACGGGCCGATCACCGGCCTGATCTTCATCCTCACCGCCGATCTCACCACGCACACCTGGGATCTGACGCGGGCGACGGGCGCGGACGAGACGCTGGACGCCGAACTGGTGGCCGCGCTGTTGCCGGGTATCGAACGGGCGCAGCCGGTCATGACGGCCAGCGGCAAGTTCGCGCCGCCGGTGCCGGTGCCGGACGCGGCGGGCCCGCAGCAGCGCCTGCTCGGGCTGCTCGGGCGCCGCATGCGGCCGTAAACCGGTGCGGGATCAGCTGTTCAGGAATTCGAGCAGTTCGCGCGCGACGATCGCCGGCTGTTCCTCGGGCAGGAAATGGCCGCATTCGGGCAGGGCACGGCCGGTGACGTCGTCGGCGTAGGCGCGCCAGATATCCAGTGTGGGAAGCGATCCCAATAGCCCGGCGGCGCCCGGGTTCATGTGGTCAGAAGATAGTCCCGATGCGCTACGCCACCGCGCGCGGGCCGTGCGGGTGATCGGCGACGGCGCTCGGCGACGGCCCGACAGCAGCCCGGCGCCTGTCCGGTACACCACCGGGGCACGGCTCGCGCGTAGCGAGCCGTGCCCCGGAGTCGTCACCGCGGTATCGGTCAGGCGGGGGAGGCCGCGGGCTCCGTGGTTGTCGTGGACTCGGCGGTTGCCGCGGGTTCGGCGGATTCCGCCGAAGCTGCGGATTCCGCTGGGACCACCGGCTTCTCGGCGTCCGGCAGACTGTCGGCCGGAGGCTCGGGCGCCGAGCCGGCGGGTGTGCGGACCGAGGGCAACAGGGTGCAGCCCAGGCAGATCAGCGCGAGGAACAGGTAGCCCAGCGCGACCTTCGGGGCGGCGGCCCAGGCCACCTCCGTGGCGTGGATGAGCCCGACCCAGCACAGCACCGCGCCGATTCCGGCCGCGATCGCCGCCGGGACGAATCGCTTGTCCAGGATGAAGGTCACGATCGCGCCGAGTACCAGACCCGCCAGCACACCGCCGTTGCCGAGGATCTTCAGGCCGTCGTAGACCACACCGGCCTGGCCCAGCGCCGACATGCCGACCTTGTCGGCGGTGGTGCCCGCCGCGGCGAGCGCGTTGTCGATCTGCCCGGTCGCCCATTCGGCGAGGTTGGGCAGCAGCGCCGCGACCACCGCGACCGCGTGTATCTTCGGCACCGCCTGGAACGCCTGGGCGCCGATCAGCAGGCCGATGTAGAGCAGGATCGGGACGATCGCCGGATTCGGCAGCACGGTGGCGAGCAGGCCGAACAGGCCCAGCAGGCACATCAGGCCGATCACCACGCCGCTGGCCAGCGAGTAGCCGGTACGCCCGCCCGCATCCTTCCAGCCGGGGTGGCCGATGTAGACCGCCGGCGGGAACGGGGAACCGAAGGCGGAGCCGACGATCGCGCCGAAGCCGTCGGCCAGCAGCACGCTGCGCAGGTTGTAGCTGTCGCCCGCGGCCGCCGCGCTCTCGACGTTGCTCATCGCCTCGGTGAAGTTGTAGACACCCAGCGGAATCGCGGTCGCCAGCAGCGGCGAGAGGTTGGCCAGGCCGTCACCGAGCAGATGCAACCGCAGCGTCGGCAGGCCCACCGCGATGTCGTGCGCGGCCTTGGTCACCTCCGGTACCGACATGTAGCCGCCGATCCAGCCGATCGCCGTGCCGACCAGCAACGCCACCAGGCCGATCGGTACGTTGCCGGGCAGCTTCACATCGGTGAAGAAACCGATGAGCAGGATCGCCAGGACCGGCAGGCCGATCCAGGCCGCATCCCAGATCTGGGCCGCCGGTCGCATGGCGATGAAGGTGATCGAGATACCGGCCAGCGTGCCGAGCATCGCCGCGCGCGGGGTGACCCGGCGGATGTACGGCCCGACCAGCGCGCCGATCATCACGATCACGCCGATCATGAACGCCCACGCCAGACCCGCCGACCAGGCCTTCATCGGGTCGCCGGTCTTCAGGAAGATCGGCAGCATGACCACGAAGACCACGATGAACATGTGCGGCACGCTGGGCCCGTACGGCAGTGCCGTCACCGTGGTCCGCCCCTCACGACGGGCCAGGCGGCGAGCCAGCAGCATGTAGTACAGATTGCCCAGTACCAGCGCCACACCGAGCGCCGGCAACATGGTGCCGAGTACATCGTGGTTCGGGATCTTGACGACCGCGATCGACAGCGTGGTGAGGGTCAGGACGTTCACCAGGATGTTGAACGAGAGACCGAAGAACGCGTTGGTGTCGCCGCGGGTCCACCACGGAAGTGGCAGGCGGGCAAGGGGAGTGGGACTTTCGGATAATGTCGTGTCGACGGACATCGGAGTTCCTGTCATCGGGCCGGGGTGCTGCCGGCGGCGGTGGGGGTGAGTGCGGTGACGACCGCGGCCGAGTCGGCGACCCAGCCGAAGATGCCGCCCTGGGCGGCGATCATGTCCAGCCCGACGCGCTGGAATTCCGGGAAATACGAACCGACGCAATCGGAGACGACCAGGCAGCGGTAACCCCGGTCGTTGGCCTCCCGCACCGTCGTGTGCACGCACACCTCGGTGGTGACCCCGGTGACGAGCAGGGTCTCGATCCCCTTGCGCCCCAGCACCTCCGACAGCTCGGTGGCGTAGAAGGCGCCCTTGCCGGGTTTGTCGATCACCACCTCGCCGGCCACCGGCGCGAGTTCGTCGACGATGTCGTGGCCGTACTCACCGCGGATCAGGATCCGCCCGAACCGGCCCGGATCGCCGATCCGCTGGGAAGGGTTGCCGCGCAACAGCTTCGCGGGTGGGCAGTCGGAGAGGTCGGGCAGATGTCCCTCCCGGGTGTGGATCACCGGGACGTCGGCCGCGCGGGCCGCCGCGATCAGGGCCGCCAGTGGTTCGACCACCGCCTGCAACAGCGCGACGTCGTTGCCGAGACTCTCGCCGAAGCCGCCGGGGAGCAGGAAGTCGCGCTGCATATCGATCACCAGCAGCGCGACGGTGCCGGGATCGAAGGTGAACGCGGTGGGCCGCGCGGGTACGGAATGTGGTGCGGTCATCGGTTTTCCTTCTGTACGAGCCGGATGTTGCCGCGCGCCTGCACCGTGCGCGGCTCGTCGAGAATCCGGGCGGCCACCGCGAGCACCAGATCGTCGGCGAGTGCGGGTCCGAGGACCATCGCCGACGCCGGTCGGCCGTCCGAGGTGGTACCCACCGGCACCGCGATCGCGGTGAGGTCCAGCAGGTTTCCGAAATGGGTGTAGTGGCCCAGGATCGTGTTGGTCGCGATCGGGTCGGCGAGCACCTGGTCGACGGTGAAGGTGGTGCCGATCGTGGGCATCACGATCACGTCGACCTCGGCCCACATCCGGGCCACCACCGACCGCAGCCGCTGCAGCTCCTGCTGGGCGCGGAACACCTCGATCGCGTCGAAACCGTAACCGGTGGAGAGGATCTCGCGGATCACCGGCAGCACCGAGTCCGGATGCGTGGTGAGGAAGGAATCGAACTCCACCAGCCGCTCGGCCACCCACGGACCGGCGTAGAGCAGTTCACCGGCCGCCAGCAACGGCGCCGAGCCGATCGGCACCTCGTCGAAGCCCAACCGCCCCAGCCGATTCCGGAAGGCGGAGTGCGCGACCCGCATCGGCGCGTCGCCGAAGAAGTCCAGCTCCGCCTCCGGCGGCAGGCCCACCCGGATCGTGCCGCCGCCGAACCGCGGCCCGCGCGGGCGGCTCCACGGATCGTCGGGATCCTCGGCGGCGATCACCTCGAAAACCCGGTCCAGATCGTCGATCCGGGTCGCCATCAGGGTCATGCAGTCCAGCGATCGGCAGGCCGGTACCAGGCCGACGGTGCTGATCAGCCCGCGCGACGGCTTCCAGCCGACGATGCCGTTCAGCGCCGCGGGCACCCGCCCGGAGCCCGCGGTGTCGGTGGCGACGCAGAACGGCACCTCGCCGAGGGCGACCGCCAGCGCCGAGCCGGAACTCGACCCGCCGGAGATCATGTTGCCGCCGAATACGCTGCGGGGCACGGTATACGGCGTGCGGGTGCCGTTGAGGCCGGTGGCGAACTGGTCCAGATTGGTCTTGCCGACGAACAGCGCGCCCGCGTCCAGCAGCCGCTGCACCGCGGGCGCGGTCTCGGTGGCCGTATAGGCGAAGTCGGGGCAGGCGAGGGTGGTCGGCCGGCCCGCGACGTCGATGCTGTCCTTGACGCCGAACGGCACGCCGTACAGCGGCAGCGTCCGCGCGCCGGGCCGCCGCTCGATCTCGGCGGCGGCAGCCAGGAGTTCGTCGCGGGGCACCGGGGTGATCCAGGTGCCGTCGTCGCCACGCGCCGCGATGGCGTCCGCGACCCGCGCGGCGGTCTTCGTCGGTGAGCCGCTGCCACTTTCGTGCGAGGCGAGGATCTCCGCCACGCTGGGGCCCGAATTCTGCATCTGTCGATTGTCGACAGAATGTGTGAAGGCGAAAGGTTTGCCGTGTATCGGCCTTGTTAGATTTCCAGGTCCAGATAGACCAGTTCGCCGTGCCGCTGCAACGCCTCGTAGGCCACCGCCGGATCGTTGCGCTCCAGCGCGGCGAGCAGTTCCGTATGGCGTCGAATCCCGTTGTAATGAGACGTCTTCCGGGCCTCTTCGCGGATATTGCGGGCCATCGGCAACTGGAGCTTCAGCAGGATGGGCTCGTAGGCGAGGTCGAGTTGCCGGTTGCCCGCGAGCGCCACGATCGCGGTGTGGAAGCGGCGATGGGCCTCGTCGCGCTCGAACGCGTCACCGCGTTCGTCGGCGGCCCGCATCCCGCCGAGGGCCACGCGCACCGCGGCCAGCGGATCACCCTCCGCCGGAAGGGGAAAGGCGCGCTCGATCGCGTGCCGCTCCAGGACCCGCCGCAATTCGAACAGTTGCAGCACATCCGTCGGCGACCACACCGCCACCCGGAACCCGCGCCGGGGCAGATGTTCGATCAGCCCTTCCTGGGCCAGCAGCCGCAACGCCTCCCGCACCGGCGCCCGGCTGGTTCCGAGGCTGGCGCAGAGGGTTTCCTCCACGATCCGCGCCCCCGGCTCGAACTCGCCGCTGAGTATCGCGGACCGCACGTGCCGCGTCGTCATCTCGACCAGGCTCGGCGGTAGTACCGCCACGTCCGTCCGCAACCTCATGAGACGAGTGTACGAACGCCATGATCAGCGGCGCTGTCCGAAGTATTCCGCGAAGAACAGCGCCAGCCCGGTGGCGGCGGCGATTCCGGCCATGACCCAGAACCGGACCACCACGGTCGATTCCGGCCATTTGCTCAGTTCGAAGTGGTGATGGAAGGGCGCCATCTTGAACAACCGGCTGCGGGTGGTGCGGAAAACCACCACCTGCAACAGCACCGACAGTGCCTCCGCGACCAGGACCGCGCCGATGACGACCGCCAGCAGTTCGGTGTGGGTGGTGATCGACAGGGCCGCGAACAACCCCCCGAGGGCCTGGGAACCGACGCCGCCCATCAGGATGCGCGCGGGAGCCGCGTTCCACCACAGGAATCCGGCGCAGGCCGCCGCGGCCGCCGCGCTGATCAGCGCCAGATCGAGCGGATCGCGCACGTGGTAGCAGCCGGGGCAGGGCATGGTCTCGCAGGCCTTGTCGTACTGCCAGTAGGTGATCACCACGTACGCGCCGAGGGCGAAAACCATGGTGCCCGTGGCCAATCCGTCGAGACCGTCGGTGATCGCGACGGCGCCCGTCCAGGCCGTCACCAGGAAGCAGACCCCGATCAGGAACGCCACCAGGCCCACCGACACCGTGGGAATGTCACGGGCATAGGAGATGTGGCGGGTGCCGGGGGTCATATCGTCGGTGCCGGGGAAGCGCAGCGCCAGATACCCGAACACGAGGGCGGCGACGATCTGCGCGGCGGCCTTGCCCAATCCGGTGAGCCCGAGATTGCGCCGCTTGCGGATCTTGATGTAGTCGTCGAGCAATCCGACCGCGCCCAGCGCGGTGGCCAGCACCAGCACCAGCAGTCCGGTCGCCGACGGACCGGGCACGTTCAGCCGCGACACCACCAGGTGCGCGCACAGGTACCCGGCCCAGATCCCGGCGACGATCGCGATCCCGCCCATGGTGGGGGTGTCGAGTTCGGTGTGCCGGCGAGATGCCGCGCCCGCGGGCACGCGGTGGGCGAGCTGCCGATGGGTGAACACGACGACGAGGGTGCGGGTCACCGCCATCGACACCACGACCGCGATTGCCGCCGCGAACAGGATCTGCCGCATCGCCTCATTACCACCGAGCTGTACCGGCCGCCCACGACGGCCGTCCCGCGCATATGCGCTCGGGTCAGCGTAACGGGCCGTGCGCCGGGGTGCGAATCCCGCGAGCGGGAATCGTGCCGGGAAAGCGGCTCCGGGCCAGCCGGTTTCGGCCCGGGGTGCGGCGAATCCGTGGCGATCGGCCGGATTTCCGGCTCACGCCCAGCTGCGGCCGTCGCGTCCGAGGAGATCGGCCGCGGCCGCGGGGCCGGTGGTACCGGCGGCGTATTGCACTGGCGGACAGTCGGATTCGGACCAGGCGGCGAGGATCGGCTCGACCCAGGACCAGGCGGCCTCGACCTCGTCGCGGCGCATGAACAGGGTCGGATCGCCGCGCAGCACATCGCCGAGCAGTCGCGCGTACGCGCCGGGGGATCGGGGCCCGGCATCGCCGGCGGCGTCCAGCCGCAACGACATCGGCTGCAGCCGGAGCTCACCGGGGCCGGGTTGCTTGCCGGCCAGGTGCAGTTCCACGCTCTCGTCCGGATGCAGCCGCAGCACAAGCCGATTCGGCGGCAGCGCGGACGCCGCCACGCCGGGGAAGATCGAATGCGGTACGCCGCGCAGCTGTACGACGATCTCGGCCGCGTGCCGATCCAGGCGTTTACCGGTGCGCAGGTAGAACGGCACCCCGGCCCAGCGCCAGTTGCGGACCTCGGCCCGGCAGGCGACGAAAGTCTCGGTGTCGCTGGGCCTTCCGCCGAGCTCGTCGGTGTAGCCGGGGACCGGGCGGTCGCCGATGACGCCCGCGGTGTACTGGCCGCGCACGGTCGCGCGCCCCACCGCGGCGCCGGTCAGCGGCGCGAGCGCGCGCAGCACCTCGAGTTTGCGATCGCGCACCGCCTCCGGATCCAGCCGGATCGGTGGTTCCATCGCGACCAGGCACAGCAGTTGCAGCAGATGGTTCTGCAACATGTCGCGCGCGGTGCCGGAGTCGTCGTAGTAGCCGACCCGCCCACCGACACCGAGGGATTCGCTGACGGTGATCTGCACGTGGTCGATCGAACCGGAATTCCACAGCGGCTCGAACAGGGCATTGGCGAAGCGCAGCACCAGCAGGTTCTGCACGGTCTCCTTGCCGAGATAGTGGTCGATGCGGAAGATCCGATCCTCGGTGAACGCCGTGCCGACCTCGTCGTTGATCCGGCGCGCGGAGGCGAGATCGTGTCCTATCGGCTTCTCCAGCACCACGCGCGCACCGGGATCGATCAACCCCCAGCGGCGCAGATTCCTGCAGATCGGGCCGAACAGGTCGGGCGTGCAGGCGAGGTAGAACACCCGGGTGCGGCCCGCGTGGGCCAGCGCGACCACCAGATCGCGCCAGGCCTGTTCCTCGGTGGTGAACCGGCCGCCGACGTCGAGGGTGATGTGGTGCAGCCGCCGGACGAACGCCGCGATCGCCCCGGGGTCGGCGGTGCCGGGCGGCAGCGCGTGCCCCAGCTCGCCGGAGATCTTCACCCGGTAGCCGACGTCCTCCAGCCCGGCGCGCGACACCGCGATGATGCGAGTGCCGCGCGGCAGCAGGCCGTCCCGATCACGGAGGTACAGCGCGGGTAACAACTTGCGGAGGGCGAGATCACCGGTGCCGCCGAATACGACGATGTCGCAGGGGCCGATCCGAGACGAGGCCGACATCGCGGACTCCTTCGAATTAAACGTGTGATCGAACACATAAACACTAGACACCCTTTGGTCCATCAGCAAGCCAACTTAGGTCCGGTAAAGACCTAACTACCCGCTAAGGTGTCCTGAACACGCCGGATACAGTGGTGAACGAGGTTGCGCGAGTTCGCGCCGGGAAGGGATTGCGATGGGTCGGCCGATGGTCACGCCCGGGGTCTCGGTGGGCGATGTCCTGGAGCTGATCCGCGACCGCGCCGTCGTGACCCGTTCCGACCTGCGGCGTCTCACCGGTCTGTCCCGCACGGCGGTGACCCTGCGGGTGGAGCAACTGCTGGGCCACGGCCTGGTCACCGAGCGCGCCGACGGCGGCTCCACGGGCGGCCGTCCGCCGTCGCGTCTGGCGTTCAACCCGGATTCCGGTGTGGTGTACGCGGTATCGCTGGGCGCGGGCCGATCACAGGTCGCGGTCTGCGATCTCGCGGGCGCGGTGCTGGCCGAATCCGAATTCGCCACTGTCGGAAGGACGGAGGAGGTGCTCGTCACCGCCGCCGGGCAGCTCGACGTGCTCCAGACCGCGGTGCCCGGCGCTCGCCCGGTCTACGGGGTGGGTGTCGGCGTCCCGTCCGCGGTCGACGTGGCCACCGGGCACAGCATGAGCCTGAGCACCGGACCGGGCCGCGGCGATATCGCGGTGGCCGAATTCTTCACCGACCGGTTCGGGGTGCCGGTGCGCGTCGACAGCGATGTGAACGTGCTGGCCCTCGCCGAACAGACCCGGCATCCCGAGATCCGGGATCTGTTGCTGCTCAAGGCGTCCACCGGTATCGGCGCGGGCATCATCGCCGGCGGCCGGTTGCAGCGCGGCGCGTGGGGCGGCGCGGGCGAGATCGGCCACATCAAGGTCGCGGGCGCCGCGGACCGGCAGTGCGGCTGCGGCGATCGCGGCTGCCTGGAGACCGTCGCCGCCGGCTGGGCACTGCTGAGAGAGCTTGCCGACCAAGGCAAACCGGTCGCGGGCCTACCGGGACTGATGGAGCTGGTGCGAGCGGGCGATCCGGACGCGGTGCGGTTGGTGCGCGAGGCGGGCCGTCGCATCGGTGAGGTGGTCGCGGCGGCGGTGAATTTGCTCAATCCCGCGGTGATCGTGGTGCGCGGCGACCTGTCGCATGCCGCCGAACCCCTGGTCGCCGGTCTGCGCGAGCGGATCTACCAGCAGTCCTCGGCCCTGGCCACCCGCTCGCTGCGCATCGAGCCCGGCAGCGCCGACGCCCCGACCGGCGTACAGGCCTGTGCCGCAATGATTCTCGATCAGGTGCTGGCGCCGCATTCGGTGAACGCCCGCCTCGGCGGGATCCCGGTGTGAGCCGGATTCAGTCGCGATGCGCCACGTTCACGAAAATCGAACTGTCCAGGGCGTTCTTGAGGATCTTCCCGGACGGGCCCTTGGGCAGCTGATCCAGGACCGCGAACAGCCGCGGCACCTTGTAGGCGGACAGCTGTTGTTTGGTCCACTCGCGCAACGCATCCGGATCGAAGGTGGCGCCGGGGCGCAGGGTCAGCGCGGCGGCCACCTCCTCGCCGTAGTGTTCGTCGGGCACGCCGACCACGGTCGCCTCGACGATGTCGGGGTGCCGGTACAGCACCTCCTCCACCTCCAGCGGATAGACGTTGTAGCCGCCGTGGATGATCATCTCCTTCACCCGCCCGGCGATGTGCAGATCGCCGTCGCTGTCGAAGAATCCGAGATCGCCGGTGCGTAACCAGCCGTCGCGCAGGACCTCCGCGGTCGCCTCCGGCCGGTTCCAGTACCCCTTCGTCACCACCGGCCCGCGCAGGAAGATCTCCCCGGTCTCGCCGGCCGGTAGCCCGGCGCCGTCGAAATCGCGGATCACGATCTCGATCCCGGGCAGCGGACGGCCCACCGATCCGGCCTTCGCCGGCCGATCCGGGGGCTGATACGTTGCGGCGCTGGTGGTCTCGGTGAGGCCGTAACCCTCGCTGATGGCGCAGCCGAACCGTTCCCGGAACGCGCGCAACACCTCTCCGGGCAGCGACGCGCCGCCGGAGGAGGCCTGGCGCAATCCGGCGAAATCGGCCGGATCGATCTCGTCGGCGGCGGCGCGCAACATCGCGTTCCACATGGTCGGCACGCCGGTGATGAAGGTGAGCCGGTCGCGGCCGATCATGGCCAGCATCCGTTCCGGGTCGAAGCGCGACAACAGCGACAGGCTGCCGCCGGCGCGCATCGTGGTGCCCAGTACGCACGCCTGACCGTAGACGTGGAACAGCGGCAGCGCGGTGCCGCTGCGGTCGTCGGCGGTGATGTCGAAGACGGTGCGGAAGGCGTCCGCGCAGGCGAGGAAGTTGCCGTGGGTCAGCTGGGCCCCCTTGGGGCGGCCGGTGGTGCCCGAGGTGTAGATGATGGTCGCGGTGTCGTCGTCGGCGGTGGGATGCGGCCGGACCGGCTCGGGCGCCGGCGGCAGGCCCGCCAGATCCGGCTGCAACGCGCGATAGGGGACGCCGAGCGCCGCGGCGACCTGCTCCGGCGCGGGCGTGACGGTGTGCCAGCCGAGGACGGCGGCCACGCCGGTGTCGCGCGCGAGGTATTCGAGCTCCGGGGCCGGGGACATCGTGTTCGCGGTGACCGCGATCGCGCCCGCAGCGTGGATGCCGTAGTACCCGGCGGCGAATTCCGGCACCGACGGCGCCACGAACAGCACCCGGTCGCCCGGCCCGATCCCGTCGGCCGTGAGCTGCGCGGTCACGGCGGCGACGCGGTCGCGCAGCCGCGCGTACGTCCAGCCGGTGCCGTCGTCGCCGCGCAGCGCGATCCGGTCCGGATCGCGGTCGGCATGCTCCCAGATGTCGGTGGCGGTGTTGGACATGCAGGTCACTGTACTCTCGAATATGACGCCAGGTTCAGAAGAATCTGAAAGGCACTGTGCGGCAGTGGAAATTGCCGGGAAGGGTACGGTGAGTGGGTGTCCCAACCTGCCGGCGGCGCCTCCGTGGAGAGCGCCGAGGAGTCCCGCCGCGTCCCGCCGCGCACACGCCGCGGCGTCCGAACACGTGCGGCCCTGGTCACCGCGGCACGTGAGGTGTTCGAACGCGACGGCTACCTCGACGCCAAGATCTCCGATATCGCCCGCGCCGCGAGTCTCGCGTCCGGGTCGTTCTACACCTACTTCGACGGCAAGGAGGAGATCTTCGCCGCCGTCCTGGAGCAGGTGCGGGACGAGATGCTGCACCCGCACATCCGCGAGCGGACCGGCGTCACCGATCCCATCGTGCTGATCGAGGCCGCCAACCGCGAGTATCTGCTCTCCTACAAGCGCAACGCCCGCCTGATGGGCGTGCTGGAACAGGTCGCCCAGGTCGACGAGAACTTCCGGCGGCTGCGCACCGAGCGGGCCGACGCCTTCGTGCGGCGCAACGCCCGGATGATCCGCACGCTGCAGGAGTCCGGGCAGGCCACGGCCGACCTGGATCCGCAGGTCACCGCGCTGGCGTTGTCGGTGATGGTGAGCCGGATGGCCTATTCGGTATTCGTGCAGAACCGGCGCATCTCGTTCGAGAAGTTGCTGACCACCCTCAACCAGCTCTGGGTGAACGCCTTGCAGCTGCAACCCGAGCCGGTCGCGCCGCGGCCTTCTTGACTTCGAATTCGGATTCGATGACGCTGGTGGGCGCGGCAGAGCCGGAACCGATCCCGGACTCCGGACTCGTTCCCCAGAAAAGGAGACAACATGTCGGAACCGGTCGTGGTGGTGGCGACTATCGTCGCGAAGCCCGGGCAGGAAGAGGTCGTCGAGAAGGCCGTGGCCGCCGCCCAGGCGTCGGTGCACACCGAGCCGGGCTGCCTGCTGTACGCGTTCCACCGCAACCTCGGCAAGCCCGGCCAGTACATCATGGTCGAGAAGTGGGAGTCGCAGGAGGCGCTCGGCGTGCACGGCAAGGCCCAGGCCCTGCGCGAACTGGGCGCCGCGCTGGCCGATGCGCTGGCCGCGCCGCTGGATGTGCAGGTCCTCGCGCCGGTGCCGGGTGGCGACGCCACTCTCGGCGCGCTCTGATCCGGTCCGCGGGAACAGGTTTCGCGTGACGAAGACGCAGCAGGTGCGCTTGGCGCGGCGGCCCGTCGGGCTGCCCGGCGCGGACACCTGGACCGTGACCACCGAGGAACTGCCCGAGCCCGGGCCCGGGCAGTTCCTGGTGAAGGTCGACTACATCTCCCTCGATCCGGCGATGCGCGGCTGGCTCAACGACGTGCGCTCGTATCTGCCGCCGGTCGGCCTGAACGAGGTGATGCGGTCGATGGACATCGCCACCGTGGTGGCGTCGTCGCATCCGGAGTACGCGGTGGGTGACACCGTCAGCGGCACGTTCGGGGTGACCGAGTACGCGCTCACCGACGGTACGGGCGTGCAGCGCGTGGACCTCGGTGTGGCCTCCGGCCCGACCTGGCTGGGTGCGCTCGGAATGCCCGGTATGACAGCGTATTTCGGGCTGCTCGAGGTGGGCCGGCTGCAACCGGGGGAGACCGTGCTGGTCTCCGCGGCCGCGGGTGCGGTCGGCAGCGTCGTCGGCCAGCTGGCGAAGGCCAAGGGCGCCACCGTGATCGGGATCGCCGGCGGCCCGGAGAAATGCCGGGTGCTGACCGAGGAATTCGGTTTCGACGCCGCGGTCGACTACCGCAACGAGAACGTGCTGCGCCGGGTGCGGGAGATCGCCCCCGGCGGTATCGACATCTACTTCGACAATGTCGGCGGTGACATCCTCGACGCCGCGCTGGCCAATATGCGCCGCGGTGCCCGGATTGTGCTCTGCGGTGCGATTTCCACGTACAACGCCGAGAAGTTGCCACCGGGGCCCAGTCGATACATGTCGCTGCTGGTGTTCCGCGCATCGATGACCGGATTCGTGGTCTTCGACTACGCCGATCGTTACGGTGAAGCGGTAGCCGAGATTTCGCGGCTACTCGCCGAGGGGAAGATCACGGCCCGCGAACAGGTGGTCACCGGCGGGGTCGCCGATTTCGGCGACACCCTCGGCATGCTTTTCCGTGGCGCAAATACCGGGAAACTCGTACTGGCGCTGTAAATTCCGCATCGGAGGTAGGCCCCGACCGCGCCCGGGGCCTGCCTCCGGTGCGGTTCCGCCTTTCGTCACCGGCGCGGTGCGCCTTTCGTTGCAGTCGCGGTGAATCAGTCCAGCCCGCGCAGGAATTCGAGCAGTGCGGCGGTGACCTCGTCCGGCCGTTCCTGCTGGATCCAGTGCCCGGCGCCCTCGAGGATCACCGCGCCCCGCAGCTCGGTCAGGATGGTCCGCAGCCTGGCCAGCGGCGTGAAACCGATGACCGGATCGGCCGATCCGGCGATGAACAGCGACGGGCAGTCGATCGTCGCGCCCGCCAGATCCTCGCTCAGCTCCCAGTTGCGATCCAGATTGCGGTAGTAGTTCAGCCCGCCGGTGAAGCCGGTCGCGGTGAAAGTCTCGATGTAGTAATCGGCTTCGGCCTCCGAGAGCCAGGCCGGCGGCGCGCCACCGGGTGCGGCCGTCAGATCGCGGGCATTGATCACCCCGTCCAGCAACAGGGTTCGCCGCACATCCGCGGCCAGCGCCGCGTCCGCGACCCCCGGCTCCTGGAACCAGACCATGTAGAACCCCTCGCCCAGCCGGGACCGGAAGATCCGCAGGGGAGCCACTTTCGAGCGCGGCGTGGCGGGCACACTGAGCCCGGCCACCGCCCGGACCCGCTCGGGGTACAGCAACGCGAACTGCCACACCACCGAGGCGCCCCAGTCGTGCCCGACGAAGACCGCGTCGTCGGCCCCCACGGCATCCAGCAGCCCCGCCAGATCCGCGCACAGCGTCGGCATGTCGTAATCCTCGATGCGCTCCGGCCGCGAGCTGCCACCGTAGCCGCGCATATCCGGTGCGAGCGTACGGAATCCGGCCTCCGCCAGTGCGAAAACCTGGTTGCGCCAAGAGAATCCGAGTTCCGGGAAGCCGTGGCAGAACACCACCAGCGGCCCGGAACCGTGTTCGACCAGCCGCAACTCGATACCGTTGGTGGCGATGTCGCGGCTGCCCAGTCGCAGCCAGTCGTCGACGATGCTTCGGGTCTCCACTGTTTCGTCACCTCGCGGGATCGACGGACTCCGTAGCCTCATTCAAACACGCCGCCGGGTGCCGGTTCGGCGCGCACCGCGTGGCTAGAATCGGCGCGGTGACTCCGTCCGGACGCGGCCGCCGGCTCGCGCTGATGTTCGCCGCCGTGGTGGCGGCGCTGTGGGCGGCCGGATCGGCGGCCGCGGACAGCGCGGGTACCGGCGGCGACGTCTCGGTCGCGCAGACCCTCGGCGATCGTGAGCTCACCGTCGTGCTGCGCCGGGTGACCTCCGTACCCGGCCCCTTGCGAGTCGATATCGTCACGCACGCAGGGGTTTCCGCGGGGCGGCTGGAATTGGCGGTCACTCCGGTCGGCGCGTCGGCCGCCGCCGTCACGCCCGCGCCCGGCGTCGCCACCGCGCACACGGCGGTGGACCTCGGCGGCGCGCCGGGCATGGTCTCCGCGACCGTCGCCGTGGACCGCGCGGGCCCCTGGGAGCTGGCCGTCGACGACGGCGCCCGGATCGCGCGCATCCCGTTCATCGTTCCCGCGCAGGTCACCTCGCCGCCGGAACGGCTGGTGTACTGGGGATTCCTGGCCGCCGGAGTGTTGCTGCCGGTCACCGTCCTGGTCGCGGTCCGCGCGCGCCGCACCGCGTGGGCGATGCTGCCCGGGGCCGGGATGGTCGCCGGGGTCTCGGTCGCCGTGACCGCGGCGGTGCTGTCGGCCGGGTTGCCGCTGCCACCGCAGCCCGGTCCGCAACTCGATCCCAGCGTCGACAACGTCACCCATCCGTATGCCCTGGGCCGGCCGCTCACCGCCGACTACTCCCGGCCGCCGGTGCTGCTCACCGTCCTCGGCGACCCACCCGCCGCCGGCGCACCCGGGGATCTGCGGCTGGCACTCGCCGACGCCGCCACCGGCGCGCCGGTCGACGATCTCGTCGTACACGACGCGGCGCTGATCCACCTGCTGATCGTCGGCCCCGGCGGCGAACTGTGGCATCTGCACCCGATCCGCACCGGACCGGGTCGCTACGAGGTCCGGCTCACCCCGCCGCAACCGGGACGCTACGCCGTCTCCGCCGAACTCGAGCGCCGCGGCGGCGGCATCCGAATGGTCCGTGCCGCAACGGGTCTGCTCGTACCCGGCCCCGCGACGCCGGCCGCCGCGCCGGGATCGACCGGGCCGGAAGTCGCCGGTACGCCGCCGATCCTGGGTGGTCCGACCCGGACGGCCCACGTCGCGGTGGCCGGTGGTCCGGTCACGATCACGATCACCGACGCGACCGCGGGCACCCCGATCACCGTCACCGCCACCGTCGGTGACACCCCGGACCTGCAACCCTGGCTGGGCATGGTCGGGCACATGATCCTCGCCGGTCCGCTGGCGGCCGACACCGATCTCGGCGCCGCCGTACAGCAGGCGCCGATCTGGGGGCACGCGCACTCGATGGGCGGTTCGGCGACTGCGTCGGACGGGATGGACATGCCGGGCATGGACCATTCGAAACCCGCTGTCTCCCCGATGGTTCCGTCGAACGGCAACGCGATGCTCATGGCGCCCGCGAACGGCGAGAGCGGTCCCGACGAGACGGTCGCGGCGTACGGCCCGGATGTGCCGTTCACCTTCGTCTTCCCGGTGGCCGGTCGCTACCGGGTGTGGATTCAGGTCGAGCGGCACTGGTCGGTGCTGACCGTGCCGTTCGTCCTCGATGTCGCCCGGGGGCGGCCATGATTGGTGTTCGGTGCGGCAAGGCGTTCGCCGGACCGCCTTCCGGTTCGAGAGGTCGATGATGAGTATCGCGGAATTCGTTCGTCGCGGAAAAGATTTGGATGTTCCGAGGTGGGCCCGTCTCGGCGCACCGGTGCTGGTCGCCGTGCTGGTGGTCGCCGGGCTGGTGTGGTGGCTGTGGCCACAGCCACCGGGACCCGTTGCGCTGCATGCCGGTACGCCGGAGCGGATCGCGACCGTGACCGTCGCGCGCCCCCGGCTCGGTTCCTCCGACGTGGACATCGCGCTGGCCGACCGGGACGGGAAAGCCGTGGAGGGGGCCGCGATTCGGGTCGATGCGGTGGAACCGCAGACGGGCTTCGCCGCCGCGCCGGTGAACACCACCGCGTCCGGCTCCGGCCGGTATCGCGCCGCCGGTGTGCCGTTCACCATGACCGGTCAATGGGAGTTGCGGCTGACCGTCGACAACACCGCACTGCTCGTCCTGCCGGTGTGGATCGGCGGCTGATATTCGGTGCCCGAGGCAGTTACGAGATGGAAGGAGTCGCCTTCGATGACCTCCGTACCGTTCGACGCGTCCGTCGGCCGGGCCGGTCCGGATACCCGGGTGGCGGGTGTGGCCGAGGCCCCGGCCGCCGCCGGCGCCTGGGTCGTGCTGCTCGGCACCGTCGTGACCGTGGTCGGCATCAGCTGGGACATCCAGTGGCACAACGAGGTCGGACCCGACACCTTCTTCACGCTGCCGCATCTGTTCCTGTACTCCGGCAGCGCGATCTCCGGATTCGCCGCCCTGGCGATGGTGATCCGCGCGACCGCGGCCCAGCGGGCCGGACATCCGGTGCCGTGGGCGGGCGGGGTGCCGATCCGGGTGTTCGGCAGCACGCTGACCGCGCCGCTGGGCTGTCTGGTGGCCGGTGCGGGGGCCGCGCTGTTCCTGTTGTACGGGCTGTTCGACCTGCGCTGGCATGCCATCTACGGTTTCGACGCGGTACTGAACACGCCCTCGCACGTGGCGCTGTTCCTGTCCATCTCCACGACGATGATCGGCAGCCTGATCGTCTTCGCGGCGCATCTCGGGAAGCTCTGGGGCCGAATCGGTTTCGTCGTCGCGCTGGTGATCCTGATGGCATTCGCGCCGGTGTCGGCGGACGCGCTGAACAATCTCGCGCTGCCCGTCAACGCCGTCGTCGCGGGTGCGGTGTTCTTCGCGCCGCTGCTGCTGATCGTCGGCTCGGTGGTGCTCGCGCGGCCGTGGGCGGCGATCTGGATCGCGGTCGCGATGGGTGTCCAGCAGGCGCTGCTGTGGTGGTTCTCGCCGTGGGCGGCGCACACCTACGCCGCCGCGATCGGCCTGCCGTTGCGCGACGGATTACCCCCGCGCCCACCGACTTTCCCGGCCATGATGCCGATGTTCCTGATCGTCTCGGCCCTGGTGATCGAGGCGCTGTACCGCCGCGCCCACCGCCGCGGCACGGATATCCGCAAGTGGCTGTTGGTCTTCGGCCCGGTGTGCGGCGTGATCACCGCGCTCGGGCTGGTATTGCAACGCACCCTGACCGATTCGCTTGCCCACACCGGCCTTTCGGCCACGCTGATCCTCGCGGCGCTCGGCCTGCCGCTGGGTCTGGTCGCCGGATTCCTCGGCGGCCGTTTCGCCGCCATGCTGCGCAGCACGGTCCTCACCGGATCGGAGGCCTGATGCGGGCCCCTCGATGGCTGCGCCGCACCGCGGCCACGCTCCTGGTTCTGGTGGTGCCGGCCCTGCTCACGGCAGGCCCCGCGAATGCCTACGCCCCGGTCGACATCGTGCACACCGAACGCGTCCAAGCGGGCCCGTACGCGCTCACCGTCGGCTTCTCCACCTGGCCGATCCGCGCGATGCGATCCCTGGACTTCACCTTCCTGCCCGACGGCGGCATCGAGGGCAAATCCGGCACCCTGAACATCCAGGGCCCGGCGGTCCGGAAAGGCCGCAAGGACACGAAACTGGTCCGCCACCCCCGCAAACGGGATTCCTGGGGCCTGGACGTCCGCTCGCTGGACGCCCCCGGTACCTACACCTTCACGTTCGCCCTGGACGGGCCGCAAGGCCACGGCACGGGCATCCTCACCGGCATCCAGGTTCTCGACCAGCCCGGCCCCCCGCTGCCCCTGAGCTGGCTGATCGGCACCCTCCCGCTCTGGGGCCTGCTGATCTTCCTGGCCGCCGCCTGGCGCCGCACCCACCCCGGCACCCGTCCCTTGACGGTCTGACGAACCCTGGCGGAAGTCCTTGTTCACCGGAGCGGTCGTCGATCGACCGCGCTCGTCGAACCACCGATCGGAAATGATTCGTTCGAATACGAAATATTTTCGAAATGGTCGGATGAATAGGATTCGCGGGAATCAGGATACGAGATCGGGTTCCGGGGCCGAGATCTCACAGATGCGGCGGAGCAGGGCGGGGTTGTCGAGGTGATCGACATGGGCCCGGGAGCCGCGGGTGCGGGGACCGACGGTGAGCACCGTCAGGCCCGCGGCGCGGGCCGCGGTGACGCCGACCGGACTGTCCTCGATCGCCAGCGCCCGGTGGGGCGCCACATCGAGGCGGCGGCACGCGGCCAGATAGACGTCGGGGGCGGGTTTGGGGCCGGGCACCTCGTCGGCGGCGATGGTCACGTGGACCAGGTCCAGCAGACCGCCGTGGGTCAGCGAGGCGTTGAGCAGCGGCCTCGGCGAATTACTGGCAATGGCGACCGGCAGATCGCTCGCCGCCAGGGTCACGATCTCGACGGCGCCGGGCAGCGCGGTGGCGGCGACCGGCACGTGATCGATCACGGCCGTGAGCAGTTCGCCGGCCAGCCGGTCGGCGTCCGCGCACAGGATCGAGGTGAGGACCACCGCCATGGCCGGAATCGAGAGACCGACCACGCCCTCGTGGATCTCGTCCGAGCAGAGCCGGCCGCGCCGCTGGAACACCGCGTCCAGGGCATGCCGGACGCAGGCGTGCGTATCCATCAGCGTGCCGTCGCAGGCGAACACGATCGCCTCGGGGCGGCCGGGAATCATCGAGTCGGCCTGCTCCCGATATGTCGGCAGATGCGAGAACCCCATGAGTTCCGGTGTCTCCGTTCGTCGGCGGCAGCGCATCGGGATGCTAGCAAACGTCCAGTCAATCGACATTCCGGCACGCGGGCTACCGGTGAGTTCGTGGTCGCGGGCGGTCCCGGCCACCCGGCGTACCGGTGGCGACGCCGGGTGACCGTCGCATGCCGGACCGCGGTTCGTCCGCGAGGTCCACTTCGCCGGAGCGGGCCGGCGGATTGTGATGTGTGTCAGCACATCTGGTGTCCGCGCGGCGGCCGGACGACACTGAGCGCATGACGGAACTCGACGCCGAGTTGCTCGGCCGATGGGAATTGCTGGCGGGGCAGCGCGCGGGTGCGGTGGGCACGGCGGTGATCCGTTGTTATCGGGAGCCGCACCGCCGCTACCACACCGTCCGCCACCTCCGGGCCGTGTTACGGGTGGCCGACGAATTGAGTTCCGCCGCAGTGAATCTGGAGGCGATTCGGTATGCGGCCTTCTATCACGACGCGGTCTACGCGGTGCAGCGCGGCGACAACGAGGAGCGCAGTGCGCGACTGGCCGGCGCGGCGCTGCTCTCGATCGGGGTGCGGCCCGAGACGGTCGCGGAGGTGATCCGGCTGATCCGCCTGACCGTCGAGCACAACCCGGACGCGGAGGACGGAAACGGCGCGGTGCTCTGCGATGCGGATCTCGCGGTACTCGGGGCCGGGGAGCGTGATTACGCCGCCTATGCCCGTGCGGTGCGCGCCGAGTATCGGCATGTGTCCCCGGAGTTGTATCGCATGGGCCGGGCGGTCGTGTTGCAGCGATTCATCGACCGGCCGGTATTGTTCCGGACCGCCGCCGGGCGTGAAAGGTTCGAATCGAGGGCCCGGGATAATCTCGCGCAAGAATTGCGCGCGCTGCGGGTCCCGCCGATCGGGTAAGCCGCGTTATTTCTCGTCGATCTTGCTGATCACCGAGACGATGTCGACCGGGGAGATCCGCAGCGCCGCGCACAGATCGTGCAGTTGCCGCAGATCCGGTGAGCGCTCGCCGTTTTCGAATCGCTGGATGGTGGACACCGCCAGCCCGGAGGAGGCCGACAGTTGAGCCCGGCTGAGCCGGCGCCGGGCACGTGCCGCGCGCAGTTCGTCGGCGACGACCTGGTCGATCTTCGCGTGCACATCGAGTTTTGCCATGCGGCTGATTCTCAATGCCGAACGGGGAAAAGGCAATGGGTCCGGGGAATATTATTCCGCCACTCGGATATCGCGCAATCGGAGTTTTACACGAGCAACACGGATCTCGTGGATGCAGACATCATGGCACTCGGGTTCGCCGTGTTCCACCGGAGCCGGTAGATCCGGACCGGTCACCCGGAATATGTTGTCCGGCAATAAATTTCGATTCATCGGATGACCTGCGGCGGTGATCGGACGCCGGGCCGGGCGTATCCGGCGATACCTCGCGGTGCGAATGCGGCCACGACGGCGATTTGCCGGTCACCGCACCGGCGGTCTTCATCGGACGTGGCATCTGTGCCGGGTGACCACCCATGTAGACGTAACCATAAATAACACGTACCCTGCGGGTAGCGCGGCAGCGACGCCGCGGTCATCACCGGAGAACGAAACGAGTACCTCAATGACGCGGCATGTCGACGTACTGATCATCGGCGCGGGCCTGTCCGGTATCGGCATGGCCTGCCATCTGTCCCGCGAACAGGCCGACCGCAGTTATCTGATCCTGGAGCGCCGCACCGCCGTCGGCGGCACCTGGGATCTGTTCCGCTACCCGGGTATCCGGTCGGACTCCGACATGTACACCTTCGGCTACGGCTTCCGGCCCTGGCACGGCACCAAGGTGCTCGCCGACGGCCCGCACATCCGCGCGTACATTCAGCAGACCGCCGCGGAATACGGTGTGACGGAACACATCCGGTTCGGCCGCAAGGTCACCGCGGTGCGCTGGTCCGGTGCGCGCGGGCTGTGGACCGCCGAGGCGCTCGACGAACAGACCGGCGAGACCGAGACCTACACCGCGAACTTCGTGGTCGGCTGCACCGGCTACTACGACTACGACCAGGGCTACCGGCCGCGGTTCCCGGGCGAGGAGAATTTCCGGGGCACGGTCGTGCACCCGCAGCACTGGCCCGAGGATCTCGACTACCGCGGCAAGCGGGTCGTGGTGATCGGCAGCGGCGCCACCGCGATCACCCTGGTTCCGGCGATGTGCCGCGATGCCGCGCACGTCACCATGCTGCAGCGCTCGCCCACCTACATCGCGGCGCTGCCCGCCGAGGATCCGGTCGCGGTCGGCCTGAAACGTGCGAAAGCGCCTGTGGCACTGGCCTATCGGGTCGGGCGGGCCCGCAACATCGCATTGCAGCGGGCCAGTTATCAGCTGTCCCGGTCCAATCCGGCGCTGTCGCGGCGACTGCTGCTGGCCGCGGTGCGGGCACAGGTCGGGCCCGGCATCGACATGCGGCACTTCAGTCCGTCCTACGATCCGTGGGATCAGCGCCTGTGCATCGTGCCCGGCGGCGATCTGTTCAAGGCCCTGCGCGGCGGCCGCGCCTCGATCGTCACCGACCACATCGAGACGTTCACCGAGACCGGCATCCGGTTGCGCTCGGGCGAGGAACTCGACGCCGACATCGTGATCAGCGCGACCGGCCTCACCCTGCAGATGCTCGGCGGCGCGGAACTGGAGGTCGACGGGCAGGTCCTGGCCACCCGGGATCTGGTCGCCTACAAGGGCGCACTGCTCGGGACCGTGCCCAACGCGATGATCGTGCTCGGCTACACCAACGCGTCGTGGACGCTGAAGGCCGATCTGGCCGCCGAATACTTCTGCCGCCTGCTCGGTCATATGCGCGAGCACGGCTACACCCGTTTCGTCGCGGTGCCCGAACCCGGCGACATCGCACCGGAATCCATGATGGGCGGCACCCTGAGCTCGGGCTACGTCCAGCGCGGCGACGCGGTCGCCCCGCGGCAGGGCACCCGCGGGCCGTGGCAGGTGATCAACAACTATTTCCGGGACCGGGCACTGCTGCGCAAGGCCCCGCTCGAGGACGGTGTATTGCGCTTCACCCGCGACCGCGCCGCCGGACCGGTCGCGGACCGGCCGGCGGCGGTATCGGGCAGCTAGCGCGTCGGTCCCGCGCGGGCGGTCGGGCCGGTGCCGTTCGGCATCCGGGGGTGACCGCCCGCGGCCGGGCGGTCAGTCGGTGGCGAAGAGGTCGCCCAGGTTGACCGTGGCCAGTCCGCGATCGCGGATGATCCCGGCCAGCGCCGGCAGCGCGCGGCCCACGGACCGCTGATTGGCATGGCCGAGCACGATGTTCTGCGGCTGGAAGGCATGCGACGCGGCGCCGATCACATCGGATTCGGTGACGATGCGGCTGTCGCCGATGGTGTCGCCCCACAGGGTGATCGTCTGATAGCCGAGGTCGGCGGCGATCCGGTCGGTGGTGGCGTTGTGGCTGCCGTAGGGCGGCCGGAAGAACGGCCGGCCACTGACACCGAAGGTGTTCTGCAGGAACTGCTCGTTGCGGGTGATCTGGTCGACCAGCTGATCGTGGCTCAGCTTGGTGATGTCCGGATGCGACCAGGTGTGGTTGCCGAATTGGATCTGTCCCGAATCCAGCAGCGGCCGGAGCAGGCCCGCGTTCTCGGCCCAGGACGGGTAGACCCCGTTGGGGAAGAAGGTGAGCCGGAAACCGTTGTCGATGCACAACCGCGCGTAGGCGGCGACGACCTCACCGGTGGTGCCGTCGTCGACGGTGAACGCCAGTTGATTACCGTCGCCGGGCAGGCGGCTCAGGACACCCTGCGGCGCCGGGGCTTTCGGATCACCGTCGGGGATACCGTTGTCGTCGCCCGCGCTCAGGCTGGGAAACGGTGCGGCCGTGGCCGTTCCGGCGCCGGCGGCGACCAGTGCCGCGCCGAGCGCGACCCCGCGGAACAGGTTGCGGCGGTTGAGATCCGCAGTCGGGCCCCGAAGTAGCGGGGGTGGGAATTCGGAATCGGCGCAACGGACCATGGCTCACTCTTCCCCGCCCCCACGCCGTTGTGGTCGCGTGCTCGAACACCGTTATTCGGGGTCCGATTTTACCAGTTCGTCACATCGTCAACCGATACCTTTTGGCGCACAACTGATTACCATTTCCCCCCGGTCAGATCCGAACGGAGCTCGCAGCTTCCCGTACGTGCCCGATGGCGGTGTCGGACTCGATCACCTCGGCGGGTGCGCGGCGGGGTGTGGCGGGCAGCGGCTCGGCCTCGGCGGGCACCGAGCCGACGCGCACCAGCGCGTGCGCGAACGCGCAGTCGAACAGCACCTCCGAGCGCACCTCGTCCCGCAGTTCCGGCAGTTCCAGCGGTTCGGTCTGCAGACAGGTCGCCAGGCCGAGGCCGGTGGCCGTGAGCAATACGGCGCTGGCCGCCTCGCCCGCCTTGACCCGCGCCAGCCGATCGTCGGCGGGCGTGCAGAGCGCGAACCACTCGGCGGTGTCGTCCGGTAGCGGCCGATCGGCCAGTTCGGGTTCGGCGAAGAACCGCATCGCGAGGTCGCCGCCGCGTACCGGCGGGGTGTTGGCGGCGGGTACGCCGTCGGCGGTGCCGTGCCGGCCGCTCCAGGCCGACAGTTCGCGCTGATAACCCGGATCCGCGCGATGCCGGTCGGCGGCCAGATGACCGACCTCCGCCAGCAGATCGCGCAGGTTCGGCGGGACCAGCCGCGCGGCGGCGCTGTACGGCAGCGCGGCGCGCGCGACGGCGCGCAACTGCCGGGCCGGCACCGGACGCGGGCCGAAACGCCGCCGATCGGACCGCCGATCCGGGATCGCCGCGGCCATGTCGAGATCCTCCGGCGACGGCGCCGCCGTCGTGGCGGTGATGTCCGCGAGGTGGTCGGGATCGGCGAGATCGGGGAAATAGGTCACCGATGCCGTCAGACCGGCCTCGGCCAGCGCCATCCGCAGGTGGTGCAGCGCGGCTCCGCAACTGAGCAGCAACGCACGCTGGGAGGGGTCGGTGGCGGGTAACTGGCGGTCGCGGTCCGCGAACAGCCTGATGGTCTCCCCGTCCAGCCGCCACCGCCACGGTTGGGTGTTGTGCACCGAGGGCGCCCGCACCGCCGCGGCAACGGCCGTCTCGAAGAGAGCCGATACCTTGGTATTGCCGTCTTGCTGCATAGCTTCTGCCTCCACCCCATTCGCAGACAGATGTAGCGTGTCCGCACGTCGCGGGCCTGTTCGCCATCGAATTGTGACCAGTCGCACATCGGCGCCGATCTGCGCCGGAACGGACGGCCGCGGCCTCGGCCCGACCGTGACAAGTGCTCTCGCACCGACGCCACACTGTTATGGTACCGGTACTCGCCCGATGATTCGACCGGCCCCGGACGTCCGTCGAATATTCCCGGTGAATCGGGCAGGACTTGTTTCGCGGTGGCGGCGGCACTGCGTTTGCCGGGTTCGGCAAACATTCAGCACATGGTCCGAGCGCCTTTTTCTACGCGTGTCGGGGTGCTCGTGACCCGATCGGCAACTCGTCGGAATCCCGTCGGCCCGCGGCATTTCGGAAGCACATCGGATTTCACATTCCGCTGTCACACTGGCTGCATGTACGACTGTGACGTACTGGTTCTCGGGTCCGGTCCCGGCGGCCAGAAAGCGGCGATAGCCACCGCGAAACTCGGCAAGCGCGCGTCCATGGTCGAGCGGCGGGACATGATCGGCGGTGTGTGCATAAACACCGGCACCATTCCGTCGAAGACCCTGCGCGAGGCCGTCCTCTATCTGACCGGCCTGTCCCAGCGGGAGATGTACGGGCAGAGCTACCGGGTCAAGGAGGACATCACGATCACCGACCTGCTGTCGCGCGCACAGCACGTCATCGGCCGCGAGGTCGACGTGATCCGCAGTCAGCTCACCCGCAACCGGGTGGGCATGCTGCCCGGGATGGGCTCGTTCGCCGACGAGCACACCATCGAGGTGACGGACGGCACCGGCCGGGAGACCCGCATCACCGCCGAGAAGATCGTGATCGCCACCGGCACCCAGCCCGCGCGACCGGCCAGCATCGACTTCGACGGCCGGACCATCATCGACTCCGACGGCATCCTGCAACTCGAGCGGGTGCCGCAGACGATGATCGTGGTCGGCGCCGGGGTGATCGGCATCGAGTACGCGTCCATGTTCGCCGCGCTCGGCTGCAAGGTGACGGTCGTGGAGTCGCGCGAGCGGATGCTGGACTTCTGCGATGTCGAGGTGGTCGAGGCGCTGAAGTATCACCTGCGCGATCTCGCGGTCACCTTCCGGTTCCGGGAGACCGTCGCCGCGGTGGAGCGACATGCCAACGGCGCCATCGCGATCCTGGAGAGCGGCAAGAAGATTCCCGCCGAGGTGGTCATGTACTCCGCCGGCCGGCAGGGCCTGACCGAGCCGCTGAAGCTGGAGAACGCCGGACTGAGCGCGGATCGCCGCGGCCGGATCAGCGTTGACGAGTACTTCCGCACCGAGGTACCGCACATCTACGCCGTCGGCGATGTGATCGGTTTCCCCGCGCTGGCCGCGACCTCGATGGAACAGGGGCGGCTGGCCGCGCACCACGCGTGTGGCGAACCGGTGCAGACACTTTCGTCGCTCCAGCCGATCGGTATCTACACCATCCCGGAGATCAGCTTCATCGGCAAGACCGAGGACGAGCTGACCGAGGCGCGAATTCCCTACGAGGTCGGCGTATCCCGCTATCGCGAGCTGGCGCGCGGGCAGATCATCGGCGATTCCTACGGTGTGCTCAAACTTCTGGTGTCCAGTGAGGACCGGTCGCTGCTGGGTGTGCACGTATTCGGCACCGGGGCAACGGAACTGGTCCACATCGGGCAGGCCGTGATGGGATGCGGCGGCACCGTCGACTATCTGGTGGACGCGGTCTTCAACTATCCGACCCTCGCCGAGTCGTACAAGGTCGCCGCGCTGGACGCGATGAACAAGATCCGGCAGATCGATCACATGGGCTGACGAACCGCCCGGGGTCGGCGCGGCACCCCGGGTGGTCGCCACCACCCGATCAGATGAGCGCCTGGTGCCTGCGCAGTCGGCGCCGCACGTCGGCCATCATCGATCGGGTGCCGAAGGTACGAACGAATCGGGGAACGAATCGGTTCACGAAACCGACGAACAGGAAGAGATGGTCGAAGCGGCGCTGGTCCGTCGCGGACCACCGCACCCCCAGCTGCGCGCGGAAATGCGGCGGCAGGTAGCCGGCGGTGAGGAACCGGAGCAGATCGCCGAACAGTATGCGCGGCAACCACGCGATCATCCGCAGGTGCAGTAGATCGTCGAGGTAGGCGCGGACGGTCTCGTCGACGGCGACCCGCCGGCAGGCCTCGTTCCAGTAGACGTCGAAGTCGGCGCGGGTCGCGGGCCACATGTCCTCGGTGACCTGCAGTGTGGTGCCCAGCGTCGCGGACGTCGAGTAGAACGACCGGGCCTGTTCCGGGCTCATCCGCCCGTTGAGCAGTTGGTACGAGTCCTCGAATCCGATGTACAGGCATGCGGCGACCCACAATTGGAGGTTGCGGTCGAAGGCGTTGTACCGCACCGCCGCACCCGGTTCGGACCGCACCTGGCGGTGGGCCACGTCGACCGCCTCGCGGAAGGCGTACTTTTCCTCCGGGGTGCCCAGGATCGCGACCGCGAGGTAGGAAGCGGTGGTGCGCAGGCGTTTCCACGGATGCACCATCAGCGCGCCGGAATCGACCCGGCTCCGGGCCACGCCGTGGCCGACGCCGGGCAGCGCCAGCTGCATGGCGACATTGGCGGCGGCGCCGGAGAACTGCCAGAAATCCAGGGCGTCCGCCAGTCGCGGCGGCCGTTTGCCGTCCGCGCGATGGGTTCCGGGGGCGGCGATGCGGGTCTGTGCCGATGTCAGCGGCGGCCCGGACCCGGGTGGCGTGGCGGCGGTGCTCTCGGGGGCCGTAGTCATGCGAATCGCATCCTCCCTGGTGCCTGCCCGGCTGGGCGACGACTCCACTATGTTACTGACTATTCTTGATCCGTCGGCGGTACATGTGCAAGATTATCCATTGTAAATACGAGTTTCTGGCCTACTATGTGTCTGCTGGTTCTCCGACGTGACACCGGTAACCATCGCTGCCGCGGCGGCGGGGGAGCGTCGCCGGGAACTACGCGCGCCATGCGACGGAGCGGGTGCGCGCCCGGCGGCGGGCAGTGACCTGAAAGGACGTGCGGGACGTGATCGGACGCTTGGACCGGATACTCGCCTACGAGATGAAGGTGTCCGAATTCCTCGGCACCCTGATCATTCTCGGCATTCCCTACGGGCTCGCGGGGGTCGTCTGGAGCCTCACCCACACATCCCACCTGAAGCAGCTGCACGGCATCGACGTCGTGGTGTCCTTCCTCGGGTCGATCGTGTGCTGGCCCGTGCTCACCTTCGCGAATGTGTGCATGACGTAGATGATGATCCTGGTCCGGCTCATCGACCTCCTCGTGATCGGGGTCAAGGTCCTCGGTGGGCGAACGAATGTGAATCCGGTCCTGCGCTGGGGGCTGTGGCTGACCGTGTTATGTACCGCCGCAGCGGGTTTCGCCGTACTCGGCGTACTGCTGACGCTGTTGCAGCACCACCTGGAGGGCGAACCGTGACCGTCGTCGTGCCGCGGGGCGGGGTCGGCGAACCGGCCCCGGAACCGACCGAACTGGCGAGGATCGGCGCGAGCCTGCGCGGGCTGTGGCGCCGGCATCCGCAACAATCGCTGGAAACCCTCGGGCGGCAGGTGGATCTGGCCCGCGACGCGCTGCGTCAACTGGTCGTGTCGATCCTGACGGGCCGATTCCCCCACCGCGAGTTCATCAAACAGTGTGCGTTCATGACCAGCGTGTCGGCGGCCCCGACGGTGCTGGTGGCCATCCCGATCGCGGTGGTGGTGTCGATCCAGGTCGGCGCGCTGGTGAATCAGGTCGGCGCGACCACCTTCATCGGCGCGGTGGCCGGACTGGGCATCCTCCGGCAGGGCGCGCCGCTGGTCACCTCGCTGATGATCGCGGGCGCGGTCGGTTCGGCCATCACCGCCGACCTCGGCTCGCGGACCATCCGCGAGGAGATCGACGCGATGATGGTGATGGGCGTCGATCCGGTGCGGCGTCTGGTCGCGCCACGGATGGCGGCCGCGGTGCTGGTGAGCATGCTGCTGTGCGGATTCATCGTCTTCGTCGGCTTCGCGACCGCCTACATGTTCAACGTGTACGCGCAGCACGGCACACCCGGCTCCTTCGTCAGCTCGTTCGCCTCGTTCGCGGTGGCGAACGACATGGTGGTGGCGCTGATCAAGGCCGCGATCTTCGGATTGCTGACCGCGATCATCGCCTGTGACGTCGGCCTGCACGCGCACGGCGGCCCCGGCGGGGTGGCCCAGGCGGTGAACTCGGCGGTGGTGAGCTCGGCGCTGATGTTGTTCGCCACCAACATCCTGCTCACCCAGCTCTACAACACGCTCCTGCCGGCGAAGGTGGTGTGAGATGGGCAGCACCTACACACCCCCGGCGCTGCGCCCGGTGCGGATGGCCGCGAACGTGGCCGCCGTGCCGGTGGCGGCGAACCGCCGGCTGGGACATCAGGTCGTCACCT
Source organism: Nocardia sp. BMG111209 (assembly GCF_000381925.1). Lineage (NCBI taxonomy): Bacteria > Bacillati > Actinomycetota > Actinomycetes > Mycobacteriales > Nocardiaceae > Nocardia > Nocardia sp. BMG111209. The sequence continues at coordinate 98,007 of NZ_KB907307.1, forward strand.
TCTTCCAGGCGCTGTTCGCGATTCCGTTCGTACTGCGGCACTACCGCAAGGAGGTGCTGCGGCTGACCGCGGATGTCGCGTGGGGCAACGGATCTCTCGTGGTCGGCGGCGGCACCATCGGAGTCATCGTGGCGCTGTGCGGATTCGGCGGCATCACCGTCGGCATGGAGTCGTTCACGGCGCTGAACCTGCTCACCATGAGCCCGCTCACCGGCGCCATCTCCGGCTTCGCCACCACCCGGGAGCTGGCGCCGATCGTCGCGACGCTGGCGTTCGCGATCCAGGCCGGCTGCCGGTGCACCGCGCAACTCGGGGCGATGCGGATCTCCGAGGAGATCGACGCGCTGGAATCCATTGCCATCCGGCCACTTCCGTACCTGATCAGCACCCGGATGATCGCGGCCACGCTGACCATCGTGCCGCTCTACAGCGTGGGCCTGGCCAGCGCGTACCTCACCACGAAACTGTCGGTGCTGCTGCTGGGGGGCACCACCGCGGGCACCTACGACCACTACTTCCATCAGTTCCTGCTGGGACCGGACGTGTTCTGGTCGCTGCTGAAGGTCGTTGTGTTCGTACTGGTTTCGACGTTCATCCAGTGCTACTACGGCTTCGTCGCCACCGGCGGGCCGGAGGGCGTCGGGGTGGCGGCCGGGCGCGCGATCAAGATGGTCATCGTCGTCACCGTCTTCACGGATCTGTTCATGACACTGGCGATCTGGGGTATCGACCCCGGCTTCCGGATCTCGGGATAGGGGCCGGCGATGATGATGGATCCCAGTGGGCGCGGCGCCACTGCCCGGCAGCTCACCCTGGCCGGACTCGGCATGATCACCGCGGTGGCCCTGGTCCTGTTCCTGCTCGGGCTGCGCTACACCGGCCGCTTCGAGGCGAAGACCACCGTGACGGCGGTACTCACCAGCACCGGCGACGGGCTGCCCGCCCGGGCCGACGTGAAATTCCGCGGGATGATCGTCGGCCGCGTCGAGGACGTCGAGGTGGCCGCGCGCGGCGACAGCCAGCGGGCTCGGCTGGCGCTGCAACCGCAAGTGGCACAGACCATTCCGGCGAACGTCGCGGCACGGGTGGTGCCGTCCAACATCTTCGGCGTGACCGCCGTGGAACTGGTCGACACCACTCCGACGGCGTCGGCACTGCGTGCGGGAGCGACGATTCCGGAGGACCACAGCGAGGCGACCGTGCAGTTGCAGACCGCGCTGGACGTCCTGCGCACGGTGCTGAACAACATCCGGCCCGAGAAACTCGGGCGGGTGCTGTCGACGCTGGCGGCCGCGCTGGACCCCTCGGCCCGGGTGCCGGGCTCCACCGTGGAGCGGCTGGACCGGTGGCTCACCGAGGTCCGCGGTATCGACGGAATCGGGGATCTGCTCGGCAATCTGGGCCGGGCGGCGACCGCGCTGAGCGTGTCGGCGCCGGATCTGGTGGAGACGCTGTCGAAGTCGGTGACCACGGCCCGCACGCTCACCGAACAGCGCGCGGATCTGGTGCAACTGCTGACCGGCGGCGGGCATGCGGTCGACACCGTCAACGGACTGTTCGCGCGCAACCCCGATTCCGGGAAGTACCTGGTGTCCGGACTGAACGGGCTGTTCGGCAGCCTGGCGGAGGATCCGCAGGCCATTCCGTACTCCATCGCGACGTTGAACACCGCGTTGCAGCGCTTGCAGAGCACCTTCACCTTCGGCCCGAAGAAACAGATGCACTGGAAGATGAACGTGTCGTTCACGCCCTTCCAGCAGTACACGGCGAAGGACTGCCCGCACTACGGGTCCATGGCCGGCCCGCGCTGCGGTGGCCCGAGTGTGCCGGATGTGGCTCCGCCGCAGGACTATCCGCCGCAGCTGGTACCACACCGGCTGGACGCGGCGGGCCCGGCGCCGGTCGTCCCGGCGCTGCCCGCGGGTCCGGGCACACAGGGCGTGCCGAATGTGCCGGGGATTCCGGGCTTTCCGATGATTCCGGTGATCCCCGGGATCACGGGTCCGGTAGCGCCGGGTGCGGCCGCGCCGATGGTGCCCGGCGGTACCGCGACGGGTCCGGTTGTCCCGGGGGCGGCGAATCCCGGTGCGCCCGTAGGGCCTGCGCCGGATGCCGTGGCGCCCGGTGCGCCGGATGGCGGCGGGGCGGATACCGCGCCCGCCGGGTTGCGCGGCGCCGATGCCGTCGCGGCGCTGGTGGGTGGCACGCCGAATATGGCGCAGGTGCTGTTGCTGTCGTCGGTGCTGGCCGGTGGCTGTCTGGTTCCGGCGGACGGGGAGGACGGATCGTGAAATCCGGAAAGGCGGCGGCGGGCTTCGGCATCTTCGCCGTGATCGCGGTGGTGCTCTCGTACACCATCTGGTCCACCCTGGAGCGATCGGTTCCCGGTCGTACGCACAGCTATTCGGCGGTCTTCTCCGATGTGCTGGGCCTGCGGATCGGCGACGACATCCGGATGGCCGGGGTGCGCGTCGGCCGGGTCGATCGGATCGACTTCACCGACGGGTACCGGGCCGAGGTCGGGTTCCGCGTCCAGAGCGATCAGCATCCGACGGATACGACCAAGGCGCTGGTGCGTTACCAGAACCTCATCGGGCAGCGCTACATCGCGCTGCTGCCCGGCAAGGATCCGGGGCGGCCGCTGCCGGCCGGCGGGCGGATCCCGATCGAGCGGACCGAGCCGTCCTTCGACGTGTCCTCGCTGCTGTCGGGCTTCGAGCCGTTGTTCGGTGTGCTGCAACCGGATCAGGTGAACTCGCTGTCGGAGACGCTGATCCAGGCGCTGCAGGGCAACGGGGTGTCGCTGAGCGCGCTGGTGACGCAGGCCGCGCAGCTGGCGACCACCTTCGGGCAGCGCGATCGCATTCTCGGCGAGGTGATCTCGAACCTCAGCAGCGTGATCGCGGGCCTGTCGCATCGCAGCAACGACCTGGAAACCCTCATCACGCAGGCGCGTTCACTGGTGGAGGCGCTGTATTCGCAGGGCACCGCGCTGAAATCCTCGGTGGAACGGGTTGCGACGGCGACGGATTCGCTGTCGAACATCATCGCGCAGCTGCAGCCCGATCTGGTCGACGCGCAACACGACGCCACCGCCGGCGTCACACTGCTGTTGCTCAACGGCGCCTCGCTGGACCGGGTCGCGGTGGAGTTCCCCGATATCTTCAACGCCGTCGCGCGATTCAGCAGTTACGGCACCTACGGCAACGCCTACATCTGCAGCCTGGACGTGTCGCTGTGGGGCGTACTCTTCCCGCCCGGCCTGTTCGACCAGGTGGGCGGCCGATCCCATTCGGAGGTGTGCCGATGACGGCCCGACCACGCCGGTTCCGGATCCCCGCGATCCGCCGGCCCGGGTTCCTGCGGAACCGATATCTGCGGCTGGGGCTGTTCGCCGCCGGGATCGTCGTGCTGCTGCTCGTCGGATCGACCGTGGTGAAACAGGCCAGGCTGGGCGACCGTGCCATCTCGGCCGAATTCGAGCAGGCCGCGGGCCTGCGCCCCGGCGCGACCGTCGATGTCTCGGGCATCGAGGTCGGGCAGGTGTCGAGCGTCGCGCTCGACAACGGCAAGGTGCTGGTCGGCATGAAGGTGCGCCGCGACATCCGGCTCGGTGACGACGCGCGGGCGGGCATCGAACTGTCGACGATCCTCGGCCGGTTACATGTCGATCTGACGCCGGGGACCGGACCGGCGTTGCCGGGCAACCGGATTCGGCTCGATCACACCTCGGTGCCGTACAACCTCGGCAAGGTGATCCAGGATCCGCAGTACAAGTCGTCGTTCGAGCGGATCGAGCGGCTCGATCCGCAGAAGCTGCGGCAGGCCCTGGATCTGGTGGATCGGCAGATGGGCGATTCGCCGCAGCTGGCCGTGCAGGCGCTGGACAGCGTGGGGGAACTGGCGAAGGTGATCAACGACCGGCGCGACGAGGTGGACACCCTGCTGAAGGGGATGGACACGGTCTCGACACTGGTCGCGGACAACCAGAACAGCGTGCTGTTGCTGCTGACCCGCGGTGAGGCGATCGGCCGGGCGGTGCAGCAGCGGCAGACACTGTTGAAGCAGCTGCTGGACAACGTCGCGTCGCTGTCGAAACTGTTGCAGCAGATGGGGTTGGAGAACGACAACCGGCTCTCGCCGCTGATCGGCGATCTGAACACCATGTCCGAGGGCCTGCAGAAGAACCAGGCCAACCTGGACCGGCTGTATCAGGTGATGCCGGTGGCGCTGCGCCAGTTCGACAACGTGGTCGGCGACGGGCCCTACGGAAATGTGTACGCGCCGTGGATATTCCCGGACAACTGGCTCTGCTTCGCGCAGGCCGTCGCGGGATGCGGGTGAGGCGGGGATGACTGTGACCGGATTCGGAAATCGCGTGAAGACGGCCGTGCTGTGCGCCGTCGCCGTACTCACCTCGGCGTGCGGGCTGCTGCCGGGAACCCTGACGGCGGTGCCCGGCCAGTACCTCGGCAACCGCATGACCGTGACCGCCGATTTCGAGAACGTCGCGGGCCTGTACGCGGGCAACGACGTTGCGGTGCTGGGGGTTCCGGTCGGCACCGTGGCCTCGGTGACGCCGAAGGGCACCTACGTACAGGTGGTCATGTCGCTGGATCGCGACGTGCAGATCCCCGCCGATGCCATGGCGGCGCTGGTGAATCCGCAGCTGATCACCAATCGGCACGTGGAACTCGCGCCGGCCTACACCGGCACCGGCCCGACCCTGACCGACGGCGCCTATATTCCGTTGCAGCGCACCAGGGTTCCGGTCGAACTGGATCGCATCCTGGAGAATTTCTCGCAGCTCGGCGATGCGCTGAAGGGCGACAACCAGACCGGCCCGCTGGCCAGCCGGGTGTTGTTCCCGCTGCTGAACGGCAACGGCGACCGGCTGCGGGAGACGCTCGACGCGCTGTCCTCGGCATTCGAGGTGACCTTCGCCGACAAGGACCAGATCTCCACCACCATCGTAAAACTCAACGACATCACGCAGGTGATCGCGTCCAACGATCAGACCGTGCGCGACTTCAGCGGGCGGCTCACCGAATTGGTGCAGCTGATGGGTGAGCAGGCGCCGGGCATCCAGGCGGTGCTGACCCAGCTCGACGATTTCGTCACCGACACCGCGAGTCTGGTGGGGGAGAACCGGGAGCAACTGGCCGGGGCGCTGAACCGGTTCCTGGCGATCACCGCGGACATGCGGGCGAATTCGCGCAACCTCACCGAGATCGTGGACCTCTTCCCGCTCACCTTCCAGAACCTGTCCAACGCCACCAGCCGCGAGGATCAGGCGCTGCGATTGCACGGGCTGCTGGACAAGTCGGTACTCGACAGCGAGGCGTTGTCGACGTTCTGCGAGCGGATCCGGATGCGCCTGGACGGCTGCCGCACCGGCAAGGTCCAGGACTTCGGTCCCGACTTCGGGCTCACCGCCGCACTATTGGGGATTGCGAAGGCGAAATGAGACTGCGCACAACGACGATCGGCGGACTGATCACCGCGGTGGCCCTGCTGGCAGCGAGCGGCTGTGCGGTCACGGTGGATTCCGTGCCGATGCCCAAACCCGGCCTCGGCCGGCCCGGCTACATCGTCCACGCCGCCTTCGCCGACGCACTGAATCTGCCCGACCACGCGCACGTGAAGATCGGTGGCAGCGATATCGGCGTCGTCACCGGGATCCACACCACGAATTTCGTGGCCGATGTGCAGATGCTGATCCGCGACGACATCCGGCTGCCCCGGGGCACCACCGTCGAACTGCGGCAGGCGACTCCGCTGGGTGACATGTTCGTCGCGATGAGCCTGCCCGCGGCGAAGGACGCGGGCGAGCCGATGCGCGACGGTGACACCATCGGCACCGACCACACCGCCGCGGGCGCCTCGGTGGAGCAGCTGATGATGTCGGTGTCGTTGCTGCTCAACGGCGGCGGCATCAATCAGGCCGCGAAGATCACCACCGAGATGAATTCGATGTTCGCCGGGCGCGCACCGGAACTGGCACACCTGCTGACCGAGCTGACCGCCGTCATCTCGGCGCTGAATCAGCGCACCGGCGATATAGATTCGGTGTTGACCGGCCTGAATTCGCTGTCGGGTGCGCTGGCCGTGCGCAAGACCGAATTGGGCGCTGCCGCCGACACTTTCCCGGCCCTGATCGGCCTGCTCACCGAGAACAACCAGCAGATGGTGGATCTGCTCACGAAGGTGGCGACCACCACCGACGCGCTGGGGGATTTCGCGACCACCAGCGGACAGGATCTGGTGGGCCTGTTCCAGAGCATTCAGGCGCTCATGTCGGCGTTCGCGCGCAGCGATCAGCTGACCGGGGCACTCGACGGTGTCCACAACCTGTATCCGTCGATGATGGCGAGCCTGCGTGGCCCGGCCCTGGCGGTCGCGGCGACCGTGTCGTATCTGAGTATCGGCGCGCTCAGCGATCCGTCGGGCAGCCGCCTGCCGGAGCTCGGCGATGCGGGGCAGTTCGTCGGCAGCCTGCAGCAGGTGTTCGAGAAGGTCCTCGGCCGCTTGAACAGTCCGCCGCGGCCACCGGACGCGGGACCGGATCCCGGTGCGCCCCAGCCACAACCGGGAGGAGACCGGTGAACTCGCCCCTGTGGCAATGGGTGGTGCGGCATCGCGTCGGCGTCGCCAATATCGCGTTGATCGCGGTGCTGCTGGTGGGCTGCGGTTACATCGGCGGATCCATCCTGCGGTTCGATCCGCTGCCGCACACCTACGACGTCACCGTCGAACTCGCCTCCTCCGGCGGCCTGCGCTCCGGCAATGATGTCACCTTCCGCGGCAGCCGGGTCGGAACGGTCCGGGCGGTACGGGTTTCCGGTGACGGCGTCGCCGCCGTCGCCCGGATCGACGATGCGGCACGGATTCCCGTGGGCGGCACGGTCGCCGTGGGCCGGTTGTCCGCCGCGGGCGAGCAGTACCTGGACTTCCGGCCCGATTCCGATACCGGGCCCTATCTGCGCGACGGTGCGCTGATCGATCGTTCGCGCACCCGGATCCCGGTGCCGATCCAGTCGGTGTTCACCAACCTCAGCGAGTTCATCGGCGGGCTGAATCCGGACCGGCTCGACACCATCGTCGACGAACTGGACAAGGCGCTGGCGGGTGGCCCGGACAAGTTGCGGGACTTGATCTCCGGGCTCAGCCACGCCATGAACGGGCTGAACGACCTGCTGCCGCAGACGCGGCAACTGCTGGAGAACCTGGAGATCATCGGTGCCACCACCCAGCACGCGCAACCGGACCTGACCACGCTGACCAGGTCGGGCAGCGCACTGTTCGATCAATTCGCCTCCGCGGACCAGGAATTGCGCACACTGCTGAAGCAGGCGCCGGGACAATTGGCCACGCTGGACGGTTTCATCGCCGAGACCCAGGATCCGATCACGAATCTGGTCACGAATTTCGTCGCGATCACGAAGGCCGCCAAGCTGCGCACCCCGGCCATCGAGGCGCTGTTCCCTTCGCTGCGAGTCGGTTCCGAGGCGCTGGGCATCCCGGCGCACGACGGGATGTACAACACCCTGGTCGATATCTGGCCCCGGCCGACCTGTGAATACGACACCATCCCGGTGGTCGCGACCGATACGCAGGCCGATACCCGGGTGCGTCTCTACAACTATTGCGTCACCGACAATCCGGCGCTGCAGATCCGCGGCTCGGCCGACGCGCCGCGCCCGAACGTGCCGGACAACGGCGCCACCGCACCGCCGGGCGTCACCGGCAACGAACTGTCCCAGCCCGTTCCCGCCCGATAGGAGAACTTTATGAGCGACAAGGAAGTCGCGCCGCCGATCGACGAATCCACCACGCAGCCTGAGGATGCCACCCTGGCGGAGCCGGCCGTTTCCACCGTGGCGGAGCCGCCTGTTTCCACCGTGGCGGAGCCGGCCGATACCGTCGAGACGGAACCTGTTGCCGCCGAGCGGAAGTCGCGCACGCTGCGCATCACCCTGCCCGCCCCGGGTCGGGCCGGTCGCCTGGCCGCACAGGCCGTGGTGCTGTTCGCACTGGTCGCGGCGATCGCCTCGGCTGTGTTCTTCCATCACCGCGACCATCAGCAGCGGGAGCTGGCGGCGGCCGAGCGGGACGCGCGCACCGCCGCCTGCGCCTACGCGCCGGTGCTGGCGAATTACGATGCCAAGAACCTGGACACCTACTTCGCCGCGGTACTCGCGGGCGCGACCGGCGACTGGCACAAGCAATTCGACTCCACCAGTAAGGATCTGCGCGATGTGCTCACCCAGGGGCAGGTGGTGTCCAAGGCCACCGACGTGCAGTGCGCGGTCCGCAGCAACGACCGCGATTCGGCCGAGGCGATCGTGGTGATCGGCCAGACCATCACCAGCCTCGGCACCCAGGGCAAGCCCGCACCCGGGCAGTTGTCGATGGTGATGCGGTTGCAGCGGTCCGGCGGCCATTGGCTGGTCGACAAGGTGAATTCGCCACTGGCACAACCGTCCCGGCCGTGAGGCCCGCCGCTCAGGAGGCCGCCGAGCGCTCCTCGACCAGGGTCAGCGCGTCGTAGATCGCACTCTCCTTGGCGAGCAACGCGATATCGCCGCGCCGCCGCGGCCGCGGTTCGTCGATGACGAATTCGCGGGCGACCCGGCCCGGCCGTGGCGACAGCAGGACGACCCGGTCGGCGAGATAGACGGCCTCGCCGACGTCGTGGGTCACGAAGACGACCGTCCGGCGCCGGGTTTCCCACAGCGCCAGCAGATCCCGTTGCAGCTGGATGCGGGTGAGGTGGTCCACCGCCCCGAACGGCTCGTCCATCAGCAGGACGTCCGGTTCGGCCGCCAGCGTCCGGGCGATGCCGGCGCGCTGGCGCATCCCACCGGACAGCTGATGCGGGTACTTCTTCTCGAAGCCCGAAAGGCCGACCTGGGCAAGGTATTTCGCCGCCGCGCGGCGACGCTCCCCCTTGCCCACCCCGCGGAACTCCAGCCCGATCTCCACATTGCGTTCGACGGTCCGCCACGGATACAGCGACGCGTCCTGGAACACCACCCCGAGGCGTTCGTTCGTGCCCCGGACCGGTTCGCCCTCGAGCAGGACTTCGCCCTCGGTCGGCTGCTGCAGGCCGGCCAGGATCTCGAGCAGGGTGCTCTTCCCACATCCGCTCGGCCCGAGCAGGACGACGAATTCGCCGTCCTCGACGGTCAGATCGATACCGTCGAGCGCGCGTACCGGGGGATCGGTGGGGAACTGCTTGCCCAGTCCCCGTACTTCGAACGTTGCCACGGGTGTGTCACCTCACTGCTGTCGGGCGGCCGCGGTGTCCCCGGCGCTCAGTTGGCCGGTTTCGGATAGGAGAACGGCTTCACGAACTCCTGTGGGATGAACCGGGTATCGATGTACTTGTCCGCGTCGTACCGGGTGTTCTGGAAACCGACCGAGATCTCGATGTCCTGGGTGTCCGAGATGGCCTTCGGATCGATCGCCGGATTGTCGTCCCAGATGTCGTCCTCCTGCTTCAGCGCCGCCTCGACAGCCTGCGGATCGATGGTGCCCAGCTTGGACTTCAGCCACGGCAGGTATTCGTCGTAGTGTTCCTTGGCGTAGGTGTACGCGGTGAAATACGCGCGCAGGCCGTGGCGCAGCAGATCGGGATTCTTGTCGATCACATCGTTTCCGGCGATCAGCACCCCGGTGTGATAGGTCGGCAGATAGTCCCAGCCGCGCGCGAGGGTGACCGATTTGCCCTGCAACTGACCGAGCGCGGGGAACGGCTGATGGATGATGGTCGCGTCCACCTGGCCGGTGGTGAGCGCGCCGTACGCCTGCTGGTTGACGCCGTCCGCGACGAATTTCACGTCCTTGTCGGGATCGACGCCGTTGGCGCTCAGGATTTTCCGGGTGTAGGTCTCCATACCGCTGCCGGCGACCGCGATGCCGATCGTCTTACCCTTCAGATCCGCGACCGTGTTGATGCCGGGGCGGGCGATGAGGAAGAACGGTCCCTTGCTGCGGAACGCGGAACTGACGATCTTGATGGGCGCACCCTTCGCGGCCGCGCGCAGATAGGTGTTGGTGGGCCCGAACGCGTAGGTCAGCTCGCCGGTCGCGACGCCGGTGACCGCGTCCTGGACCTGCGTGAATTTCACGTCCAGGCCCTCCTTGGCGAAAATCCCCTTCTCCACGCCGAATCGGAGCGGCAGCTGCGTGTATTCGGTGCTGTCCTGCAGGGTCAGGGTGGTGTGCCCGTTCGTGCCGGAACTGTTGCCGGACAGCGAATCCACCGTTCCCGAGCAGCCGCTCACGACCAGCGCGAGCGCCGCGGCGCCGACGAGTGCGGCCAGGGATTTCTTCTTGAACACGGTATGTTCCTTCGATATTCGATGTTCCGGCGCGGAAGTGCCGGAGTCAGACGTATTTCCAGCGGAGGAGGACTTTCTTCTCCAGCAGGTCGACCGCGGTGATGATGAGCACGGAGAACACCGTGATCGACAGCACCAGGGCGAAGAGTTTGGCGGTGTCGTACACCCCGATCGCGCGGTTGAGCATGTTCCCGAGTCCGGCCTTCGACGCGACGATCTCGCCGAACAGCGCGGCCACCAGAGCGGTTCCGGTCTCGACCCGCAACGCGGCGACGATGCTCGGCGCCGCGGACGGCAGGATCACCTTCACGATCGTCTGCAGCCGCGAGGCGCCGTGCGCGCGAGCCACTTTCAGATGGCTGTCCTGAACCTGCCGGATTCCGGCGATCGTGTTGAACACGAACAGGAAATAGCCGAACAGGAATACGATGACGATCTTGTGGTTCACCCCGACGCCCAGATACAGCGTCAGCAGCGGAATGATCGTCACCTTCGGCACCGCCATCGCCGCGGCGACGAACGGGTTGAGGAAACGTTCCCCGGCCCGGGACAGGCCCATCCAGGTGCCGGTCGCGACCCCGATCACGAAGGCGAGCACGGTGCCCACCACCGCCTCGTAGAGCGTGATCAGCAGATTGCCGAACAGATGCTCCTGCGTGATGAGATGCGGGAACACCCGCAGGATCTGGGTGGGGGAGGCCAGATAGATGGTGCCCACCCGGCCCGAATCCACCAGCCATTGCAGCAGTCCCAGCACCGCGGCCACCGTGATCGCCTGCCCGCCCAGGATCGCCAGATTGCGCTGTGACAGCGCGCCGCGCCGCCGCCGGGCGCGGGGGGCCGCCGGGGCCTGCGGTTCGGTCGTCACCACCCGGTCGGCGACGAGTTCGGCGTGATCGAGGGTCATCGTCACAGTCCTTTCGTGTGCGCGGAAGTGCGCGGGAGTTCAGACGGCGAGCCGGCGCCGCCGCGCGGCCGGCCGGGCCAGGCCGAGGTGGTCCCGGAACGTCGTACCGGGATATTCGGTGCGGAACAGCTTGCGCCGCTGCAACTCCGGCACGACCAGCTCGGTGAAGGCCCGCACCGAACCGGGGACGAAATCGGGAAAGATGTTGAACCCGTCCGCGGCCCGCTCCTCGAACCAGTACTGGATGTGATCGGCCACCTCGACCGCGTCGCCGACCACCGTGCGGGTGCCGACGGTGATGCCGTTGATCAGATCGAAGAAGGTGATCGGCTCCGGGCCGGCCACGGTGCGGCGGGTGGTTTCGGTGATGCCCGCGAACACCTTCCGGCCCTCCGGGCCCGACGTGTCGAAGATCGCCCGCGGTACCGGATCGTGATGCCCGTATCCGGTCACGTCGACGCCGAGCACCCGGGACACCGAGGCGAGGTTGCGTTTGAGTCCCTGACCGAGGCCGCCGAAGCGGACGGTGTCGACCACCTCGCCCTCCGGGTCCAGGGGCAGCAGCGCGTTGAGCCGGTCGTAGACCTCCACCGCCGCCGCGGTGGTGGCCCCGACCACGACGCTCAGCCCCGGCAGGATCCGGATGTCGTGGTCGGTGCGTCCGTAGCGGGCCGCGCGCGCCTTCACATCGGCGTAGTACTCCTGTGCCGCTTCGAGATTCGGCTGTCCCGCGAAGATCACGTCGGCCTCGCGCGCGCCGAGTTCGCGGGAGCGGTCGGAGGTGCCGGCGTGCAGCAGCACCACCTGCCCCTGCGGCGGCCGCGCCACGTTCAACGGCCCGCGCACCGAGAAGTGTTCGCCCACATGGTCGATCGTGTGCAGCTTCGACTCGTCGAGGAACCGGCCGCCGACCTTGTCGCGCGGGAAGGCGTCGTCCTCGGTGCTGTCCCACAGATCCCGCACCACGTCGACGAACTCGTCGGCCCAGTCGTAGCGTTTCTCGGTGTCCCAGTGCGCGTCCCGGCTGAAGTTGTGGGCGGCGGCGCCGTCCGCGCCGGTCACCAGGTTCCAGGCCGCGCGGCCGCCGCTGAGGTGGTCCAGCGAGCCCAGCAGCCGCGCCACGGTGTAGGGGTCGTAGTAGGTCGGATTCGCGGTGACGGCGATGCCGATGTGCGAGGTCGCCGCCGCGATCGCGGCGGCCACCGTGAACGGTTCCATCCGCGACATCTGGGCCGGATTGGTCTTGGCCAGTGCCGGATCGGTCGCCAATCGGTCACCGAGGAACAGGAAGTCGAACTTCGCCGCCTCCACCAGGCGGGTCACCTCCTGGATGAAGGCGATGTCGAAGGCGCCGTCGGCCTTCGCGCCCGGGTAACGCCAGCCCGCGGTGTGGGTTCCGGTGGCCCAGAACATCAGTCCCAGGTGCAGTTCACGCTGTGGTTCGGACATCGGTCTAGCGCCCTCCGGAGGTCGTGTCGGCACGGGTCCAGTGGTTCGCCGGGCGATCCAGGCCCAGATGTTCGCGCAGGGTGACGCCTTCGTAGTCGTGCCGGAACAGGCCGCGGCGCTGCAACTCCGGGATCACCGAGGCCACGAACGTCTCCAATTGCTCGGTGAGATAAGCAGATTGGATGTTGAAGCCGTCCGAGGCGCCCGCGTCGAACCAGCCCTGGATGTAGTCGGCGATGTCGACCGGATCGCCGACCACGACATGGCCGCCGACGATGTGCGCGTAGAGCAGATCCAGGACGGTCAGCGGCCGCTCGCCCCCGACGGTCCGGCCGGTGCGCGCCCCCGCCGCGGCGAGCAGCGCGCGGCCCACCGGATTCAGCCGATCGGCGGTCGCGGCGTCGATCGGATCCGTCGGCCGCGCACCGGTCAGATCGACGCCGGCCCGCTGCGAGAGGGCCCCGAGATTGCGCAGCCCGCGGCCCTGCGCCTCGCGCGGGGGCGGCGGTGAATCGAGCGACCAGGTGGCGGGATCCTGTTCGCCGTAACGGATGTCGTCGTCGAGGACGATCAGCGCGTTGAGGCGGTCGTAGCAGTCGCGCGCCTGCTGCCGGGTCGCCGCGACGATCGGGGTGAGGCCCGGCAGGATCGCGACCTCGGCCGGATCGCGGCCGAATTCGGCTGCGCGGCGGCGGATGTCGTCGGAGTACTGCTTGCCCTGCTCGATCGTGGCGGCCGCGGCGAACAGCACATCGGCGTCGCGCGCGCCCAGATCCCTGGAGCGGTCCGAGGTTCCGGCGTGCAGGATCACCGGATGTCCCTGCGGCGGCCGGGCGACGTTCAGCGGTCCGCGGACCCGGAAGGTGCGACCCTCGTGGTCCACCCGGTGGATCTTGTCGCCGTCGACGAATTCGCCGGTCTCGGGATTGCGAACGAAGGCGTCGTCCTCCCAGCTGTCCCAGAGACGGCGGACCAGGCCCACGAATTCGTCGGCGCGGTCGTATCGGGCGGTCGCGTCGCCGTGCTCGGTGCGGGTGTAATTGTCCGCGGCCCGGCCGTCGGCGCCGGTGACGATGTTCCAGGACGCCCGGCCCGCGGAGACGTGATCCAGCGACGCCGTCAGCCGGGCGAGGTTGAACGGTTCGTAATAGGTGGGATTGGCCGTCACCACCAGGCCGATCCGGCTGGTCAGCGTCGCGATGTACGCGGCGGCGGTGAAGGGTTCGATCCGCGACAGCACCGAGGTGTTGGTGTACTGGTATTCCGGTCCGGTGGCCAGGCGGTCGCCGAAGAAGAAGAAATCGAATTTACCGCGCTCGGCCAGCTGCGCCAGTTCGGCGAGGTAGCGGCCGTCGAAACCGCGATCGTGCACGGCCTCGGGTAACCGCCAGCCCGCCGGATGGGTGCCGTTCGACCAATACATATAACCCAGGTGCAGGGTGCGGTTCCGGCCGGAATCCGTCGTCATGTGTCCACCTCGCGAGAGAAGAGAAAATGAGCCGATACTCGATGCCACTCAGGCCGGGACCGAGCCGGTCACCCGGCCCGGCGCGCCGCTGAGGTCGCCGGTGAAAAGCCCCGACAGTTCGGCGAATTCCGCCGCGGTGGGCCGCCACCGGGCCGCGGCCAGATTGTCGTCGAGCTGTTCGGGCCGGGTGACCCCCGCGATCACGCTGGACACCGATTCGTGAGCCAGCAGCCAGCCGAATGCCAGCGCGGTGGGGGTCACCCCGCGTTCGCGGGCGAATTCCGCGTACCGGTCGAGCGCGTCCCACGGGGCGGTGTCGAGCAGATGTTTCTTCAGATTGGTTATCTTCGCGCCGGCCGGCGCCGCGTCGCGGCGATATTTGCCGGTCAGCAATCCGTTCTGCAGCGGGAAATAGGGGAAGAAGCCCAGCCCGTAGGCGGCCAGCGCGGGCAGCAGTTCTTTTGCAGGCTCCCGCCACAACAAGTTGTACTCGTTGGTCGCCGAGACGAAACGGGTCAGGCCGTGGATCCGGGCCACGTATTCGGCGTCGGCGACCTGCCAGCCCGCGAAATTGGAGCTGCCGAGATATCGGATCTTGCCCTCGTGCACCAGATCGTCGAGTACCGACAACGTCTCCTCGATCGGGGTGACCGGGTCCGGGGTGTGGATCTGGTACAGGTCGATCCACTCGGTGCCGAGGCGGCGCAGCGAGGATTCCACCGCCAGCCGCACATAGCGGCGCGAACCGCGCACGCCCCAGTCGGGTCCGTTCAGCCCGTTCAGCCCGATACCGAACTTGGAGCCGATGATCACGCGATCGCGGTTGCGCCCCAACGCTTTCGCGAGCATGGTCTCGCTCTGGCCGGGGTGCTCGCCGTAGACGTCGGCGACATCGAAGTAGGTGATGCCGAGGTCCAGGGCCCGTCCGACGATGCCGTCCACCGAGGCCTGGGTGTCGGCGACCATCCCGGTGCGGCCGAAGGTGCTGGCTCCGATGCCCACCTCGGACACCACCAGTCCCGACCGGCCGACCGCGCGAAAGCCCTCGGGGAGAGCGGTTCTCGCCGGTGGCGCGGTGGCGGCGGCGGGCAGGGACGGGCTGAGCGCAGGTGCGGACATCGGCTTCTTTCACATCTGTTCCGGAACGGGCGGGATCCGGACCTCGAGCTTCGAGCATCGCCGAGCGTAGGGAAGCGGCGATCCGGCAACAAGGGATGTTGTTCCGTTGATCGGAATAGTTGACATGTCCGAATTGCTGTGTAGTAGCAGGAGTCACCAGTCTGCGACCACATCATTGCCCGGTGCGCCGGTCTGTGTGAGGATGTCATTCCGATATACGGAATTCATGCGTGCGACACAACAGGCCCGGGGGCCGGACGGGAAGGGATCGCCGATGACGGTGGACGGCTCCGCACTGCAGACGGTGTCGCGGGCGCTCGGGGTGCTGCGCTGCTTCCAGGGCGATGCGGAGCTCGGCGTCACCGAGATCGCTCGCGCGCAACAACTTCCGATGAGTACCACCCATCGGCTGCTGCGGACCCTGCTGGAATCCGGCTTCGTCGAACAGATCTCGGGCAGCGGCCGCTACCGGCTCGGGGTCGCGCTCGCCGAGTACGGGCACCTGGCCTACCGCCGGCATCGCGTCTACCTGGCCGAGCCACACCTCGAGCAGCTCGCCGTCGAAACCGGTACGGCGGTGTCGATCGCCGTCCGGCACGGATCCGACGCCATCAACCTGGCCTTCACCCGGTGGCGAGAGACCCACGGCCACAACCTGTCCGAGGTCAGGTTCCCGCTGCACGCCAGCGCGCTGGGCAAGGCGCTGCTGGCGTGGTCACCGGTGACGCGCGCGGAACTCGAGGCGCTGCCCTACGATCGCGGCACCGAGCGCACGCCGCAGCACGCGGCGGCGCTGTCCGCCGAACTCGAGCTCGCCCGCGCGGCCGGATACGCCATCAACGACGAGCAGACCGAATGGGGTTTCCGCATCATCGCCGTGCCGGTGTTCGGTCCGGACGGCCACGCGCACTTCGCGCTCGGCGTGCGCGGCACCACCCGCCTGATGATTCCGGAGCGGATCCCGTTCATCGCCAACCTGGCCCGCGTCACCGCGACCACGATCAGCGAGGCATTGTTCCCGCAATCGGAGCGCTGACGGGGGCGAGCGGTCCGAATCCGGTCGCGGGCGACGTCTCGGTGCCACAGTCTCCGGTTCGGCGCGATCATCGGGCCGGCTCGTCGTACGGTGAAGTGGTGTACTGGGATCCACGACCGACCGTCGCAGTCTCGGCTGGTCTACCGGTCGCCGGCCTCGCCGGCATGCTGCTGGGACCGCCGGAGGCATATCTGCAGGGCCGATGGGCGAATCGGGACTGGCGCAACGTACCCGGCCCCTTCTACGGCGCGATGACCGATTCCTGTTGGGTGGGACGGCTGATCGCACCCGACCACATCGTCTACGAGGACGATTCCGGTAGCGAGGTGGTGTTCCGCCAGCCGCGCGACCCGGACGAAACCCAGCTCGTCCTGACGGCGGCGTGGTCGGATCCCTTCCGCGCCTACGCCTGTGACGGCGACGACCACTGGACACTGGAGTCGGTCCGCGCCTGGTGGGCCGACCGGAAACGCCTGCTGGAGTGGATCGACGAGACCTGCCGGGTCTGGGCGGACAGCGGCCGCAAGGACGAGCAGCACAACACCCGCGGCCTGCGCGCCTACCGTCGCTACGTGGACGACGGCCTGGAAACGTCCCTGCGCGAGTACGGATTCTGGCTCGAGCGGCGTCGCCCGGCCGTGGCCGGCGAGGCGCTGCCCGACCTCGGGCGGCGCTCGCGGGCCTGACTATCGCAGCGGCACAAGGGCTTCCGGCGAGTCCGGCAGCGCGTCGCGCAGGCGTCGCAGGGTCGGATGTGTCCGCGGGTCGGCGACGGCGTAGACCGAGGTGAGCACGTCCTCGATATCGGCGAGGAGATCGGCCGTGGTCAGGGCGGGTGGCGCGTAGACGCGGCCGGGCGCCTTGAAGAGCAGGCGGATCGGAAGGTCCGGCGCGGGCTGGTGATAGTCGACCGCCAGTTCGTGACAGCCGAGGTGGCGGAACGGGGCGGCGTCGGTATCCGGCGCGAGTTCGGCGTACCAGCCGCGCAGGTGGTGGCGTTGTGACAGCAGTTCGGTTTCCATCCGGGCGACGAGCCGCCGCAACAGACCGGCGTGCCGCAGCGGTCCGGTGAGCGCGAGATATCCGGCGAAACCCGCGGCGGGCAGGGCGAAGAAGGAGGCCAGACCGGCGGGAGCGGGATCGGCCGGTGTGCGGCGCAGGGTCCACAGCCGGTGGTCCGGGTCGGCGCGGGCCCGGCGGAACGCCGACTCCGGCACGGTCGCCGGGCCGGGCGCAAAAGTGTTGCGGTACAGCGTCATCGCGGCGGCGAATTCGTCCGCATCGGTGGCCGGACGGAGATCGAAGGTGTCGTCGCGGCCCACGTACCGGTCCAGCGGGAGCTGGGCGACACCGTCGGTCCGCCCGAGAGCGGTTGCCATGTCGCGGAATTCGGGGGAGGCGTCCGGCTCGTCGATGCGCATCGCCCAGCGCAGGTATTCGTGGACGGTGCTCGCCACGATCGGTGCGGGGATGGCGGCCGACCAGTCGGCGCGCAGCGGTTTGCCGATGAGGATCAGGTTGGTGACCGGATCCTGGTCCGGGGACAGTGCGGGCTGCACGTACGGGAAGTCGAGGCCGCGGTAGCCCCAGCGATGCCAGATCAGCGCCCTGGTCACGGGATCGAGGTTGTCGGTCCGCGCGGAGGTCGCCAGCGGGTCGTTCATCTCGGCGAGGATCGCGTCGAGCGGCCGGTCGTGTGCCCGCCGGGCATCCTCGTCGAGCAGGGATTCGGTGTGCGCCAGCAGCTTCCGCCCGGCCCCGGTGCCCCGGCAGGCCGGCGCGATCAGGAGGAATTCGATGACGCCGGTATTGGGTTCGGCGAGGTAATCGCTGATCGAGGCGGCCACCACGGCGCCGTCGGCGAGGCCCAGCACGATGTGATAGCTGTTGCGGCCGTACCACCCCCGGTGCTTGCGCCGCAGATAGTCGGCCATGTTCGCCAGCGACTCCCGCTCGTCCGGATCGGGGAACTCCGTGACGTACAGGGTGTCGTAGAAGGCGCGCAGCGCGGCCAGATCGCCGCTCTCGTCGGTGAGTTCGCGGAAGGTGATCATCGCCGGTCAGATCCGGCCGATCGCGCCGAACAGGCGCTGGAACGAGCCCGCGGTGAGGCCCGGCTTCTCCGGGATCAGCGGGCTCGATTTCTGCAACAGCTCCATCTCGCCGAACTCGGTACGCAGGAATTCCTCCTTGTGCTGCAGGCTGTCCAGGTTGTAGCGGATCGCGTCGGGTTTGGTGAGATCGGTGTGCTCCCAGATCAGATAGCAGTCGTTCAGCGAGGGCAGGGCGCCCTCGGGCACACCGTCCTTGGCCCACAGGCATTTCCACAGATATGCCGAATAGAAGTCCGGGACCTCGTGCACGTCCGCGATGCGGTGTTCGTCGGAGTCCAGCAGCAGGCAGTAGTTGAAATCGTAGGGCCACCGCTCGGCGATCACGGCCAGCTCCGGGTTGCGCTTGCGCAAATGGCTACGGTGGCACAGCAATCCGGTGATCTGTACCGACATGGCCGCGACTCCCCGTTGCTGCATCAGGCCCCGGATACCGGGGCGGATCTCGCGCGCGCGCCGCCCGACCACCACGACCAGTATCGAATTCGCCTCGTCACCCTGGCCGAGCTGGCCCAGGAAGAACGATTCGTCACCGGATCCGACCTCGCTGGTGAAATCCCAGGACGGCGCCCATTCCTCGAATCCGGCATAGGTCCAGCGCTGAATGTCGTTGCGCCCGACCGGCGTATGTCCCGGGCCGGACCGCTCCCACCAGCCGTAGTTGAGCAGCACGCTGGTACAGAACACGCCGGTCACCTGCATCGGCACCGGCCGCCGCGGTACCCGCGCGGTGGCCAGCCGCTGCCGTAACCGCTGCACCGAGAACTGCTGGGAGGAGCGGGAGGAGCCGCCGCTGCGATCCGACAGCGGATCGCCGATGAATTCGGAGATGTGCAGCACCTTCTGGAGCAACAGCGTCAGTGGATCCGCGATCTCCGCTTTGAGGATTTCGGCGAGCAGGCCCGGG
Source organism: Nocardia sp. BMG111209 (assembly GCF_000381925.1). Taxonomy (NCBI): domain Bacteria; kingdom Bacillati; phylum Actinomycetota; class Actinomycetes; order Mycobacteriales; family Nocardiaceae; genus Nocardia; species Nocardia sp. BMG111209. Next base: position 117,350 of record NZ_KB907307.1, read on the forward strand.
TGATAAGGAATTTGGACGTCGACGCCGACGCCGAGCGGTCCCACCTGGGTGGAGATTTTCCACAGCGACTGTGTGCTGTCCGAATTATCCATATCTGCCCCCTGGAACGCGCGGTGGGAATCGCCATCACATCATCGGCGATGTGCCGCGAGATGTTAGCCGCCTGGCCGGAATTCGTCCGCGCGTGGCGCACGGTCAGCGGGGGCCGGCGTCCGGGCGGGTGAAGAATTTCCGCAACTCGGCGGCGACCACGTCGGGTTTCTCGTCGTCGAAGGCCGAGGTGTGGCCGAGGCCGGGGAGTACGACGCGGGTGGCGCCGGGGAGTTCGGCCGCGAGCCGATCCAGTGCCCGCGGCAGATAGGAGGCGCTGCGGGTGCCACCGAGAAGCAGTGTGTCGCAGTGCAATTCGGGCAGACGATGCCAGATGTCGCGGGTGCTGCGGATCACCTCGATATCGGCGCGCACGGTCGGCACCAGGGTGCGCAGCGGGGGCAGGCGGTCCTCGCCGTCGTCGCGCTCGTCCAGGCGCATGCCCAGTGCCAGGGCCGGCTGCAGCAGGAATCGGGGCAGCGAGGTGAAATCGGCGCGGTCACCGGTCCCTTTCAGCACCGAGACGACGGCGGCGGTGAATCGGTGCGCGTCCAGCTCGCGCTCGACGCGCGGCGCCCACCCCAGCGACGTGAAATCCGCACCGACCAAGGGCGGTTCGTACAGGGCGAGCCGGTGGATGTCGGGGAGCTCCAGGGCGGTCGCCAGTGAGATGATCGCGCCGGCGCTCAGACCGAAGACGTTGTGCGCCTGCGCTTCCCGGATGAGCGTGGTGAGATCGCCGATCTCCGTGCGCAGATCGCCGGTCGCACCGCCGGGATCGCTGAGCCCGCGGCCCCGGCGGTCGGGCGCGTACACGGTGAAATCGGCGGCCAGCTCGATCGCCAGTTGCCGGAACAGGTACGAGGTCATCATGGCCCCGTGCACCAGCACGAGGGCGGGGCCGTGGCCGATGCGGCGGTATCCGATCAGGGTCCCGTCGTCGGCGCGGGCGGTGCCGGTGACGAAGCGGGCCGGGGTGGTGGTGTCCATGTGCCGAGTCTGGACGCGGCGCGTTGCGCCGCTCTTGCGTTCCGCTGTCGCGGGTTTCGCCGCGCTGTCAGCGGCCGCCGTGGTCGGCGCGCCGGGCCGCCACCGCGGTCGCGGTGGCCGCGGCGGGTGGCGCGAGCGCGTGCGGTACGCGTTCGACGCCGGACAGGTCGCGGTGCACCACATGGCTGCGGTCGGCGACCGAACCCAGGCTGTATCGCGGTTGCAGACCGAACAACTGGCTGCGGGTGCGGGTACTCCACTGCCGCGCGGCGGCGCTGCGGGTGGCCTGGAAGGTGATCATGTAGCCGCCCTCGTAGAGCCGCAACAGGGTGTATCCGCCGGGATACTCCTTGATCGAGGCCACCTCCAGGAATTCGACCGGGATCGGAATGTCCGGGGGCGTACGGCGATTGCGATGGGTGTGGCCGCTGTGGTGCAGGAACACCCCGGGCGCGCGCTCGTAGAGCCGGTGCAGAGCGGCGGCGTCGTGGCGGTCGAGCACGAAACCGGGGCCGCCGAGATTGCTCATCCCGGAGTCGCGGGTCACCGGGTGGTGGCCGAAAACCAGTGTGGGCCGGTCGGGTTCGTCGTTCAACAGGCTCCGCAACCGGGCCATCTGCTCGGCGTCGATGCGCCCGCCCGCGCCGTCGAGATCCGTGGTGTCCAAGCCGATCACCCGCAATCCGCCGAGGTCGTATCCGACCAGACGCTGCCGGGGCAGGAAATACTGTCCCCAGCAGTCGTGATGTTCCGTCCCGGCCAGCCGGGGTCCGGACCGCCAGCGTGGACCGACCCGCGGCCGATCGTGATTTCCCCGGCAGAGCAGCACATCTCGGCCCAGCGTGCCCCAATCGTCCAGCCAGTGACGGAGATTGCGGGACTGGCTCGGGGTGCCGTCACTGGTCAGATCCCCGGCCAGGATCACGTGATCGACCATGCGATCCGGTTCGCGCACATCGGTCAGCAGCGCGTCCAGCATCACCGCCGGATACGGCGGCAGATTCGGTTCCTGCCGCACCCCGGTCGGCAACGCGGCGACGATCTCGCCGCTGACCTCCTCGCCGAAGTGCAGATCGTTGGTCAGCGCGAGGGTGCGCAGCAGCCGGCCCGGCGGCGGGACGAGGGTGCGGAACCGCAGCCGCGGCTCGTCGTGCCACCAGTGCCACATCGAACCGGGGGTCGCCCGCACCCCGCGCGATCGGGCCTCCACGTAGTACTCCCGGCCCGGCTCGAGCCCGGTGACCTCGGCGTAGTGGTACGCCGTGGGGTTGGCGTCGTAGTGCACCACCGGCGCCGGCCGCCGCGAATCCGCCGGTGCCAGTGCGAGTTCGGTGTCCGATTCGATCGGCCGCGGGCGGCCGAGCGGATCGATCGCCGCAGTCGTCCACCGGACCGCGATCGACTCGTCGGTCACCGTGACCAGTTCCAGATCACGAGCGACCATCGAAACCGATTGCGAGGCAACCGATCCGATTCCTCCGATCGGTAGTGCCGCCATCGCGGCCAGTGCGGTGAGCACGGCCCGCCGGGACGGATCGTGGCAACCCATCGCTACCCCTGACGTCGGTCTCGCCGATGCATCGACGCGAGCAACGCTATCGGTACAACCGTGCCGGTTTGTGAACAGCGGCCGAGCGGCACCGGTCCGTTGCCCACCGGTTTACCGTCGGCGTCTCTCCGCACGTCGGCCGCAGTTCATGTGCCGGTCGAACACCCCCCGTCCGGGCGAACAACCGGTGTCGGCAGGCTCACCGCGCCCGCCGGATCCGGATCGGCAGCGACTGCCAGGCCCGCAGTGTGTTGTTGGGCCGCACGACGGCGGGCCCGGTGAGTTCCAGACTCTCCACCCGTGCCGCCAGCGCGGTCAGCAGCGCCTCCGCCTCCAGCCGCGCGACGTGCTGGCCGATGCACTGATGCAGGCCCATACCGAAACCGACATGACCGGACGGGTCGCGGTCCGGATCGAAGCGGTCCGGATCGGGCCAGCGCCGCGGGTCGCGGTTGGCGGCGCCGAGGAACATCAGGACCTTGTGCCCGGCCGGCACGGTCGCGGAGCCGAAATCGACTGCCACGGTGGTCGTCCGGAAGAAGGTCTGCACGGGCGACTGCCAGCGGACCGCCTCGTCGAACGCGGTGCGGGCCAGCGCCGGTTCGGCGCGCAGCCGCGCCCACAGCGCCGGCTCGGTCGCGCAGGCGTACAGGACCGCGGTGATGCCGTTGACGGTCGTGTCGACCCCGGCGGTCAGCATCGAGCGCACCACCAGCGGGGCCTGTTCGCGGGTGAGGTCGTACCGGTCCGCGGCCTGCCATACTCGCGCGCCGAAGCCGTTGTCGCCCAGTCGGTCCCGTGCGCACTGTGCGTTCACCCAGGCCGCGTGCGCGTCGATACCGGCGAGGCCCCGGTCGACCAGCGCGTTGCGCGGGCCGAAGGCGTTGAACGCGTGGGCGCCGTAGGGGAGCAGATGTTCGCGGCCCGCGGCCGGCAGCCCGACCGCGTCCGGAAAGACCCGCAGCGGAAAGGCTTCGGCCAGCCGCGCCACCGCGTCGAATTCGGTGTCGGACACCGCCTCGTCGACGAGTTCGGCCGCGGCGGCGAACCACTGCTCGCGCAGGTCGCGCAGTGCCCGCGGCCCGAGGACGCGGGCCAGGACCGAGCGCGGCGCGTCGTGCCGCGGCGGATCCGCCTCCAACAGCAGACTCGGTGGCCGCCATGGGGTTTCGTTCCGGAAGTCGGCGAGGCCGACGCCGGCGCCGCTCTCCAGGCGCTGCCAGTCGGTGAGCGCGGCGTGCACCTGTTCGTAGCGGGCCAGCGCGTACACGCCGTATCGGCGCAGGTACACCACCGGCCCGGCGTCGCGCAGCGCGGCATGCAACGGATACGGATCCGCCAGGGTGTCGAGTGCGAAAGGATCGGCGTCACTGACGGGCAGGTGCGGTTCGACGGTTGTCACGATGTCGTCCCTTCTCACAGGTCCAGGACCAGATGGCCGGAGCGGGCACGGGATACGCAGACCAGCATGCGGTCCCCGGCCGCGCGTTCGAGGTCGTCGAGTACGGCGTCGCGGTGGTCGGGAACACCGTCGAGGACGGTGGTCTCACAGGTGCCGCAGACACCCTGGCGGCACGAGGACAGCACCGGCGTCCCGGCCAGTTGCAGTGCCTCGAGGACGGATCGGTCCGGCGGTACGGTGACCAGGCGGCCGGAGCGCCGCAGCCGGATCTGAAAGCTGTTGTCGCGCATCGAGTCCGCGACCGCAGCCGGAGTGAACCGCTCGGTGCGCAGCCGGCCCGCGCGCTCGCCGGTGTCGCGGGAGCGGACGGCGTCGATCATCGTGGCCGGTCCGCAGCAGTACACCATCGTGTCGGGGGCGACCGCATCCAGCCAGGCGCGCACGTCGCCGCGGCCGTCCTCGTCGGCGGGATGCAGGCGGACCCGGCTGCCGTGCGCGCCGAGCCGATGGGCGAAAGCCATACTGCGCAGCGATCTTCCGGCGTAGTGGAGCCGCCAGTCGGCGCCGAGCAGATCGGCCTGGGCGATCATCGGCAGCAGTGCGGTGATGCCGATGCCGCCGGCCACGAACAGGTAGCGGTCGGCCGGGGCCAGCGCGAAGTTGTTGCGCGGACTGCCGACCGGAACCGTATCGCCGACGGCGAGGACGTCGTGGATGTGGGCCGAACCGCCACGGCCGTCGGGCTCGCGCCGGACCGCGATGTCGTAGCGGTGCGGATCCCGGCGATCACCGCACAGCGAGTACTGCCGGGTGCGGCCGCCGGGCAGGATCAGATCGAGGTGGGCGCCGGGCGTCCAGTCCGGCAGCCGCCGGCCGCCGGGGTGGGCGAGGGTGATCGCCGCGACCCCTTCCGCGATGAATTCCTTTGCGGTGACGGTCAATTCCAGCGTTGCGGCCGCGGTCATCGAGGCGCTCCTTCCGACGTGTTCCACGTCACGATGACGCGGGCGGACGGCCGGCTACAACGGGCCTCTCACTGAGCGAGAGGCTCGCTGCCGGGAAGGGCGCCGAGCACGCGCGAGATGCCCCGCGCCGCGGCCAGCAGCGCCGGGATCGCGGTGCGCGCCTCGTCGTCGTTCGGGACGATCACCGACAGTGCCGCGATCACCCGGCCGTCGCGGCCACGCAGGGGGGTGGCGATGCCGGTCGTCCGCTCGTCGATGTAGCCGGGGCACATCACGATGCCGGTGCGGCGGATCTCGCTCAACATCCGTCGCAGGGTGTGCGGATCGCTGACGGTATGGGCGGTGTAGCGGCGCAGCGGGCCCGCCAGCGCCTGCTCCTGCATCTCGGCGGGCGCGTGCGCGAGCAGTACCAGGCCGCCCGAGGACACGTGCGCCGGCAGCCGCCCGGCGATCCGGCTGATGTTGAACACGCCGCCCGGCGCGGACAGCCGCTCCACGACCAGGACCTCCCGCCCGTGCAGCACCGACAACTGGACGTGATGGCCCACCACCGCGTGCAGATCCTCCATGAACGGCATGGCCGCTTGGCGCAATCCGACCGTCGTGGCGGCGCGCGAGGCGAGTTCCCACAGCCGCACCCCGGTCCGCAGCCGGCGCCGCTGATCGCGCTGCAACAGGCCCTCCGCGACCATCTCGGCGGCCAGCCGCGATACGGTCGGCAGGGGCAGGCCGCTGCGACGCGCCAGTTCCGAAACGGTCATCTCCGGCGAATCCGCGTCGAAGAGTTCGAGGATGCGCAACACTCGCGACAACACCGACTCACCGCCGGAACCGCCCGCCATTCGCCGTCCACCTCCTCGCCGACGAGCGCCGAACCACCGCTTCGTGACTGCGGATTTTACCGATCGTTCGCCCTTCGCTGGGGTGTGGGACATGCCGTCGTGTTCGATATGCGACTAACTGATCAGGCGACCAGTTGTCGTCGGCAGTGTGTTCGGACCGATAGATCGGAAGAGCTCCACCCATGCGGATCACCCGTCTCCCCGCCCCGCTCCTCGGCGCGATCGTCCTCTCCGCTGCGCTGACCGCCGGCCTGCTGACGCCCTCGGCCGCGCGTGCCGACGAGGCGGACACCCTCGCCGCCGCCACGGTCACCGACGCGAGCGCCGTCTGCGGGCACGCCGCCCCGACCTTCGACGACGTGGTCACCTCCGCGGCCACCGCGTTCCGCAGTGTCGTTCCGGCGCAACAGCTCTCGGCCTTCGATGCGGAGGTCGGCCGGTTCCGGCACGACCTCGCGGCGGTGCGCGTGCACCACGACCAGCTGCCGATCGACCCGACCCACGGCGACGGCCGCCTGGCCGAACTCGACGACCCGATCGTCACCTACCTGGTCGACGGCCTGGACGCGGTGCGCACCGGCCGGCTCGACCGGACGATGTCGGTGTCGAATCTGACCGTCGACGAGGTCGTCGAGGTCTTCATCCTCGCCACCCGGATCGTGAAGATTCCGGCGCAGCTGGCGGTGAGTCTGGTTCCCACCGCGGGCTTCTTCCTCAAGTTCATCGTCGGCGGTGTGTTCAGCGGCGTGAAATGGCTGGCGCGGCGGGTACAGGACCAGATCCGCGACACCTGCGCCACCCCCGGCGCGTACCCGAAGCTCGATCTGAACGACGCCGACTTCCCGGCCGAGCACATCGAGGTGCCGGGGCCCATCGCCGATCTGGCGCAGCGGGTCGTGCGCACCGACGGCTCCTGCACGCCGATCTCCGACCTGACCACCGCCACCGTGGTCGAACGCACCCGCGACTACCTCGCCCACACCGACCTGCCGCTCGACCGGGCCGGTCTGGCGGCCACCGCCGCGAACGTGCAGGAGTTCCTGCGCGACAACCGGATCGCGAAGGTCGCACTGCTGCACAAGACCGACGAACTCGGCCAGATCGTCGACTACCTCGACTACGGCCCGGTGACCTTCCTGGCGAGTCTCGGCTTCGACATCGCCCAGGGCCGCGCACTGGAGACCACCGCGCTGTCCGAGATGACCGTCGAAAACGCCTACGATCTGACCACGTTGACGCTGGACGTCGCCAGCCTGCTGCTGACCGGCGCCGATCTGGTCGCCGGTTGGGCCGGGGTGACCGCCACGGTGCTGACTCCGCTGGGCATGGCCGAGACCCTGGCCTTCGCCCCGGCCACCTACGGCGCGCCGATCCTGCGCGGGGTGATGCAGTCGATGTGCGCGGTGTAGCCGCACCGCCGGGCTGATTGACCGCGGAAGCCGGGGGTAGGTCGTGTTCATGGCCGTTTCGAACGAGCAACTGCTCCACACGCTCACCAAGGTCGTGAACACGTTATCGGATAATGATGTCCAGTTCGCGGTCGCCGGTGGGTGCGCGGTGTACGCGCGCGGCGGCCCGCCCTCGGATCACGATGTCGACATCTTCGTCCGACCGGCCGATGCCGAACCCGCACGCGACGCGCTGGTCACGGCCGGATTACGGGCCGACGATCCGCCCGAGGACTGGCTGATCAAGGCCTACGACGGCGACGTGCTGGTCGATCTGATCTTCCGGCCCGCCTTCCACGCCGTCACCGACGAGCTGTTCTCCCGGTCGACCTGGATGCGCATCGGGCCCGCGATGGCCCCGGTGATCAGCGGTACCGACCTGCTGGTGGACAAGCTGATGGTGCTGGATCCGCAGCGCCTGGACTTCACTCCGCTGCTGCACATCGCGCGCGGCCTGCGGGAACAGGTGGACTGGCCGCAGGTCCGGGAGAACACGGCGACCTCGCCGTACGCGCGGGCCTTCCTCGCGCTGCTCGACGATCTCGGGGTCAGCGACGTCGGGCACCCGCCCGGTGACGAGGCCGAGGCCATCCTGCCACAGTATCTGGTCGCGAACCTGCGCCGGGCCTTCGCCGAGGACGATCGCACCGCGGAGCTCGGCGTGGGTGTCACCATCCGCGGCGGCACGGTCGTGCTGAGCGGGGACGTGACCAGCGTGCAGCAGCGCGAGCGGCTGGCCCGGATCGTGGCCGAGCACGTCCCGAAACTACACGTGCACAACGATGTTCGCGTCATCACGCCGACGGCGCCGACCGGCCACGAGCGATTGTGATGGCGGGCAACGGATGTGCGCGGATCGCCGCGGTGGGCGACGTCCACCTCGGCGCGGAGTCCGCCGGCTCGCTGCGCCCGGTCCTGTCCTGCCTGCCCGAGCAGGCCGACATGCTGTTGCTGGCAGGCGATCTCACCCGGCACGGGACCCTCGACGAAGCACGGGTCGTCGCAACGGAATTCGCGGATCTGGGCGTGCCGGTCATCGCGGTGCTGGGCAACCACGACTATCACAGCGACGCGGAGGACGAGATCACCGCGCTGCTCACCGATCACGGCATCGTGGTGCTGGAGGGTACGGCGACGACGGTGCGGCTGCCCGACGGCATCGTCACCGTGGCCGGCACCAAGGGCTTCGGCGGCGGGTTCGCCGGTAAGTGCGCGAGTGCCTTCGGCGAGCGGATCATGCGCGACTTCGCCGGGTACACAGCGCATCTCGCGGCTTCGCTGCAGGCCGCGCTGTCCGGGCCGCGCGCCGACCTGACGGTGGCGCTCACCCACTACTCACCGGTCGGCGACACACTGCACGGCGAGCCGCCGGAGATCCATCCGTTCCTCGGCTCGTATCTGCTGGGCGAGGCCGTCGACGCGGGCCGGGCCGATCTGGCGATCCACGGGCACGCGCACGCGGGCTGCGAACAGGGGACCACCCCCGGCGGGGTACGGGTGCGCAATGTGGCCCAGCCGGTCATCCGCACGGCCTTCGCGGTGTACGAGTTGCCGATCCGGATCGCGGAGCCGGCCGTCGCCGACTGATCGCCCGCACTCCTGCACCGCGACCCCGGTCACCGCGTGTCCCGGTCCGGACACCACAGCGGGCCACCCGATCCGGGTGCCCGCTGCGATTGATATACGCCTCAACTGCCCAGGACGGACCGGAACTGGTTGACGTACTCCACCACGCTCGCCGTGATGAAATTCAGAGCCTGCGACAGATCTCCGAGGACCATTACCGTCTCCTTTCGTTGGCGATATGGCCGACATACCCTGTCGCCGTGCGCATTAACGTATCTCTTCGCGCAGCGGCCGGTTCGCCTCGGACTCGGCATCGCCGGGAATGCGTTCGTGCGCGGTGAGCAGCAGGTGGTCGAATCGGCTGCGCAGCGACGGGGTGGTCCTGGCGACCTCGTCGGACCACTGCCGGCGCTGGTCGGCGAATCGGAACCGGAAGCAGCCCAGAGCCTGTCGCCGGCCGGCGGCGATGATCCCGGTGGCCTCGTGAGGAGCGGTGTCCGGACGGGCGCGGGGCGTGGCCTCCTTGCCCGGGGCCCGGCATCGATGCCGGGCACGACCCGTGTCGCGCCGTCCGGGAGTCGGCCGAATGCCGGTGTGCTCCCGTTCGCGTAATTCCACTCCGGCGCCGATCCAAACAATGTGAACGCCACTGTGCCCGGCACCCCTTTCGGGATACCGGGCACAGTGGTCCTTGTTCATCGGCGTATTCGCCGGTTACCGGTCGTGGGTGTCGGCCGGTGGTACTGCTCAGTAATAGTGGCTGCGTCCGCCGATGGGCCGACCGGCCGCACCGAGCAACATCAGAACTGCGCCCGCGACCAGCAGGATGACACCCACAGTGGTCAGGATCGGAATTCCGAACACGACTCCCACCAGGAGCAGAATGAGACCGAGGATGGCCATGATTGGTTCCATTTCTGTTGTCCGAAAGAGTGTGACATTCAAGCGATTCCCTCTTTACCGGCGGTCAAACAACCGAGCCGGAAAAAGGCCGGAGCGACGGTCAGAAACCCGCCAGACCCGACGCCAGATCGGGAATCTGCAGCGCCGCGATGGTGGCCTGACGCACATCGGGGCAGGTATTCGTGGTGACCTCGTCGATCACCGCGCGATTGCGCATCACCGCGAAGTTCACACCGTTGTTGCGCAGGGCCCAGTCGTGCACCGTGGCATTCAATTTCGTTTTGCCGAGGGTCGGCCCGTCACCGCGCCACGTATCGACCTGCGGTCCGATCATGTCGCAGAGTCCCTTCGCGGAGTCCGCCGAGACGGCCGGGGTCTCCGTCACCGGTGCGGTCGTACCGGTCGCCGGTACGCCCGGGGTGGTGCTGGTGCCGCAGCCGGCGGCGGCGAACGCCACCAATACCGCGGCGCCGCACCAACTTCGCGCGGCGATCCGACGAGAACGATGATGTGCCATGAACTTTCCTTTCAGCGTGCCCGGCCCACGGCGTCGCGGGCGGCGCCGGTGAGCCGGCCCCCGCGATCACGCGCACTGCCGAGCAGATCCCCGCCGCGTTCCCGGGCGGTATCGATCAGGTCACCGCCGCGATCGCGGGCGGTGTCGAGCAGATCGCCCCCGCGATCCCGCACGGTGTCGAGCAGATCCCCACCCCGGTCGCGGGCGGTGTCGAGCAGATCCCCGCTGCGATCCCGGGCGGTACCGAGCAGATCCCCGCCGCGGTCCCGAGTGGTCTCGAGCAGGTCGCCGCCCCGATCGCGCGCGGATCCGAACAGGTCACCGCCCCGATCCCGGGCGGTATCCAGCAGATCGCCACCCCGGTCCCGGGTGGTGTCGAGCAGGTATCCGGCACGATCGGCGGCCACACTGCCCGCACGGACACCGAGATCATGGGTCGTCCCGGCGAGGTTCTCACCGCCGCTGCGGGCGGCCTCGGCGAGCCGTTCGCCCCGATGCAGCAGGGCCGCACCGAGTTCCGGCCCGCGTTCGGTGGCCAGTTCGGCCGCCTCGGCCAGATGTTCGCGCCACGGCGCGGTATTGCCCTTCAACCGGGCCGCGGCCCGCCGCCCCCGCCATGTCAGCGACGGCTTGCCCGCGCGATCGGTCGACGCGATCAGCAGACCGCCGAACAGGCTGACCTGCTTCAGGAATCCCGCGCGCTTGGCGCCCCGCCGGTCCCGGTCCTGTTCGTTCCAGAAATCGTGTTCGGACACCGCGGTCGGCACGGCCGTGACGGCCAGCAGGATCACCGACAGGCGGGGCATTCTGCCCATCGCCAGCAGGACCCCGCCGCTGATCCGGACGACCGCGTTGATCCGGACCACTCGCGTGGCATCGCCGGGCAGATACGCCGCCACCTTGGGCGGCAATGACTTCTCTCCGCGCTGCACGAGGTCGGCCACGGCGCGTACCCGCGGCTCGGGATCGAGCAGCGCATCCACCCCGCCGACGATGGAATCGGCCGCCAGCATCGGGTGGGCAATACGCCGGAGCATGATGAAACCTTCCCTGGAGACATATTTCGAACCGTTTATGTCTCCGCAGTTCCCGGCGTACCGGCAGCCAAACGGCCAGCGGCACGCCGGAATTCGGCGCCCCGACCGGTACAGCGCACACCACCGGCCACCGCGGCCGAATCGTCAGCTCGGGGAACGATATTCGCGGAGCAGGCCGCGGCTGATGATGGTCTTCTGGATCTCGCTGGTGCCCTCGCCGATCAGCAGGAACGGCGCCTCCCGCATGAGGCGTTCGATCTCGTATTCGGTGGAGTAGCCGTAGCCGCCGTGGATGCGGAACGATTCCTGGGTCACCTCGGCGCAGTATTCGGAGGCGATCAGCTTGGCCATGCCGGCCTCGACGTCGTTGCGGTGCCCGGCGTCCTTGAGCCGGGCGGCGTTGACCATCATCAGATGTGCCGCTTCCACTTTCGTGGCCATCTCGGCGAGTTTGAAGGAGATGGCCTGATGTTCGGCGATCGGTTTGCCGAAGGTCCTGCGCTGCTGGGCATAATCGATCGCCAGCTCGAAGGCGCGCAGCGCGATACCGCAGGCACGCGCGGAGACGTTGACCCGGCCGACCTCGATCCCGTCCATCATGTGCGCGAAGCCGTGGCCGGGGACCCCGCCGAGCACGCGGTCGGCGGGGATCCGGAATCCGGCGAACACCGCCTCGGTGGTGTCGACCCCCTTGTAGCCCATCTTCGCGATCTTGCCGGGGATGGTCAGGCCGGGCGCCACCTCGCCGTAACCCACGGGCTTGTCGACCAGGAAGGTGGTCAGATTCCGGTGCGGTTTCTCGGCGCCTTCGTCGGTACGCGCCAGCAGTGCGATGAGATTCGAGGTGCCGCCGTTGGTCAGCCACATCTTGGTGCCGTCCACCACGTAATCGTCGCCGTCGCGGCGGGCACGGGTCCGGATCGCCGCCACATCGGAGCCCAGATCCGGTTCCGACATGGAGAAGGCGCCGCGCACCTCGCCGGTCGCCATCCGCGGCAGATAGTGCTGCCGCTGCTCCGGCGTGCCGTGCTGCCGCAGCATGTACGCGACGATGAAATGCGTGTTGATCACGCCGGAGATGCTCATCCAGCCGCGCGCGATCTCCTCCACCACGAGCGCGTACGTCAGCAGCGATTCGCCCAGACCGCCGTACTCCTCCGGGATCATCAGGCCGAACAATCCCAGCGCCCGCATGCCGTCGACGATCTCCTGCGGATAGGTGTCGGAATGCTCGAGCGCCTGGGCGTGGGGGACGATCTCCTTGTTCACGAACGCTCGCACCGTGTGCAGGATCTCGGTCTGGACGTCGGTGAGTCCGGCGGTCTGGGCCAGGCGGGTCACGGGTTCTCCTCGAGTGCTGTCGGGTGTGCGCACACGCTCACCGCTCGAAGATATGTCGTGACCGAGGTCAGTCGTGCAGGGTCCGGGGCAGTCCGAAGTGCCGCAGGCCGCCGGTGTCCGTGAAATGGGTGACGGCGGTGATCCCGCGGTCGGTGACGGTCAGTACGTCCAGACCGTGGGCGTGGGCCGGGCCGCCCATCGGGTCGTACACGTAGACCCCGTACGCCGGCTGGCCGTTCGCGCGGGTCGGGATCATCCGGAACCGCGGCGCGTCGCGGAAGACGACCGTGCGCAGGAAATCGCCGATCGCGGCGTGGCCCTGGTACTCGAGCGGCAGCGGCGGCATGCGCAGCCAGGCGTCCGCGGTGAGCAACTCGACGATGGCATCCACATCGCCGCCGGTGAACGCGTCCGCGAACCGGTCGGCGAGTTCGCGCTCGCGCGGGGAGGGCGCCTCGGAGCCGGTGAGATCGCCGAGTGCGGACCGCGCGCGCTGCAACGCGCTGTTGACCGAGGGTTCGGTGGTGTCGAGGGTCGCCGCGGTCTCGCGGGCGCTGTATCCGAGGACATCGCGCAGGACCAGCACCGCCCGCTGCCGCGGCGGTAGCGCCTGCGCGGCGGCGATGAACGCCAGCGAGACGGATTCCTTGCGCTCGAATCGAGCCTCGGGTCCGGGTTCGGCGGCGGGCAGGCCGTCGAGCAGATCGTCCGGATAGGGCTCGAGCCAGGTCACCATCGTCCGCCGGGTCGGTTCGGGCAGATGCGATCCGGCGGGGGGCGTGCGGCGCTGATGCGCCCGCAGCGCGTTGAGGCTGCGGTTGGTGGCGATCCGGTAGAGCCAGGCCCGCAGCGACGCGCGCGCCTCGAATCCGGCCAACCCGTTCCACGCGGCCAGCAGCGTTTCCTGGACCAGATCCTCGGCATCCTGGACAGAACCGACCATCCGGTAGCAGTGCACGTGCAGTTCGCGCCGGTAGGGCTCGACCAGCGTCCCGAACGCGGCGCCGTCCCCGGCCCGCGCGCGGGCCAGCAGGTCGTTCGTGCCGTTGTGCTCGGCGGTCGTCCTCACGATCGCCTCCTTTCCGTGGCTCCTGCAGATAAGGACACCGCGCGGGCCCCGAATTCAGCGGTGCGGCGCCGGTGGATTCGCCGCCGCGGTGGTGTCTCAACGGGCAAGCAACAGTCGGCACGAATCGGAGGATCCGCATGAGGAATTCGAACACCACCACCGTCGTCGGCGCGTCACGCGGTCTCGGGCGTGCCGTCGCCACCGCATTCGCCGGACTCGGCGGCCGCGTCGTCGCCGTGGCCCGCGACGAGGCCGGACTCGCCGAACTCACCGCGACGGTACCCGGCATCCGCGCCGAGGTCGCCGACGGCGGCGCGAAGGGCACCGCGGAACGAGTGCTCGAGCGGTACGAACCGGACACCGTCGTACTGGTCGCGGGCGCCGTCCCGCATATGGCGCCGCTGGACCGGCAGACCTGGGAGTCGTTCTCGCTGAACTGGGAATCCGATGTCCGCATCGCGTTCCTGTGGTCGTGCGCGGCCCTGTTGCGGCCCCTGCGGCCCGGCAGCCGGGTGATCGTGGTCAGCAGCGGCGCCGCAGTGGGCGGTTCACCGCTGAGCGGCGGATACGCGGGCGCGAAGGCCACCCAGCGATTCATCACCGCCTACGCGAACGGCGAATCGGCGCGTACCGGACTCGGCATCGACTTCACCACCGTGTTGCCCCGGCCCGTACCGGATACGGCCATCGGACAGGCCGCGGTGAGCGCGTACGCGGCCCGCGACGGTCTCTCCGAACAGGCGTACGTGGATCGGCTCGGGGGCCTGCTCACCCCCGAGTCCGTGGGAACCTCGCTGATCGAACTGGCCCGCACCGAATCCGCCGAACTCGGCGAGAGCTATCTGCTGAGTGCCGCGGGCCTGAAGCAACTCGCGTAGTCCCGGTACCTCACATTCGGCGAATATCCTTGCCCGGCCGGTGATTCCGGTCGGGCGAGGCCGAATTCAGGCCGTCGCGAAGCAGATCGAAGGCATGCTCGGTGGCGCGGACCGCGGCCGGGTACCGATCCGCGGCGGACTGCCCCTCGGCGAGGTACGCGTGGTTGGTGAAGGTGAGCTCGTGCTGCACCGCGATCACCTGGGCGGCGACCAGGCGCGCGGTGAGTGGTTCGAAGCCGCTCTCGCACAACGCATCCGACAACAGGTCCACCCCGCGCGCGGTGTAGCGCATCAGTCTCGCGGCCAGACTCTCGGTATCGGTGACCAACCGGAGGAAGGCGATGATCTCCGGATCGTCGTTGAGGCCGGTGGCCGGATCGCGCTGCCGCAACGCCTCCAGCAGCGCCGCGCGCAACGCGTCCAGCGGTGGCTGATCCGGCCGCCGCCCCCGGACCGTCCGGGCCGCCTCGTCCTCGTGGTCGGCGAACCGTTGCAGGACGAGGTCCTCCTTCGTCGGGAAGTACGAGAACAGGGTCCGCCGGGAGACCTCCGCCGCCCGGGCGATATCGGTGATCGAGACGCCGTCGAAGCCCGATTCCAGGAACATCCGGATCGCCGTGGCCGCGATCGTCTCGCGCAGGCGCACCTTCTTGCGTTCCCGCAAGCCCATCGGATCGGTCATACCTCCACCCTAGCGTATAAGTAGATTGAGTATATTATTGCATCAAGTCTACTTTTAGGAGATGTCGTGGAGACCGAGGTGATCGTGGTCGGGGCCGGTCCGACCGGGCTGATGCTGGCCGCCGAACTGACGCTGGCCGGCGTGCCGGTCGTCGTCCTGGAGAAGGAGCGCACCCGCAACCCGCAGTCCCGGGCCGGTGGGCTCCAGCCGCGCACCGCCGAGGTGCTCGACCTGCGCGGGTTGCTGGATCCGCTGCTCGACCGCGCGGTTCCCCGTGGCGAATTCGGTGGGCACTTCGCCGGACTCCCCGTCGAACTCGACTGCCGGCCGTGGCGGACCCGGCACCCGTATCCGGTCTCGGTCCCGCAGGCCCGGCTCGAGGACTTCCTCGAACAACGCCTGATCGGCCGGGGTGTGCCGGTGTTGCGCGGACACGAGGTGTCGGCGATCGAGCAGGATGCCGACGGCGTCACCGCCGGTGATGTCCGCGGTCGCTATCTTGTCGCGTGCGACGGCGGGCACAGTACGGTTCGCAAACTCCTCGCCGTCCCCTTCCCCGGAACCGCGGGCAGAATGTCGGCGGTCGTCGCGGACATCACCCTCGCGGCCCGATCCGCGTCCGTCCCCACCGGTTCCGAACATTTCAGCCGCTACATCACCTCGGCCGGTGGATACTTCAGCATCCTGCACCCCATCGAGGGCGAGCTGTACCGGATGATCTTCGGCAGGCTCGCCGGGGGAGCGCCGGGCCGCGAGGTACCCGTCGCCGCCGACGAGATCCGCGAGGCGCTGCGGGCGGTGTACGGACCCGGGACCGAATTGGGTGAACTGCGCGCGGCATCCCGGTTCGGCGACGCCGTCCGGCAGGTCGAGCGCTACCGGGAGGGCCGGGTGTTCTTCGCGGGGGACGCGGCCCACATCCACCTGCCGATCGGCGGACAGGGCGTCAACCTCGGCATTCAGGACGCCGTCAACCTGGGCTGGAAACTCGCGGCGGCGATCCACGGGTGGGCGCCGGACGGATTGCTCGACAGCTACCACGCCGAGCGGCATCCCGTCGCCGCGCGGGTGCTGCATCTGACCCGCGCACAGGGCGTCCTGCTGAACCCGGGCCGGGACGAGGATGTCGCCGCCCTCCGCGACGTGGTCACCGACCTGCTCCGCACACCCGATGCCAATCGCCTGGTCTCGGGCATGATGTCGGGTCTGGACATCGAATATCCGGGCGTCGGCCCGCGCATGATCGACCTGGACCTGACCACCGCGGACGGCCAGGTCCGGACGAGCCGGTTGCTGCATTCCGGCCGCGGTGTGCTGCTGTCCTGCGACGGTAAGCCCAGGTCGATCGACGCCTGGGCCGACCGCGTCGACCACGTCACGGCCGAGACCGACGAGGACATCGACGCCGTCCTGATCCGGCCCGATGGCTACATCGCCTGGTCCGCGGCCGGTTCGCAACCGCTCGAGGCCGCCCTCACACGGTGGTTCGGATGAGCGCCGGCGCGCCGTAAGTTAACCGGCAATGGCACCTTGCCGGTACTTCGACGTCACCGATCATCACGAGAAGTTACGGTGAGTTCCGTGACTGAGACGGTAGAAGATCCGGTGGTGCTGTTCGAGCGTGTCGGTGAGGTGGCGGTGTTGCGCCTGCATCGGCCGGATCGGTTGAACGCGTTCACCGTACGGATGCGCAGGGAGCTGGAGGCGGCGTTCGATCGGTGTGACGCCGACGACGAGATCCGGGCGGTGGTACTGACCGGTTCCGGGCGCGCCTATTGCGCCGGTGCCGATCTCGGCGCAGGCGGCGACAGTTTCGTGCTGGAGCCGTCCGACGGTGAGGCTCCGCCGGACGAAGGCGGGTTGGCGTCGTTGCGGATCTTCCGGTCCACCAAGCCGGTGGTGGTGGCGGTCAATGGTCCCGCGGTGGGGGTGGGGGTGACCAGTACGCTGCCCGCCGATATTCGGATCGCTTCGGAGGCGGCGCGTTTCGGGTTCGTGTTCACGCGTCGTGGTTTGGTGCCGGAGGCGTGTTCGTCGTGGTTTCTGCCGCGGATCGTGGGTATCGCGACGGCGTTGGAGTGGACGTTGAGTGGCCGGTTGATCGACGCGCAGGAGGCGCTGGCGAAAGGTCTTGTGCGGGAAGTGGTTCCGCAGGAGAAGGTGGTGGAGCGGGGGATCGAGTTGGCGCGTGGTCTGGTGTCGGGGACCGCGCCGGTGTCGGTGGCGTTGACGCGTCGGATGTTGTGGTCGATGCTCGGCGCGGAGGGTCCGGAGGTCGCGCACCGGGTGGAGTCGCGGGGAATCTACGAGCGTGGTCGTTCGGCCGACATCCGTGAGGGTGTGGAGGCGTTCCTGGCGAAGCGGGAGCCACACTTCGTCGACCGGGTTTCCGACGGACTGCCGGACCTGTTCGGGCAGTAGGCCTTTCGTCGATCAGGGGCGCAGCGCCGCCATCACCAGTTCGGCGTAACGGCGCCACTGCGCCGGGTCGCGGATACCCAGATCCAGCAGGATGCGTGCGTAACCGCCGACGAGGATGCGCAGGTCGAGCGGCGTGACATCCGCTCGCACCTGCCCGCGTTCGCGCGCCGCGTCGATGATCCGCTGCAACATCCGGTTCGATTCGGAATCGGTGTTGCGCGGGTCGTCGCGGGGCATCACCTCGATCAGCAACATCTGCTGGCGGGCAAGCCGTTCGGAGGCGTCGCCCACGAAATCACGCAGGGCCGTGTACGGATCGTCGTCCTCGGCGATCGCCGCGAGCCGGGTCCGCAGCCACTCCAGTTCCTGATCCGCGACGGCCCGGACCAGATCGGCCTTGGTGGGGTAGCTGCGATAGACGGTGGCCTTGCCCACCCCGGCCCGCGCCGCCACCTCCGGCACCGTCGCCTGTAAACCCTTCTCGGAGAAGATCTCCAGAGCGGCGGCGACGATACGTTCGTGGTTGCGGCGGGCGTCCGCGCGGCGATCGGACCAGTCGGCGGGGGTGGGGGTGGCCGGGGACATCACCTCAGCTTGCCCGAACACCGTCCGCATCGGAGACCGGGGTGTCCGCGTCGAGCAGGGCCTGCCCGACGTCCGCGCCGCGACGTTCGCGGGGAATCAGCAACGCGGCCAGGGCCGCGAAGGCGGTACCGCCGGCGCCGAGCCAGAACGCCTCGGTGAATGCGGAATCGGTGGGCAGCACGTTGGCCGCGGTGACGCTGCCGGCCAGTACGGTCGCCGCGACCTGGGAGCCGACCGAGGAACCCACCGAACGAACCAGTGCGTTGACACCGGTCGTCTCGCCGGTCGCCTCCGGCGGCACCGCGCCGACGATCAGATTCGGCACCGCCGCCATGCCCAGGCCGATCCCGCCGAACACCACCGCACACAACGTGAGGACCACCCACCGGTTGTGATGAGCGCCCGCGAGCACCGCCAGCCCGGCCACCGCGATCAGCAGCCCGATCACCAGTGGGGTGCGCGGACCCAGGCGCATCCCGACCCGGCCGGACACCCCGCCGGTCACCAGCATCACCAGGCAGGCGGGCAGCAACAGCAGGCCGGCGCCGGTGGCGTTCATGCCGAAGCCGTAACCGGACGCCGCCGGGGTCTCGGCGATCTGGGGGATCAGCACGAACGCGCCGAACATGCCGAAACCGATGAGTGCGGTGGCGACATTGGTGCCGAGCACGACCGGACGGGCCAGCAGCCGGACGTTCACCAGCGGTTCCGCGATCCGGCTCTCGAACCAGCCGAAGAACACCAGCACCACCAGGCCGCCGGCGATCAGGCCGATAACCCGCGCATCGCTCCAACCCCATTTGGTGGTGCGGGTCAAGGCGATCAGCGGCGCCGTGAGCCCGACCGCGAGGATCAGCGCGCCGACCAGATCCACCCGGCCCGGTGCGCGCCTGGTGGATTCCGGCAGCCGCAGCGTGCCCAGTGCGGCCAGGCCCGCCATGACCGCACCGGCCCAGAAGATCCAGCGCCACGAGGCGTGATCCAGCAGCAGGCCGCCCATCAGCAGACCGCCACCGGCGCCGATACCCGCGATCGCGGAGATCAGCCCGAGCGCCCCGGCCCGGCGCTCGGCCGGGAAGGCGTCGCTGATGATGCCGAAGCACAACGGGAACACGCAGCCGCCCGCACCCTGCACCACCCGGGCCACGACCAGCACCCAGATGTTGCCCGACAGCGCGGCGACCACGCTGCCGACGGTGAACGCGGCCATCGCGAGCGCCAGCACGCGGCGTTTGCCGAACATGTCGCCGAGCCGGCCGCCGACCGGGGTGAGGATCGCCGCGGACACCAGATATCCGGTGAGCACCCAGGAGACGTTCTCCGCGGAGGTGTGCAGTGCCTTCGTCAGCTGGCTCAGGCCGGGCACCACCGCCGTCTGCGCCAGCGAGTAGGCGACCGCCGCCACCGCCAGCACCAGCAGACCGCCTCCGGTCCGCTCCTCGTGCTCCACGTCCGCACCGTCCATCGGCTCGACCCACCTTTCCTGGCAGTTAAGTGGACCCCAGGGTCCGTTTAGGGATCATCATAGACATAACCGGACCCTGGGGTCCACCTTTATCCGCACCGAATCATGCTGTGGTGCTCAGGGTTTGCCGGGTGCGACCGGTCGGTTCCGGGCGAGCGGCCGTGTTCGAAACCGTCCCGCGGAGCGGCCGGGTACGCGACCATGGTTCTTCGAATCGGGAATCGCTGTTCTACGACCAGCTCCGTTTTTTCATCTCGCGAGGTGAGAGTGTATGGCCGGACCGTTCGAGCCGCAGGTACGTCAGGGGAACGAGGGGTTGTGCGGGCCGGGCGGTCCCGCTGCGTCGCTGTCGTGGAAGTCGTTGGCGGGCCGTGGATTTCGGGCGCGGCGGTGGGGGATCGCCCTGGCCTCGGTGGTGTGCGTGCTGGGGCTGACGGTTGCGGCGGGTCCGGCGCGGGTAGCGGCGGAGCCGGTCGCGGAGGTGGCGGATCCGGTGGTGACCGGGCCCGTCACCGGTGGCGCACAAGGACATCCGCAATTGGACGCGCCGTTCCGGGTGGCGGACCAGGGGTACGAGGCGGCCGAGTATTTCGTCTCCGGTACCGCGAAATCCTTCGTGGCGGATGTCCCGCCGGCGGCCTACGCGACCCGGATCGTCGTCTACCGGCCGACCGATCCGGCCCGGTTCAGCGGCAATGTGGTTCTGGAGTGGGCCAACACCACCGGGCAGATCGACGCACCCGTGGAATTCATGTGGTCCTACCCGCAGATCTTCGCCACCGGTGATGTCTATGTGCAGGTCAGTGCCCAGCAGGCGGGTGTGTGCGGGATGGGCCTGCCCGGTGGTCCCGGTCCCGCGATCTGCACCCCGATCTCGCTGAAGGGCTGGGATCCCGTGCGCTATCGCGATCTGATCCACCCCGGCGACCGTTACGCCGACGACATCTTCTCCCAGACCGTCCGGGCGATACGACATCCGGGCCCGGTCGCGCCGCTGGCCGGACTGGCCGCGCGGCACGTGATCGCGATCGGCGAATCGCAGTCGGCCATCGCGCTCGACAACTACATCCGGTCCGGAGCCGACCGTGCGGCCGGTGTCGTCGACGGGTTCGTGATCGATGCCGACGGACACACCGCCGAACCCGGGACATATCGGGTACCGACGGTGACCGTCTGGAGTGAGGAGTCCGCCCGGCCGGATCCCGTGATCGCGGCGAACCACGTCACCTGGTCGGTTGCGGGCGCGGCGCACACCGACCACTGGTTACTGGCCGATGCGACCGGATGGGCGGGCCACAGCCTGCTCGGCGCGCCGCTGCGCACGGCGGCGGAACAGGACGCACAGGAACACGCCGCGGGCGACTACGGCCAGGAGGGTCCCGGTGCGTCCCTGACCTGTGCCGGCGACGACGAATTCCCGCGCCGCTACGTGGTCGACGCGGCCATCGCCGACGTCGAGGACTGGCTCGATACCGGCACGCCCGCCCCGGACTCGCCGCCGCTGCGGTTCACCGGGGCCGACCGCGCGCCGGAACCGTTGCCTGCCATCGGTAACGCACTCGCTGCCCTGACCGGCGCCATCGACCCGGAGCTGGGCGGGCTCGACATCCTCGGCATCCTCGGCGCGCCCGGGGCACTCGCCCGTGACGGCGACGGGAACGCGCTCGGCGGCCTGCGCCTGCCGCCGGTCTCGGTCCCGGTGGCCGGTTACGACGGCAGCGCCTGTATCGCGGCCGGTACGACCGCTCCGCTGACACCCGATCGGCTGCACCGGCGATATCCCACCCACGCCGACTATGTCGCACAGGTCGTCGCGGCCACCGAGGAGGCCGTCGCCCGCCGCTACCTGACCGTCCGCGACGCAGTCGACTTCCTCGGGCGCGCTTGTGATTCCGCGATCCCCGACTTCGGGACCACCCCGGCGGAACAACAGCCCGCCGAGTGCCATCACCCGGAATCGTTGCCGCGCTGACGTTCACAGCATGGCGGGCCCACTGTTCGAAGCCGGTGGTGGGCAGGTCCAGTGCGTACGCGAACTCCGGGCGAGCGGGTGCGGGGTGGGCGGTCCTATACCGCTGGGATCGGGCGAATTCGGGCGCGAGTTCCGATGCTTCAGCCTGTCCCGGACTGTCCGGCAGGGTGATCGGCGTGGCCAGGCCGGCCGGTACTGATCCGGTGTGCCCGATCCGGCGATATCCGCCGGATCGGCCACCGGTGGATCGTCAGCGCTTGTTGAGCTGGCCCGCGTCCACGGGGATGACACTGCCGGTCACGTAGCGGGCATCGTCGGACACCAGCCACACGATGGCGTTGGAGACGTCGGCCGGTTCGACCAGATCGACGGGCATCGCATTGGACAAGGCGTTGGCCAGGGCGGGGGAGCGCTCCATGATCGCGCTGAGGTTGCCGTCGCCGGCCATCGGTGTCCGGACCGCGGTCGGCGCCACGCTGTTCACGCGGATATTGTGCGGGGCAAGGTAGTTGGCCCACGAGCGCATCAGGCCGATGACGCCGTGCTTGGCGGCGGTGTACCCCAGGAAGCCGGCGGTCGGGATGCCGACGCCGGCCATCCCACCGGTGGAGCTGGTGAGCACGATCGCCCCGCCCTGTTTGCGCTCGAGCATCGAGGGGATCGCGACGCGGCCGGTGTTCCAGACGCCGGTGAGGTTGACCGCCACGACCTCGTCCCACTCCTGTTCCTCCGCGACCGTCGCACCGCCGGCGCCGATTCCGGCGTTGGCCAGCACGATGTCGACGGGGCCGAGTTCCGCGATGCCGTCCGCGAAGGCCTTCCGCAGCTCGGTCACGTCACGAACGTCGGCCTGCCGGGCCACGATTCGCCGCCCCAGCGCCTCCACCGCCGCGACCGTCTCGTCGAGTTCGGTCTCGGTGCCCATCGGGTAGGACACCGATTCCAGCTGGGCGCAGATGTCCACCGCGATGATGTCGGCGCCCTCCTCGGCCAGCCGGATCGCGTGACTGCGGCCCTGACCGCGTGCGGCTCCGGTGATGAAGGCGACCTTGCCGTCGAGTTTTCCCATGGTGTCGATCTCCAATCCTGCGGTATCCCAGTCGATTCCGCCGAGCGGGCACAAGTTAACACCGCGGCGCGCGGGTTCCGGGAGATTCCGCAGGATCGTGTGCGCGGCAAAGGTTTTGCCCGGCCTCCCGACCGGCTCGTCCGATCCGAACGGACCTGGGCGATCGCTCAGGCAATCCGGGTATGGACTGGCCGAAGTAGAACTATGCTCTCGGCATTCGCCGGGCGGAATATCGCGAGTCCGGATCCGCCGCATCGGCGCCCGGTGCCGAACGGACCGCGGTAATCCATCGAAAACGGAGACAGATCCGCTGACCGAAGTAGAATTCGGTTCTCGAAAGACATAGAACGCGGTATCGCGAACCGCGTCTCGTACCACCCACAGCCGGCCTCTCGGCGGCTGTTTTCTCATGCTCGGAGGGCCGATGGCCACCTCACCTGTTGTTCCGGATCCCGAACTCGTCGACGACGGAACGGATTCCGGTCGTCTCGACGACGACACCGGCCGCCTGCGGATCGTGGCGATCGTCGTCGCGATGGTCCTGCTGGCGGAAATCGTCCCGTTCCAGTTGTCGATGGTGGGGGCGGCACTACAGAAGATCACGAAGACGTTCTCGGACGTGGGGGCCGACATCAACTGGGCCATCATCCTTCCCGGCGTGGTCGGCGCGGCCGTCACCCCGATCCTGGGGAAGCTGAGCGATATGTGGGGGAAGAAGCGCATCTTCCTGGTGTGCGCGGCATTCTTCCTGGTGGGCAGCCTGATCGACGCGCTCACGAGCAACTGGTGGGTGTTCCTGATCGGCCGCGGGTTGCAGGCGTTCAGCGTCGCGATGTCGGTGATCAGCTACGGGCTCGTACGAGACCTGTTGCCGCGCAGATATATTCCACTCGCGTTGGGTGTCGTGGCCAGCGGTGTCGGCTTCTCCGCGGTGATCGGCCCGATCGTGGCCGGACTGCTGGTCGACAACTTCGACTGGCGGGCGATGTTCTGGTTCCTCGTGATCTACACCGCCGTCACGGGCGCGCTGTTCATCGCCCTGGTGCCGGAGAGCAGGCTGCGGCTGCGGCAGCGGATCCAGCCGTACGGGGTGCTGGCGCTGGCGCTGGGCATGCTCGCGACGCTGATCTACGTGGACAAGGGCCACGATTGGGGCTGGGGCCGGCCGACCTCGCTGCTGTGGCTGCTGGTCGGAGTGGTGCTGATCGCCGCGTTCTACCTGATCGAAACCCGTTCCAGCGCACCGATCATGGACATGAAGCTGCTGCTCGGCCCGAAGATGCGCTGGACGTTGCTGATGGTGCTGTTCGGCATCGGCGGCTTCGCCGTCGTGCCCACGGCCACCGGCTACATGACCCAGACCCCGGACGCGGAACAGTTGCGGCAGAGCGTGATCGAAGGCGCCATCGCCCAGGCGCACCGGGCGGCCGGGGTGAATCTGAACCCCGCCGCGGTCCACGTGACCCTCGATCCCGGGTACCACTACGGCAGCGGGTACGGCATGCTCGCCTACGCACTGCACATCGGCGTGATGACCGGCGCGGTGGGCATGATCTTCGGCCCGATCGCGGGGCTGCTGGCCCGGCGGATCGGGGCGCGGGTGCCGGCCGTGATCGCCTGTGTCGTCGTGGCTCTCGTCGCGGTCGGCTTCGCACTGGCCGTGCCGCACTACTCCTGGGTGTCGTTCGCCCTGCTGTCGGCCGTGTTCGGCATCGGTTTCGCGTTCTTCTACACCGCCGCTTCGGTTCTCATCGTCGACGGCGTCCCGGAAGGACAGCACGGTATCGGTTCCGGGATGCTGGGGGCGATCATGGGGCTGGGTACCGCCATCGGTACCGCCGTCATGACCGCCTTCCAGGCCGCGAATCCGATCACCGCGCATATCGAGGTCATGGGACACGCGGTGACACAACCGATTCCGCAGGTGTTCGCCGACCGCGGCTATGTGCTGACGTTCTGGACCATGGCGGGCGCGGTGCTGATCGCCCTCGTCGTCGCCCTCGCCATGCGCCATGGCCGCAGTCCCAGTTCCGCGGGGTCGACCGAGCCGTGATCGGTCACCGCTGCGCCGCGCGCGTCGTGAACGGCAGGACCGGCCGGGACGGGTGCGCGGCGTCGCGGGGCCCCGGGGAGTCCGGCCCGCCGAGATGCCGGACGTCCTCATCGAGAGCCGGGCTCGATCGGCCGCCGTTGATCAGGGTCGCGCGGCGTCGAACAGCACCTGCCGCAGCCACGCGATGAAGGGCCGGTCGCCCAGATGCGGATTCCAGACCATGTCGATGCCGAGACCGGGCAGCGGGAAGGGGAATTCCTCGATCCGCACGTCCAGCATCGCCCGCATGGCCGCGGCCACCCGGTAGCGCAGCAGCCCGACCCCGCCCGCACCCGCGATCAGGTAGGGGACCAGCAGGAAATCCGAGATCCGCCGGCCCACGTGATAGTCGATACCGTGCTCGTCGAGCACCGAGTAGGGGAAGACCCGCCGCTCGCTGTCGACGACCACGTGCGGCACGCTGGTCACCAGCTCCAGCGCGCTCGCCTGCGGCGGGGTGTCGGTCGACGCCACCACCACGATCCGGTCGTCGTACAGCCGTTCCCGCGGATACGGCGAGGTGTGGCCCTCGGAGATCAGCACGACGTCCACGCCGTGCTCGGTATAGGTGGATTCGGTCGGCACGGTGATCGTGCGCAGCCGCAGGGTCGCGTGCGGCGCCTGTTCGGCGAGCAGCCGGCCCAGCCGCGGCCCGAGGACGAAGGCCGTGCTGGTGGTCATGGCGACGGTGACCACCCGGCGGTCGGTCGCCGGATCGAACCCCCGGAAGTCGATCACGTCCGCGGCCTGTTGCAGCAGCGACCGCAGCGGCGCGATCAGTTCCAGCCCGCGCGGGGTCAGCGCCGCGGCGCCGCCCTGGCGGATCAGCAGATCGTCCCCGAGCAGTCGCCGCACCCGGCCCAGCGCGTGGCTCATCGCGGGCTGGGACAGGCCCACCCGCTCGGCGGCCCGGGTCACCGAGCGCTCCTCCAGCACCGCGAGCAGGGGTACGAGCAGATTGAGGTTGACCGACGCCAGTCGATCCAACCCCGAACCCGTGGCACCTCCGACGTCGCTCATCGCGACGAATTTACGCGACCCCGAGGCCGACTCCGCGCAGCCGGGGAGCGGGGATCCGATAGTTCGGCGCCGCGGCCACATCGGTACCCGCCCGGCGCAGCAGCACCGGCCCGCCCGGCGCGCCGTCGACATACCCCGGCGGACCGGTCACCTGCAGGTGCCCGGCCACCTGCAGGGTGAGCCCGAACTGCTCGGTCCGGAAGTCCGGCGACGGTGTCGCCGGGCCGCGGAGCAACACCGTCGCGGCGACCTTCGCCTGCTCGATCACGCTGTTCCACAACGGAATTCGGCGCACGCCGGACGCGGTCGGGAAGGCCGCCGGATCGCCGGCGGCGGCGATCTCCGGCCGGACCGGCCCGCGGTCGTCCACGGGCACAACCTCGTTCGAGACCGGTCCGGTCGACGCGAGCCACTCCGTGTTCGGGATGTCGCCGACGGCACCGACCACCAGGTCGGTTTCGTGCACGGTGCCGTCGCCGAGTACGACACGCCCGTCACCGGCGAGTCGCGGATCCCGCACCGGGCGTGTGCGGCGATCGTCCGGTGCTGCTCCCGGATGCGGCCGTGCCCCTCCATGATTCGTGACCCTCGGCCGGAGCGGGCCCGACGGGCCGGTAACCCGCTGCGCCGCTGCGGTGGGTGCATGTCGAAATACCGGCAAAGATGGGGCGATCGACCCATGCGGCGCGCGCCCCTCGGGGCCGATGCTCATAGGCATGACGAACAAAGCAGTGGTCAGCCTCATCACCGGGCTGGAAGATTCCGAAAAGGTCGCCGTGGCGTTCCTGGTCGCGCTCGGCGCGGCGGAGCACGGGCGGCCGACTCTCATGTTCCTCACGAAGGAGGCCGTGCGGCTGGCGACCGGGGAGGTGGCCCAGGGCGTGGCCTGCGAGGGCTGCCCGCCGCTGCCGGATCTGGTGGCGCGATTCCGGCAGGCCGGCGGTCGAATGCTGGTGTGCCCCATCTGTTTCGATGCCCGGCACCTGGCGAAGGACACGCTGGTGAGCAATGCCGAACTCGGCGGCACGGTCCAGCTCTGGGAATGGATCGGCGACGATCAGGTCACCGCGTTCAGCTACTGAGATCCCCGCTCGCCGTGACGGTCTCGCCGATGAGGCCGTGCTCGGCCGCGAACAGGCTGGCCAGGGCGCGGTTGGCCGTCCCGGTCTTGGCGTAGATGTGCTCGACGTGATGGCCCGCGGTCCGGCGGGAGATGACCAGCGCCTCGGCGATCTCCCGATTGGACATACCGCGGGCCAGCAGGCGCAGTACCTCCACCTCACGGTCGCTGAGCCCGGCGGGCCAGGTGCGCCGCCGGCCGCCGCGATGACCGGCGGCCCGCAGCACGGCGGCCACCGCGTCACCGTCGAGCCGGCCGTCGCGGACCTCGCCGCGCAGCAGCGCGGCGGCCTCGGCGGCCGATACCGCCGCGCGGTGCGGGCGCGGTTCGGTCCGGGACCGGTAGAAGTCGGCGGCGGCCAGCACCCGGCCCGCCATTCCGATTGCGGCGCCGGACAATCCGCGCGGGTAGCCGCTGCCGTCCAGTCGCTCGTGATGCTGTACCGCAATAGCGGCGAGCGGCGCCAGCGCCGGGGATCGGACCAACATCCGCTCGGTCAGGTACGGGTGCAGCCGAATTCGCTCCACCTCGACGTGACTCAGCGCGGAGTGCTTGTCCCAGATGGCATTCGACACCCCCAGCCGGCCGAGATCGTGCACCAGCCCGGCCCGGCGGACCAGCGCCGGGTTCGGCAGGTCCAGCACCTCGGCGGCCGCCCCGGCCAGATCCGCGACGGCGCGCGAATGGCCGATCGTATAAGGCGATTTGATGTCCGCGAAGTCGGCGATCGCCTCCAGCGCGGAATCCAGTTCCGCCTCGGTCAACCGGCCGTCCAGCACCGGTTCCGCCGCGACGACGGTCTCCCAGTTGTCGGCCCGGTCCAGATCGTCGAATATCGACTCGGCCTCCGCCACGAAGACGTCGACGACCGCCGGATCGAACTGGGTACCGCTGCGGGCCCGCGCGACCTCGATCGCCGCCTCGACGCCGGCGGCCCGATGGAACACCTCCACCACGTCGGCGAGGTTCACCAGCCGGGCCGGCATCGAGAGTGCCTCGCCGCGAACACCTTTCGGCGCACCCCGGCCGTCCCACCGTTCGAAGGTCTGCTCGACGCCGTCGCGCACCCGCTGATCGAGCCCGAGCCGCTGCGCGAGGCGATCGCTGGCATGCCAGTGATTGTCGAGCATGGTCTGCGCCGCCCGATAACCCTCGCCGAGGAAGCCGAAGCCGAGCCGGATCCGTTCCGCCGCAGGCCGTCCCGCGCCGAGATGCCGCAGGATGAACATCCGCTCGGCGGTCCCGTCGGCGAAGTCGGTGCCGCGGTAGTCGGTCTTGAACGCCAGATCGTCGCCGAACCACTTCGCCTGTTCGTAGGCGTCGATATGGCAGCCGACCCAGGCGATCAGCCCGGTGTAGTAGACCACCTCGCGGTCTGCCTCGGACAGGCCCAGCCGGCGCGCGAGCCGCAGCGCGATCAGGCACTGCCGCAGGACATGGTCCATCGGCTGGCCCATACCCAGGTCGCTCGCCAGCGACAGGACGGCCAGTAGTTCGGCGAGACGGACCCGTGTGCGATCCACGCTCCGACTATAGATTCGACCCGGCCGACCTCACCGATCGTCCCCGGCCATCACCGACAATAAGTCTTGTCTTGACAAATTTATTTGTCGGTAGCAGGCTGTCAGCATGCTCGACGTCGCAGTGATCGAAGAGGCCGCCGCGGCCGAGGCCTCCCTGGACCCGATCCGGTCCCGGATCCTCGCCGCCCTGGCCGAGCCCGGCTCGGCCGCGATGCTCGCCGCACGGCTCGAGCTGCCCCGGCAGAAGGTGAACTACCACCTCAAGGAGCTGGAACGGCACGGCCTGGTCGAACTGGAGGCCGAGCGGCGCAAGGGCAATGTCACCGAACGGGTGTTCCGCGCGACCGCCGCCTCCTACGTCATCTCGCCCAGCGCGCTGGGTGCGGTCAGCCCGGATCCCGCGCGTTCTCCGGACCAGTTGTCCGCGCGCTGGCTGCTGGCGCTCGGCGCGCGGCTGGTGCAGGAGGTCGGGGCGTTGCTCACCGGCGCCGCGCGCGCCCAGCGGCGGGTCGCCACCTTCGGCATCGATGCGGAGGTGCGCTTCGCCTCGGCGGCCGACCGCGCCGCCTTCGCCGACGAATTGGCCACGGCGGTGGCGACCTTGGTCGGCCGCTATCACGACGAATCCGCCGCCGGTGGCCGCCGCCACCGCGTGGTGGTCGGGCTGCACCAGATCCCCGACCCGAGACCCGGCACCGAAACCGAAGCAGAACAGGAGAATTGACGATGGCGGAGCCGTTCGAGATCGAACTGGAGACGACCCTGCCGGCGAGCCCCGACGAGGTGTGGGCGGCGATCGCGACCGGGCCGGGCATCGACTCCTGGTTCATGGGCCACAACGAGGTCGAACCCCGCGAGGGCGGTGTCGCCGCCATGGATACCGGCGGTCAGCGCGAGGAGGCGGTGATCACCGCCTACGAGCCCGGTAAACGCTTCGCCACCCGCACCGCCACCGCCGCGGACGGCCGCTTCATGGCCTTCGAATACCTCATCGAGGGCCGCGACCGGGGCAGCACCGTCCTGCGCGCCGTCCACAGCGGCATGCTCGGCGACGATTGGGCGGACGAGTACGACGCCCTGCGCCGCGGCTGGCCGTTCCATCTGCACACCCTCGCCGACTATCTGCGCCATTTCCCGGGCCGCACCGCGACGCCGGTCTTCGCCGCGGCCCCCGGCCCCGCGGGCCCCGAACTGCGCGCGACCCTGATCCGGGCCCTGTCCCTGCCCACGCCGGTCACCCCCGGCGACCGGGCCCACGCCGAACCGCCGGCCCTGCCGCCGCTCGACGGCGAGGTCACCTGGGCGGACGAGGAACGGATCGCGGTCCGCACCCCCGACGGCCTCTACAGCTTCCACTACGGCCTCCCGGGGATGGCCGTCATGTTCCATCACGTCTTCGACCCGGAAGCCACCGGCGCCGAATCCGCGTGGCAGCACTGGCTGACCACCCTGTTCGCCTGAACCCATCCGAAACAGCAAGAGAATCAAGGAAATTCACATGCGCACCCTGATCAGTACCGCATTCGTCTCCCTCGACGGCGTCGTCGAGGGCCCCGGCGGCGAGGCCGGCTACCGCAACGCCGGCTGGACCTTCAAGGACGTCGAATTCGTCCCCGAGGCCTACGAACTCAAGGGCCGCGAGCAGGAGGAGGCCACCGCCATGCTGCTGGGCCGCGTCAGCTACGAATCCTTCGCCCCGGTATGGCCGGACATGCCGGAATTCCCCGGCTACAACGCGATGCCGAAATACGTCGTCTCCACCACCCTCACCGAGGACGATCTGGTCACCAACTGGGGCGACATCACGATCCTGCGCTCACTCGACGACGTGGCCGCCCTGAAAGGGACCGAGGGCGGCCCGATCATCGTGCACGGCAGCGCAACCCTGAACCGCGCCCTCGCCGACGCCGGCCTGATCGACCGCTACCACCTGCTGGTCTTCCCTCTGCTCCTCGGCGCCGGCAAGCGCCTGTTCAGCACGGCCGACCAGGACACCCGGAAGCTGAAACTCGTGGAATCCGAGACGTATTCGAACGGCATCCAGAAGAACATCCTCGACGTCGTGCGCTGATCCGCGTCAGGGATGCATCCGGGCGCCCTTGGTGATCCGGTCCACGGAGTTGCGCGGACCGTACACCGCGAGTCCGGCGAGGTCGAGGTCGGCGGTGCCGACGGCCCCGACGGCGGCACGATTGTCGGCGTCGTTGCCGGTGGCGAACAGATCGGTGGTGAACACCGCGACGGGCAGGCCGCGGGCCAGCGCCTTGCGGTGGGCCTCGCGCAGGATCTCCTTCTCCGCCTCGAACACCAGGACCGGCTGGCGGAACATCGGGAGATAGATCGTCGCGTCGGCGTCCCGGTAGGGTTCGCCGATCACCTCCGGCTGCACCGTCCCCAGGCCGCTGACCAGGAAGGCGGTGACGTTCATCCGCTGCCAGGGCTGGAGGTCGGCCCGCAGCAGGACCACGATCTTCGTCTCGAATCGCACATTCGCCATGGGTGCGACTGTCCTCCGGCCGGGGGCCGCCGGGCTTGTACGATCTTGGCATGTCGGATCCCCGGATCGAGCAGGTCCGCGCCTGGCGGCCGGCGGTCGCGGGGATCACCGAGGTGCTGCACGCCCGATTCGTCGGGCACAGCTATCCGATGCACGCGCACGACAACTGGACGCTGCTGATCGTGGACGACGGTGCGGTGCGGTACGATCTCGAGCGGCACCGGCACGGCGTGCCCGGCCACGCGGTTTCGCTGCTGCCACCGCACATTCCGCACAACGGGCAGGCGGCGACCGCGGCCGGCTTCCGCAAGCGCGTGCTGTACCTGGATCGGGATCAGTTGCCGGAGCACCTGATCGGGCGCGCGGTCGACACCCCGACCTTCACCGACGCACTGCTGTACGACCGCATCGGACGACTGCACACCGCCCTCGGCCGGCCCGGCGACGAACTGGAGGCGGGCGGGCGCCTGGCGCTCATCGGCGAGCGGTTGCGCGCATTGCTGTCCGGCCGCGGCCCCGAGCCGCGTCGCACCGATCCGGCGCTGGCGCGAATGCTGCGCGATCTACTGGAAACACATGTGGTGGAAGGCATCTCACTGTCCGAGGCGGCCACCGCGCTGCATGCCGATCCCACTCATCTGGTGCGGGCGTTCGGCCGCGAGTACGGGATGCCGCCGCATCGGTACCTGGTCTCCCGGCGGGTGGATCTCGCTCGCGCCCTGCTGCTCTCGGGTGTGCCGACCCGGGATGTGGCCGCCGCGACCGGCTTTCACGACCAGCCGCACCTGACCCGGCACTTCCGCCGGATCGTCGGGGTCACCCCGGCCCGGTACGCGCGCAGCGGCGGCTGAGTTCCGTCTCGAAGTGGTGCGGGCGGGTCTCGGATCCCACGACGCATCGTCAGCTCGGGGACGGTGGCGCCTCACCCGGGAAGAGTATCGGGCTCATCAAGTAGGGACTGCGTTCCGGCCCGGGTTCGTTCGCGGCGAGGGGTGCGACAATGTCGCGGAAGCCGGTGAGCATGGCGTCGAGTTCCGCCGGGCTGAGCCAGAGGGTGGCTTGCCGGTAACCGACCGAGTCCGCGACCGGGTCGGCGTCCGCTCGGTCGAGGTAGGCGTTGAATTCGGCGATCAGGACGGCCATCGCGGCCGCGAACCCGCGACGGTGCTCGTCCGAGGTCATCGCGCTGCCCGCGTCGGGGGAGATGGTCGGGCGGTCGCGGCGCAGTCGGTAGGACCGTTCCACCGCGCCGCGCACTCGCCGCTCGTCGCCGACCTCGAGCATTCCGCCCTCCGTCAGCAGACCGAGGTGCCGGTAGACGCTGGTTCGGGGCACGTCGGGCATGCGATCGCACAATTCGCCGGCGCTGCGTAACCGGCCGCCGGACAACGCGTGGATGATCCGCAACCGCACCGGGTGGAGCAGCAACTCCGTAGGGTCCATGCCGTAACTATCCCATTTCTGGTACCGTTCCCAAAGTTGGTACTAGTTGAAGGGTGGCCGTGATGCGGGATGTCCCGGGGCGCCGAGTGCCGGTGAACGGCATCGAGATCTACATCGAAGAGTCCGGCGCCGGGGACACCTGGGTGGTGTTCGAATCCGGCGGGGGCGCCGGGCGGACACTCTGGGATCGAGTCGTACCGCTGCTGGGCGATATCGCACACACCGTCGCCTACGACCGGGCCGGCCGCGGCCGCAGTGGCAGCGCCGGCGCGCCGCAGACCGTCGACGATATGGCCGCCACCCTGGTGGCGTTGGTCCGGACGCTCGCACCGGAGCGGGTGATCCTGGTGGGGCACAGCATGGGCGGGCTCATCGTGCGCCGTGCCGCGGAAATTCTGGCACCCGCCGGGCTCGTGCTCGTCGACCCGACGCCGGAAGCCGCTCCGAATTACGACAATTGGGCACCGATCGCGGCGAAGACCGATCGCATCCTCGCGGTGCAGCAGGCACTGAGCCACGTCCCGCCGCTCATGCGGATGCTGACCCGCTCCTACGGGCGCAAGTTCCCCGCCGACAGCTACGCCACCATGCTGGCCGAGGACTTCACCCCCGCCGGTCTCGCTGCCACTCGGCGCGAAATAGCGGCCGTCGCGGCGGCGATCACCGAATTCCGGCGCCGCCCACCACAACCGCCGAAATCCGGCGTCGTTGTCATCTCCGCGACCCACGCCGCCCGCTACCAGGCCCGCAATCTCGACGTCATGCGCGAGTACCAGCGCCGATATGCCGAACAGACCGGCGCGCACTACGAGGACGCCGTCTCCGAGCACATCATCCCCGCCGAACAACCCGAACAGGTCGCCGCCGCGATTCGCCGGCTGGTGACCGCCCGGCATCCCAGGAGCAGCAGTGGCGAAACCGAACGAAGCCGCTGACCCGCAACGATATTCGACCGAGTGCGGCACCGGGACATCGCTGCCGAGTTACATGTCGGGCCGTTATGCGCCGGTCGGCGACGAGATCGAGTCGATCGAACTGGACGTCATCGGTGCGCTGCCCGCCGAGCTGGACGGCCGGTACATCCGTAACGGGCCGAATCCGTTGCCGGGCACGGTGAGTCCGCATTGGTTCGTCGGCGACGGCATGCTGCACGGCGTGCGGCTGCGCAACGGGCGCGCGGAGTGGTATCGCAACCGATGGGTCCGTACGCCCAAGTTCGCCGGCGCCTCGCCGCTGCGCGCGGACGGCAGCCTCGATCGGGCCTACAGCACGGCCAACACGTCGATCGTCTCCCATGGTGGACGGCTGTTCGCGTTGGTGGAGAACAGTTTTCCCTTCGAGGTCACCCCGGATCTGGATACCGTCGGCGCGTGCGACTTCGCCGGCGCACTGACCACCGCCATGACGGCACATCCCAAGGAAGACCCGATCACCGGGGAGTTGCATTTCTTCGGCTACGACTTTCGGCCGCCCTTCGTCACCTACCACCGGCTGTCCGCCACCGGTGAATCGGTGTTCGGTGCCCCGATCGAGGTGCCGGGGCCGACCATGATGCACGACTTCGCGATCACCGAGCACAACGTGATCTGGCTGGATCTTCCGGTCACCCTTCAGTTTTCGGGCCGGGGCCTGCCTTTCCGGTGGAGCGACGACCACGGCGCGCGACTCGGTGTGATGAGCAAGGACGGCGGCCCCGTGCGCTGGTTCGAGGTGGAACCCTGTTACGTGTTCCATGTCGGAAACGCCTGTGAGGACGGTGCGGGCCGCATCGTCCTGGATGCGGTCCGGTACGACGCGACGGCGTGGAACGCCACCTGGCCGGCGCTCGGTGGCGAAACCTCCTCGCCGGCCACCGGATACGGTCAACGGCTCCACCGGTGGACGCTGGACCCCGCGACCGGCCGGGTCACCGAACAGCCGCTCGACGACAGGTCGGTGGAGTTCCCGACCCTGAACGCCCGCCACGTCGGCCGACCGAACCGGCATCTCTACGCGGTCGACCAGGCAACCATCGTCAAATACGATGTCGGATCCGGCAAATCCACTGCACATCAACTGGATTCGGGTTGGCATGCGGGCGAGGCGGCATTCGTGCCGACGGTCGGCGCGCGTGCGGAGGACGAGGGCTGGCTGATGTCCCTGGTCGTCCACGACGACCCGAAGGTGCCGTCGGAGCTGCGGATTCTCGACGCCACCGCCGTCGAGGCCGGACCGGTGGCCTCGGTGCGGCTGCCCCGGCGGGTGCCGATGGGATTCCACGGCAACTGGATCGCCGAATAGGCGATCCGGTGGCGCCACCCCACCGGCCACTTCGGGGCACAACCCGAGCACCGGACTGCCACGCGCGCAACGAGATTCAGCCGAGGACCGCGGGCAGAGTCTCCCAGCCGCGGACCGTGGAGGTCGGCGACAGCCGGGCCCGGCCGAGGTCGACGTTCCACTCCGGGAACCGCTTGAGGATCTCCTCGAGGGCGATGCGGCCCTCCAGGCGGGCCAGCGCGGCGCCCAGGCAGTAGTGGGTGCCGATGCTGAAGGCCAGGTTCTGCTTGATCTCGCGGTGGATGTCGAAAACGTCACCGTCCGGGGCGTATTGGCGATGGTCGCGGCAGGCGGAACCGAGCAGCATCATCATGATGCTGCCCGCCGGCACCGTGTGGCCGTACACCTCGACATCGCGGGTGACATAGCGCGCGGTGTGCGGCGCGGGGGGCTCGAAGCGCAGCAGTTCCTCGATCGCACCGGGGATCAGGGCCGGATTCTCGACCAGTTCCCGGCGCTGGTCCGGATGTTCGGCGAGAACCTTTCCGGCCCAGCCGATCAGGCGGGTGGTGGTCTCGTTGCCCGCGCCGGCGACGACATTGATGTAGGTGAGCAGTTCGTCGCGGGTCAGCTTGCGGTGGACGCCCTTCTCGTCGTCGAACTCGACGTTGAGCAGTTCGGTCATGATGTCGTCGGAGGGATGCTTCGCGCGCCAGTCGATGTAGTCGGCGAAGATCTCGCCGGACAGCCCCTCCTCGGCCCGCATGGGTTTACCCGCCTCGGTGCGCAGCCGATTGTTGGCGTTGTCGCGGATGGCCTCCTGATCGCCCTCCGGAATACCCACCAGCTTGCTGATCACCTTCATCGGCATCTGCGCGCCGAGATCGGCGATGAAGTCGAAACTGTCGCCGCCGACCAGCGGATCGAGGCTCTGCGCGCAGTACTCGCGGATGTGCGGCTCCAGCGCGTGGACCTTGCGCGGGGTGAACATCCGGGCCAGCAGCTTGCGGTGCACATCGTGCAGCGGTGGATCCTCGAAGAGCACCACGCCGGAAGGGATCTCGATATCGGCCTTGATCAGTTCCAGGATGCCGCCGCGGGCGGAACTGTAGGTCTCCCAGTCGATCAGGCCCTTGTTGACATCGTCGAACCGGCTGATCGCGTAGAACTCGTACTGCTCGTTGTAATACAGCGGTGCCTCTTCACGCAGGCGCCGGAACATCGGGTACGGATCCGCGATGAGGTCGACGTCGTAGGGATCGAAGTGCACGTCGCTCGGGGCGGTGATCGTCACTGAACTTCGCCTTTCACTGTCCTGAAGTCACGCGCACAGCTTACGCGCGTAAATACCGACGCGCCGCCACACGGCCGAAATCCGATACGGCATCATGAGCGTGGCGGTATCGGACCGGTCGAATCGGAGGTGTGGCGGGTGAGCAGGTCGGATCGGCCCACGAAGGCCGATGTCGCCCGACTGGCGAAGGTGTCGACGGCAACGGTCAGCTACGTGCTGAACAACGCCAAGGGCGTGACGATCTCCGCGCAGACGCGCGAGACGGTCCAGCAAGCGGCCCGGCAACTGGGCTACCGCCCCAACCTCGCCGCCCGCAACCTGGCCCGCGGCGGCAGCGGCGTGGTGCTGTACCTCGTGCCGCGAATCGCGCTGGGCGAGTTACCCATCGAGGTCGGCAGCCGGATGACGACCGCCTTGGCGAAGCACGGCGTCATGTCCCTGGTGCTGTTCGAGACCGAGGACGACCGCCAGGTCACCGAGGCCCTCTCCGCCTTCGATCCGGTCGCCGTGACCAGCGTGTTCCCGCTCAGCGGCGGCGCACTGGCGGCGGTCCAGGCGGCCGGCGTCCCCCAATTCCATCTGGGCAGCAGCGCACTGCAATCCGTCGGCGAACTGCACCTGTCGGCGGGTGAGATGCGCGTCGACCACCTGACCTCCCGCGGCCACCGCCACCTGGCCTTCGCCTACGCGAACCCGGTGAAATGGCGCCCCCTGGGCGACTACTGGCTCGCCGGCCTCGAAGCCGCCGCTCGCCGCCGCAACCTCCCCGACCTGCACGTCGCCACGATCGGCCCCGACGACGCCGCCGACACGGTCACCACCTGGGTCGCCGCGGGCGTCACCGCGGTCTGCGCGCAGAGCGACGAAACCGCCCTGGTCGTCCAGCACGGCATCCGCGAGGCCGGCCTCCGC
The DNA here is from genome assembly GCF_000381925.1 of Nocardia sp. BMG111209. NCBI lineage: Bacteria > Bacillati > Actinomycetota > Actinomycetes > Mycobacteriales > Nocardiaceae > Nocardia > Nocardia sp. BMG111209. The sequence goes on from NZ_KB907307.1 coordinate 154,301, forward strand.
TGCCCCGAAGACCTGGCGGTGATGGGTGTCGATGCGATCCCCCTCGGCGAGGTGGCCGCCCCACCCCTGACCACCATCGCCTTCGACGCCGAGATCATCGTCGACATCGCCATGGCCGCCCTCCTCACCTCCCTCGGCTACCCGGTCCCCGAACCACCCCCCGACACCGGCCTGGCTCGCCTCATCCAGCGGCGCTCCACCTGATCCGCCGTTGTCCCACTTGCTGTTTCGGTGCGGCGGCTTACCGGCCTTCGGGGGCGGTCCCCTGCCTTGCCGATGCGGCGAGGACGATTTCGGCGTGATCGAGGAGGCATTGCAGGCCGAATTCGAAGTTGCGGTCGTCGGGGGAGCCGTGGTGCAGGCCCAGGGCGTGGGCTCGGGCGAGGAGGGGGGTGGTGTCGGGGGAGGCGACGAGGGTGTCGTAATAGGCGCCGGGGGTGCCGGATTCGCGGTTGCGGTCGTAGAGGCGTTGCAGGACCACGGCCGCGCGGACGTGGAATTGGATTGCGGTGTAGAGGGTTTCGGCTTCGAGGCGGGGGAAGCCGGCTTCGGTGAGGAGGTCGGTCACGCGGTCGGCGTGGGTGGCGCCGAGTTGTTCGGCACGGGGGCTCAGGACCGCGCGGACCAGGATCAGGTCCACCAGGATGGGGTGGGCGAGGAAATCGCGGCGGCCGGCGCGGGCGTGTTCGGCCAGGGAGGGCCGCCAGCGCTCGACTTCGATCAGCGGGACGGTGAGGCGGAATTCGTGCAGGGCGCGTTCGGCCATCGCGTCGAGCAGGTCGTCCTTCTTGCGGAAGTACCAGTAGATGCTGGTGACGCTGACGTTCAGGTGTTTCCCGAGCATCAGCATGCTCATGTTGTCGATGCCGATCTCGCGGGCGAGTTCGAAGGCGCCGTCGAGGATGTCGCCGGGATTGAGTGAGCCGCGTTCGCGGCGCGGACGCTTCCCGGCGCTCGCCCGCTTCGCCGCCCCTGCACTCACCTCGATGAGATCCTCTCTGCCGCAATCCGTCCCGGATTCGTATCCGTCGATCGCGGTTCGTCGCGATGCCGGGGTAATTGGTACTGCGAGACATACTATCCGGCGGTCGTCTCGGTTCGGGGGAGTCGCGCCGGATTGGGGGCGATCGGAAACGGCCGATTGTTGTCGCTGATACAGTGAAGCTTACTGTAACGGTGCTCGGCCAGCGTGGAGAAGGTGTTCGGCTCATGAGCGAGGTGGCAACGGATCTCGCGGCGATCGTGGAACTCCATCAGCGCGTTCGAGGGATCGTCGCGGCATCGGCTGCCGCCGAAACCCGCGCGAAACTGTACTGTAAGGTTTACAGTTTCTTCCACCCGGTGCGGCCGTGGCCGGTCGGTCCGGAGCCCGGGTCGGGAAGCGATGAGTGAGGTACCCAGTGGCGCAACAGTTCTCGGAGGCTCCGCTGGAGCGCCCCGCCGACCTCACCACCGAGTGGTTGACCACAACGCTGGGTGCGGGCACCGTCACCGAGTTCCGGTGCGAGCGGATCGGTACCGGCCAGGTCAGCGACTGTTACCGCGTCGCACTGGAATACGCGCCGGGCGGCAGCGGTCCGCGCTCGGTCGTGCTGAAGGTCGCCGCCGAGGATCCCACCAGCCGGCAGACCGGATCGGCGATGGGGTTGTACGAGAGCGAGGTCCGGTTCTACCGCGAGATCGCCCCGCATCTGACCGCCGGACCGATCCCGGCCTGTCATCACGCCGCGATCGATCCCGGTACCGGATGTTTCGATCTGATGCTCGGTGACGCCGCCCCCGCCGTCGTCGGCGACGAGATCCTCGGCGCGACAATCGAACAGGCCGAGGCGGCGGTCCGCGGACTGGGCCGCTGGCACGCCCTGGTCGCCGCCGCGCCGGAGCTGACCGAGGCGGCCTGGCTGGAGCGCGGATCGCTGCTGAACCAGGCGCTGTTCGAACAGCTCTACGCGCTGTTCCTTGACCGCTACGGCGAGCGGATCACCGCACCGCAACGCACCGTCTGTGACCGTCTGGTCGGGCATTTCGACGCCTACGCCGCCACCACCACGACGCTGACCCGCGGTCTGGTCCACGGCGACTACCGGCTGGACAACCTGCTGTTCGGCGGGCCCGGCGCGGAAAGGCCACTGGTCGTGGTGGATTGGCAGGGCGTGATGGCCGGACCGGTGCGCACCGACCTGTCCTACTTCCTCGGCGGCGCGCTGCGCGTGGCGGACCGCCGCGCGCACTACGACGACCTGCTGTCCGCGTATCACGCCGAGCTGGGCGCGAATTCGCCGCCGCCCCCGGCGCAGGTGCGCGACGAGGTGCGGGCGCTCGCCTTCATGGGTGTCACGATGGCGATCGCGGCCTCGGTCGTCGTCGAACGCACCGAGCGCGGGGACCGGCTGTTCCTGACCATGCTGGACCGGCACTGCGCACACGTCCTGGACACCGGTGCGCTGGAACTGCTTCCGGGCTAACCGTGCTCGACGGCCGTGCGGATCCGGTCCACCAGATCGCCCGCGTCGCCGCCTGCGAAGGAGGCCAGCATCCCGAGCGGGATCGACATCACCATCCGGGCGATGTCCATACCCAGCGCGGTCCCGCCGCCGTCGGCGGGCATCATCTGCTGCAGCAGCGGGATCACGGCCGCGGCCGCCGCCGGATCGGCGAGCAGTTCGCCGAGGGTCGTGTCGCCGTCCACGGACAGCGGGACGGTGTCGCCGGTGACGGTGACGGTCCGCCGCAACCGGAGATCGGCGCCGGAGGCCGCCGCGGCGATCTCGTAATCGCCCGGTTCGACCACCCAGTCGTCGATGCGAATGTCCCAGTAGGCCAGATCTTCTCGGCGGATCGCGACGGTGACGTCGGCGGTCTGACCGGGTTCCAGCGTGACCTCCGCGAAACCCTTCAGCTCGCGGACCGCGCGGGTGTGCGCCGAGCCGGGCAGTCCGGCGTAGAACTGCACGATCTCGCGTCCGGCGCGGGTCCCGGTGTTGGTGACCGCGACGGTGGCGGTGATGCCGTCCTCGCCGGACTCGAGCCGCAGGTCCGTGTAGCCGAAGGTGGTGTAGGACAAGCCGTGTCCGAACGGGAACGCGACCTCGATCCCGCGCGCGTCGTACCAGCGGTAGCCGACGAACAGTCCCTCCGCGTACCGGGTGTGGGAGAACCCGCCCGGGAATTCGAGATAGGAGGGGACGTCCTCGAGCCGGGCGGGAACCGTCTCGGCCAGTTTGCCGGAGGGATTGACCACCCCGTAGAGCACCTCGGCGATCGCGGAACCGCCGGCCTGGCCGAGCAGCGCCCCGTCGAGGATCGCGGGCGCCAGTTCGGTGACCGGGGTCAGCCGCAGTACGCCGCCGTGCGCGAGCACGACCACGATATTCCCTTGTACGGCAGCGATTTCGCGCAGCAGGGTGAGCTGCTCACCGGGCAACTCGAGGTGATCGCGGTCGAAACCCTCGGACTCCTGTCCCGCGTCGACACCCAGGAACAGCACCGCCACCTCCGCCGATCGCGCGAGTTCGACGGCCTCGCGCCGCAGGGCCGCGGCGTCGCCGCTGCCGTCGGTGGTGAACCCGGCCGCGAACGGCACCTCGGATCCGGCCACCCGCCGGATCTCGTCGAGCGGGATGTCCAGGCGGGTGGGATTCACATGTGAGCTGCCACCGCCCTGATAGCGCGGGGTGCGGGCGAATTCGCCGATCACGACGGCGGATTGCGCGCGGTCCAGCGGCAGCAGTTCGTTCTCGTTGCGCAACAGGACGATTGCGCGGGCGGCGATGCGCGCGGCGAGCGCGTGGTGGGCGTCGCGATCGAATCCGGCTTCCGGCGCACCGGCCGCCGCGATCCGGGCCGACAGCGCGGCGACCCGGCCGGCGGCCCGCTCCACCGCCGCGGCCGGTAGCTCACCGCGGGCCACCGCGGCCACGATGCGTTCGTCGCCCCCCGGATCGGGGCCGGGCATCGCCAGATCCACCCCGGCCGCGACGGCGGCGGGCCGATCGCGCACCGCACCCCAATCGCTGACGACGACCCCGTCGAAACCCCATTCGCCGCGCAGCACCTCGGTCAGCAGCCAGCGGTCCTCCGATACCCGCACGCCGTTGAGCCGGTTGTACGAGCACATCACCGTCCACGGCCGGGCGGCGCGGACGATCCGCGCGAAGCCGCGCAGATAGATCTCCCGCAGGGTGCGCGGGTCGATATCGGAACTGGCTCGCATCCGGTCGTTCTCGGCGTTGTTGGCGGCGAAATGCTTCACCGACGCGCCGACGCCCTGTGCCTGCAACCCGTTCACCCACGCCGCGCCGAGTTCGCCGGTGAGGTACGGATCCTCGGAGAGGTATTCGAAATTGCGCCCGCCGCGCGGGTCCCGCTTGATGTTCACCCCCGGGCCCAGCAGCACCCCGACCCCTTCGGCCCGGCACTCCCGGCCCAGCGCCGCGCCGACCTCCCCGGCCGACGCGACACTCCAGGTCTGGGCCAGCGCGACCGCGGGCGGGAAGCAGGTCGCGGGCACGCTCTCGCCGATGCCGAGATGATCGGTCTCCCCGGTCTGCTTACGCAGGCCGTGCGGCCCGTCGTGCAGGGTGAACGCCGCCGTGCCGCCCACCTCCCGGGTGGACCAGAACGAGGCGCCACCGGTGAGCGCGGCCTGCTGCGCGACCGCGGAATCCCCGGTGTGATCCGGCACCGTCGACGTCATTCGTTCCTCCCGGCAGGTATCCGGCCCACCTCGGTGGCGCGACCGTCGAACGAAAACAGAATGGCATGCGGGATTCGTCTCGGCAAGGAGCGCGGTCCGCGCGGCGGAAGTCCCACCGGCGGCTCCGTACCATGCACCCATGGCGAGGCGTGGTCCCTACAGCAAGGGTGTCGAGAAGCGGGCGGAGATCCTCGACACCGCGCTGGCGATCGTCGCGCGGCACGGCTACGGGCAGGCGACGGTGAAGCAGATCGCCGACGCGGTCGGGCTCAGCCAGAACGGCCTGCTGCACTATTTCGGATCCAAGGACGCGCTGTTCACCGAGATCCTGCGCCGGCGCGACGAGATCGACCTGGCGACCTACGGCTCGCCGCCTGCCGACCTCGGCGCGCGGCTGTCGGAACTGGTCGCGCACAACGCCGCGGTGCCCGGCTTCGTCGAACTGCACGCCCGCCTCACCCACGAGGCCACCGAGACCGGTCACCTGTCCCACGACTACTTCCGCGACCGGTACGAGACGATCCGCGCGATCGGCCGCGAGGTCCTCGGGCAGTTGCGCGAGCGCGGCGAGATCGCACCCGGACTCGACCCGGATCGGTTGTCCCCGTTGCTGTTCGCGGTGATCGACGGATTGCAGACCCAATGGCTGTACGACCGGGACGTCGATATGCCCGCGCTCGTGGGCTATTTCGTCGAACTGCTCGGCGCCCGGCCACCGGCGTGAGCGCCACGCTGCCGGATCAGCGGCGATCGAGGATGCGCCGCACGACCTGTTCGCGCGAGCCGGCGCCCTGCGGATCGGTGGCGTAGCCGGTACCGGCGTCGAAAAGGGCTGCTGCGTAGATCGTTTCGAGCTGCTCCAGCGTCGCGGTATCGGGCTGCGGACCCAGCGCCGCCCGGATGCGATGCCGGATCTCGCTCGCGGTGCGGGCCCGCAGGTGCAGCACGTCGAGGGCATCGGATTCCAGGCGACCGCGATTCGCGCGAGCCTGCGCCGAAGACAGCTGCCGCCACAGCAATTCGGAGATCAGCTGCACATCGGTGGCGAACCAGGTCTGCGCCGATTCGAGATCGACACCCGCCTCCCCGGCGATCGCCGCGACCGTGAGACTCCCGAAGCCGGTGCGCACGATGACCGTCCGGGCCGACTCCAGGAGTACCTCGAACATCGCGGCCCGGTCCACCGGCGCCGCACCCGGCCGGACTGTGGTGGACGGTAGATCGGACATGTGTCCAAATGCTAGTCCGGGCGACTGGGTGGAGCAAGGCGGAATCCACTGACCGGTTTGGTGGCCTCGACGAGGGTGCGGGTGGAGTGGGCGACGAACGGTCCGTCCCGCCGGATCTGCTCGTGGAGGCGGCGCAGGCGGTCGCGGTGCAGGTCGACGGTGAAGCCGGGGACCAGCCAGATGACCTTGCGCAGCAGATAGACCACCGCGCCGACGTCGTCGAACTCCATGCGCAGGCGCTCGGTGCGCTGGTCGACGATGTCCAGGCCGGCCGCGCGCGCGGCCGCGGCCTCCGCCTCGGGGTGACGCCCGCGGCGGGCGCGGGGCTGGGGGCCGAGGAAGTATTCGACCAGCTCGAATACGCTGGCCGGTCCGACGTGTTGCGCGAAATAGGTGCCACCGGGTTGCAGGACGCGGGCGATCTCGTCCCACCAGACGGTCGCCGGATGCCGGCAGGTGACCAGGTCGAAGGCCGCGTCCGCGAACGGCAGCGGCGGCCGGTCGGGGGTGGCGACCACGACCGCGCCGCGCGGATGCAGCAGTGCGGTGGCCCTGGCGATATTCGGCGGCCACGACTCGGTGGCGACCATGGTGGGCGGGAAGGACTTCGACCCGGCGAGGACCTCCCCGCCGCCGGTCTGGATATCCAGTGCGGCGGTGGCGGTTTCGAGCCGGGCGCTCATCGACCGCTGGTAGCCCCAGGACGGGCGGGCCTCGGTGGCTCGGCCGTCGAGCCAGGCGAAGTCCCAGCCGTCCACGGATGCCGATGCGGCCTCGGCCACCAATTCCTCGAAAACGGGTTTCATAGGCCGAGTGTGCGGGTCAGCGGGCCTGTTCACCATCGAGTTTCGGGGCCGGCGATTCCGGCTCCGCCGGGTCGCGCAGCTGCGCCAGCAGTGCGCCGAGGGTTGCGCGCTGATCGGGGGACAGCGGCGCGAACACCTCGGCGGCCGCATGTCTGCGCGCCTCGGTGATGCGGGCGCGCACGGCCCGGCCCGCGTCGGTGGGCTCGAGCAGCGTGGACCGGCGGTTCGCCGGATCGGCGGTGCGGCGGACCAGACCGGCCGCCTCCAGCGCATCGATCACCGTGGTGACCGTGCGCGGCACCACATCGAGCTGGGTGGCCAGATCCACCATGCGCATCGGCCCGTCCGCGCGCACGATCGAGCGCAGCGCCCTGGCCTGCGCGGGGGTCAGCCCGAGCGGTGCCAGGTGTGCTGCCTGGTTGCGGCGCATCCGCTTCGAGACCTCGAAGAACAGGTCGGGCAGTTCGTTCTCCGCCGGGGTCGTCACGAGCTGAGCCTACCTCATTGTTGCGGGGAACAATTGTGAGTCATACTCAGTTACACCGGGCATCGATCGTCGAAGGAGTGCCCTTGCCGCGTCCACAACTTCGCCGGATACTCCGGCTCTTCGCTCCCTACCGGGGACAACTCACCGTCATGGCCCTGCTGGTGGCACTGTCCGCCGTCGTCTCGCTGGCCTCGCCGTTCCTGCTGCGCGCCGTGCTGGACGTGGCGCTGCCGCAGGGGCGTACCGGCCTGCTGACCGTGCTCGCCGCGGGCATGATCGCGGTCTCGGTCGCGACCAGCGTGTTCGGTGTGTCGCAGACCTACATCTCCACCGCGGTCGGGCAGCGGGTCATGCACGACCTGCGCACCGCCGTCTACGCCCGGTTGCAGCAGATGCCGCTGGCGTTCTTCACCACCACCCGCACCGGTGAGGTGCAGTCCCGCATCGCCAACGACATCGGCGGGATGCAGTCCACGGTCACCTCCACGGCGACCTCGCTGGTCTCCAACTTCACCGCGGTGACCGCGAGTGTCATCGCGATGATCGCGCTGGACTGGCGGCTCACGCTGGTCTCGCTGGTCATGCTGCCGTTCTTCGTGTGGGTCAGCCGCCGCGTCGGCAACGAACGCCGCCGCATCACCGCGCGCCGGCAGAAGCAGCTCGCGTCCATGTCCGCCATCGTGGAGGAGTCGCTGTCGGTCAGCGGAATCCTGCTGGGCCGCACCATGGGTCGCGCGCCCGCACTGACCCGCAACTTCGCGGGCGAGTCGCGGGAGCTGGCGGATCTCGAACTGCAGGCGAGTATGGCGGGCCGGTGGCGGCAGTCCACCATCCAGATGGTCATGTCCGCGATGCCCGCGGTGATCTACTGGGCGGCCGGATTGACTGTCTCGCACGGACATTCGCTGGTCTCGGTGGGTACCCTGGTCGCCTTCACCACCCTGCAGAGCGGGTTGCTGCGGCCGCTGGTCATGCTGTTGCAGACCGGCGTCGACATCCAGAGCTCACTGGCGCTGTTCGCGCGCATCTTCGAATACCTCGATCTCACCCCGGACATCACCGAGTCCGCGACGCCCGCGAAGCTGCCGCACATCACCGGCGCGGTGGACTTCGACCATGTCGGATTCGGTTACGACGGCGCCCCGGCCCCGGCGCTGGACGATGTCGACCTGCACGTGCCCGCGGGCTCCAGCCTGGCCGTGGTGGGTGAAACCGGTTCGGGCAAAACGACATTGAGTTACCTGGTGCCGCGGCTCTACGACGTGACGGCGGGCCGGGTGCGCATCGACGGCACGGATGTGCGGGAGCTGTCGTTCGCCGATCTGGCCCGTGCCGTCGGCGTGGTGTCGCAGGAGACCTACCTGTTCCACGCCACCGTCGCGGAGAACCTGCGCTTCGCCAAGCCGGACGCCACCGACGCGGAGTTGCACCGGGCGGCGCGCGCGGCCCAGATCCACGACCACATCGCGAGCCTGCCCGACGGCTACGACACCGTCGTGGGGGAGCGCGGCTACCGGTTCTCCGGCGGCGAGAAGCAGCGGCTGGCCCTGGCCCGCACGATCCTGCGGGATCCGCCGATCCTGGTGCTGGACGAGGCGACCAGTGCGCTGGACACCCGCACCGAGCGCGCGGTGCAGGATGCGGTGGACGCGCTCGCGGCGGGCCGCACCACCATCACCATCGCGCACCGGCTGTCCACCGTCCGCGACGCGGACCAGATCGTGGTGCTCGACCACGGCCGGATCGCCGAGCGCGGCACACACGACGAACTCGTCGCTCGCGGTGGCAGATACGCCGCGCTCCTGGCCCGCGCGGGCGAACTCGCCCCGGCAACGTTCGGTGATGTTCCCGAAAGTGATCACCCGGCACACGATTTCGCGGACAGCGCCTAGTGCTTCCGGGGCGCCCGGACCACGCCGGGCGCGGTGACCAGGGGTAGATCGAGGGTGGTGCGGATGCCGGGGGCGGCGGCGACCACCGCGGGGATCGCGTTCACGATCCGGCCCGCGGCCGCGACGATCGCGGCGTGGTTGTGATCGCCCTTGCGGCTGGTCGGGCAGATGTCCACGGAATACGAAGGCTCCCCGGTGATCTCGATGCGGTAGGAGCCGCCGGGCTGGGCGGGCTGCGGCCAGTCCGGGCACAGATCCGCGCGCAGGCGGGTGACGTGCTCGATCACGATCGCCGGATGCCCGCCGACCATGCCGCGCAATTCGAAACGCAGCGCCACCACGCCACCCTCGGGCACGTGCCCGACGGCGATGTCGAACGGTTCGGTGGCCGGAATCCGTTCGTAGTGTTCGGTGATCGTGTCCACGGTGACGCCGAGCCCGGCGGCCAGCTGCCGGATCGCCGGTCCCCACGCGATACTCAGCACGCCGGGCTGCAACAGCATCGGGATCTCGTCGATCGGCCTGCCGAAACCCATGACGTCGAACATGACCGTCGCGCCGTCGTAGGTGGCGTAGTCGGCGATCTCCATGCAGCGGACCTGTTCCACGGTCTGGCAGGTGCCGGTGAGGGCGAAGGGCAGCAGGTCGTTGGCGAAGCCGGGGTCGACGCCGGTGATGAACAGGCTCGAATTCCCTTGCCGCGCGGCATCTTCGATCGGCGTGATGAATTTCGGCGGCAGCACCTGCCAGGGATACTGCAACAGGCCCGGCGACGAGCCGACCACGTCGACGCCGGCGGCCAGCAGCCGGCGCACATCCTCGACCGCCTCCGGCAGCCGGGTGTCACCCATCGCGCAGTACACGACGCACTCCGGTTCCGTCGCCAGCAGCGCGTCGAGATCGCCGACCGCGGCGATGCCGGTGGTCACGTCGAGTCCCGCGAGTTCACCGGCGTCGCGGCCGACCTTGGCGGGGGTGGAGACGCAGACGCCGGTCAGCTCGTAGTGCGGGCTCTCGACGAGGCCGGTCAATGCCAGCCGGCCGACGTTCCCGGTGCCGACGTGGGCGACACGGATAGGCATGGATTCTCCTCGGTGCGTAGCGGTTCGGGCCGATCACAGGGTCCGGTCATATTTCTGGACAGTAGTCTGGATTGGCTTCCAGTCGGTATGTTAGCGTGACCGCCATGGGACGCGTAGACGGCAAAGTGGCACTCATCAGTGGCGGGGCGCGCGGCATGGGCGCGGCGCACGCGGAACTGCTCGTGGCCGAGGGCGCTCGGGTCGTCCTCGGTGACATCCTGGACGACGAGGGTGCCGCGGTTGCCGAGAAGCTCGGCGCCGCAGCGCGTTACGTCCATCTCGACGTCACCGAGCCGGAGCAGTGGGAGGCGGCGGTGGCCGAGGCGGTCACCTCCTTCGGCAAGCTCGACGTGCTCGTGAACAATGCCGGCATCATCAACGGCGGCCCCATCGAGAAGTTCGACCTCGGCAAGTGGCGGCGGATCCTCGACGTGAATCTCACCGGCACCTTTCTCGGGATCCGGTCGGTCGTGGAGCCGATGACCGTGGCCGGTGGCGGGTCGATCGTCAACGTGTCCTCGATCGAGGGCCTGCGCGGCGCCCCGTGGGCGCACGGGTACGTCGCGTCGAAATGGGGCGTGCGCGGGCTGGCCAAATCGGCGGCACTCGAATTGGCGCCCCGCAAGATCCGGATCAACTCGCTGCATCCGGGCCTGATCCGCACCCCGATGACCGAGCAGATCCCCGACGATCTGGTGACCATCCCGCTGGGCCGTCCCGCCCAGCCCGAAGAGGTCGCGACGTTCGTACTCTTCCTGGCCAGCGACGAATCCGCGTACGCGACCGGCGCGGAGTTCGTCGTCGACGGCGGTCTCGTGGTGGGAGTTCCGCACAAGTAGCGGCGAGAGTGCCTGCCCGACAGCAGGTTTGCTCGACAACAGCGGCCCGGGTGAACTCCACCCGGGCCGCCGCGGTTCCGTTCACCCGTACCGCACCGGCCAGTGCTTGATGCCGTTGATCCAGCCCGAGCGCAGGCGTTCCGGCGCCGCGACCTCCGACAGATCCGGTACGACCTCGGCGAGCGCGTTGAACATCAGGTCGATCTCCAGCCGGGCCAGATTCGCTCCGACACAGTAGTGCGCCCCGGTGCCGCCGAAGGCCAGGTGCGGATTCGGATCGCGCAGGATGTCGAACGAGAAGGGATTCTCGAAGGTGTCCTCGTCGAAATTGGCCGAGCTGTAGAACAATCCGACCCGCTGCCCGGCCCGGATGGTCTGCCCGCCGAGTTCGGTGTCCGCGGTGGCGGTGCGCTGGAACGCCGTCACCGGGGTGGCCCAGCGGACGATCTCGTCGGTGGCGGTGCGCGGGCGCTCCCGCCGGTACAGCTCCCACTGCCCGGGATTGTCGACGAACGCCTTCATCCCGTGGGTGATGGCGTTGCGGGTGGTCTCGTTGCCGGCCACCGCGAGCAGGATGACGAAGAAGCCGAACTCCTCGGAAGCCAGTGCCTCACCGTCGATATCGGCGTGCACGAGCTGACTCACGATGTCGCCGAGCGGATTCGCGCGCCGCGCCTCGGCCATGGCCCAGGCGTAGCCGAGGATCTCCATCGAGGCGAGCGTCGACGCGTCCGTGGTGACGGCGTCCCCGTACTCCGGATCGTCGTAGTTGAGCATCTGATTCGACCACTCGAACAGCTTGTGCCGATCGTCCTGCGGAACGCCGAGCAGTTCCGCGATCGCCTGCAGCGGCAGCTCACACGCCACCTGCTCGACGAAATCGCCGCTGCCCTGCTCGCGTGCGGCCGCCACGATGGCGGCCGCGCGCTCGGCCAGCGCGGCCCGCAACCCCTCCACGGCCCGCGGGCTGAACCCCTTCGAGATGATGCGCCGGATCTTGGTGTGCTTGGGCGGATCCATGTTCACCAGCAGCGCGCCGGTGAGTTCGATCTGCTCGGGGGTCACCTCACCGGGCAACCGGATGATCGACCCCTTCTGCTGCGAGGAGAACAGCTCCGAATTCCGCGAGATCTCCTTGATGTCCTCGTGTTTGGAGACGACCCAGTACCCCCCGTCCCGGAAACCGCCGGACTGCTCGTCGGCCTGCGGATTCCACCACACCGGCGCGGTCCGCCGCAGTTCGGCGAATTCCCTGACCGGATTGCGTGATTCCCAGAGACCCGGATCGGTGAAGTCGAAGCCGGCGGGGATGGACGGAGCTGACACTGCTTTCCTCCTGACGGGACCGACGTCCCTACGGGCCGGAAATCCTGCCCGGAAATCTGTCCGGACAAATGATGGACATCTGTCTGGACAGTACTATGAGGCGCGGCGCGCGACAAGACTCGCGACCGGGCCGAATGCCGCGGCATGCGGCGATCCGCACGCCGGTGCGGTGGTGCCGCAGTTGCGGGCCCTTCGGTGAAATTGGATGCAGCGGAACAGGTTCCGGACCGCTACGGGCATGCGGATACGCCCGCGGGCACCGGCGCGGTCACGGCGATTCGATCGGAGCCGCCGGTTCGGGTGTGGCGACGCGACGGCCCCGGCCGCGTGGGGACGGCCGGGCCGGCGCGGATTCGGGTCAGGAGTGGCGGTCGGCGAGGAGGCGGCGGGCCGAGATCTCGAGCAGGTCGGCCACCTGTTCGTAGGAGAGCAGGTTCATGCCGGCCTGGAGCAGGGCGCCGGAGTAGAGCAGTTCCAGCATCGACAGGCTCTCGGAATCGGTGGAACCGAGGGCGGCGGCGAGGCGGCCGCGGATCTCACTGCCGATCCGGACCCGCAGGTGGCGCACGTCCGGGTCGTCGCCGAGCAGCGCGCTGCTGACCGCGCTGGCCAGGGCCGGTTCGTCGGCCACCAGCAGCGAGACCTGGCGCAGGACCGCGACGACCCGGTCCGCCGGATCCGCGTCCTCGGTCTCGAGGGGCGGCGCGGCGATCAGGCGGCGCCAGTACACCTCCGAGATGAGGTGTTCCTTGGACGAGAAATACGTGTAGGCGGTGGCGGTGCCGACACCCGCGGCCGCGGCGACGAGTCGAATCGTGGTGCCGGAGTAGCCTTCCCGGGACAGCACGTCGACCGCGGCCGCGGTGAGGCGGTCGACGGTGTCGGCCTGTTTCTCGGTGAGGCGCCGTCGAGTCGCCTCGATGCCGGTGGATGCGAGTTCGGACATGTGTCTGAATCCTACTGTAGGGTCCGACCAGGGTCGTTGCGGCACGGTCAGCGGTCGCTGCCCACCCGATGATCGGGGGTGCGGGCGCCGGCGTAGTCCTTCGCCCAGCGGTAGTCGGGTTTGCCGCTGGGGGAGCGGACCACCGTATCGGCGATCCAGAGGGTGCGGGGCACCTTGTAGCCGGCCAGGTGGCTGCGGACGTGCGCGATCAGGTCCTCGAAGTCCGGGCCGTCGGCGCCGGTGGTGGCCACCACCGCGGCGACCTGCTGGCCCCAGCGCTCGTGCGCGATACCGACGACCACCGCGTCGAACACCGAATCATGGGCCTTGAGAACGCTTTCCACCTCCTCCACGAACACCTTCTCGCCGCCGGTGTTGATCACCATGTTGCCGCGGCCGAGCAGCGTGATGTAGCCGCCGTCCTCGGCGCGGGCCCGATCGTCGGTGACCACCATGCGCACGCCGTCGACCGTCTTGAACAGCTTCTCGGTCTTCGCGGTGTCCTTGTAGTAACCCAGTGGCACCGAACCGGTCTTGGCCAGCCAGCCCTCCTCGCCGACCGCGACGGGCCGGCCCTCGTCGTCGACCACCACGGCCCCGCGGCCGGTCTGCACGCGCGGGCCGCGGCCGGGATCGTCGTCCTTGGTGGCGAAACCCATTCCGCCGAAACCCGTTTCGGAGGAGCCGATGGAGTCGGAGATCAGGGCCGACGGGAAGCGTTCCAGCAGTGCGTTCTTCGCCTGCTGGGACAGCAGCGCGGCGCCGGAGGCGATCACCACCAGCGAACCGGTGTCGCAGTCGGCCTCGGCGTGCGCGTCCAGCAGCGGTCGCGCCATCGCGTCACCGGTGATCACCAGCACCATGGGCCGCTCCCGGATCACGGTGCGCCACACCGCCGCCGCGTCGAACCTCGACTCGAACACGACCGCGTTGCCGGTCCACAGCGCGGTGAAGGTGGGCATCATCGCCGACGGGTGGATCAGCGGCGGCAGGACCAGCCAGGTGGCGGGATCGGACTGCGCGCCGACGCGGGACTGCTGGTACTCGTCGGCGACGGGTTCACCGGTGTAGAAGTCGATACCGCCGCCGAGGACCCGCCACATGTCCTCCTGCCGCCACATCACGCCCTTCGGCAGGCCGGTGGTGCCGCCGGTGTACATCATGTACACGTCGTCGGCGCTGCGCTCGATCTTGCGCCGCGCCGGGGAGCCCGCGGCCAGGGCCGCTTCGTATTCCGTTGCGGTGCTGCGCAACCCGTCGCTGCCCAGATCGTCGTCGACGACGATCGCGTGCCGCACCCGGGGCACCCGCGCGAGTGCCGGTGCGGCGGCCGGTGCGTAGCTGCGGTGGTACACCAGCACGTCGAGGTCGGCGTTGTCGTAGAGGTAGACCAGTTCCTCGACGCCGTAGCGGTAGTTGACGTTGATCGGCACCGCGCGCAGCTTGAAGCAGGCGATCAGGGTCTCCATGGTCTCGATGCTGTTGTGCATCTGGAAACCGATATGGGCGCCGGGGCCCACACCGGCCGCGGCGAGATGATCGGCCAGCCGGTTGGCTCGCGCGTCGAGTTCGGCGAAGGTGATGCGGCGGTCGCCGTGGATCAGCGCGGTACGCCGGCCCATCGCGTCGACGGAGTGCTCGAACAGGTCAGCGAAGTTACGCGCCATGGTGTTTCGTCTCTCATCTGTGCTCAGACCACGGTCAACGGGAGCGGGATGCCGCGATCGGCGAACCGGAAATTCGCCCCGGAGCTGATCCTGGTGATCGCGACCTCGCCGGATTCGGCGAACGGCC
Organism: Nocardia sp. BMG111209; assembly: GCF_000381925.1. NCBI lineage: Bacteria > Bacillati > Actinomycetota > Actinomycetes > Mycobacteriales > Nocardiaceae > Nocardia > Nocardia sp. BMG111209. The sequence continues at coordinate 169,398 of NZ_KB907307.1, forward strand.
GCTCGGCCGAACGGAATTCGATCAGGAGCTCGTCCGCGGTATCGCCGACCACGTGGGCCGCGTAGTGCGGATTCACCCCGCGCGCCATCGCCTCCAGCGGCGCCAGATGTTCGGCGTCGACCACCGCGGGCCAGACCCCGTCCGCGAGCGCCGCACTGCGGCGGGGCAGCCGCAGCCGCACCCCGCCGTCCGTGAGCTCGATCTCGATCCCGGTGTACCGCAACGGGTTCCACGCCGGATGCAGGCCCAGCACCCGCGCCAGTGCCGCATCGTCGTCGCCGAGACCCAGTGCCAGGCGCAGCCGTTCGGAGGTGATCCCCGCGATACCGGTGAACTGCTTGCGGAATATCTCGGCCGCCGCGTCGGTGCGGGCGGCGACCGCGATGCGGAAACCCATCGCCAGCAGATGGTGTTGCAGGCACACCTCGTCGGCGATGCGGATCAGCGCCGACCGGGAGAAGTCCGCGAACCGCAGATCGCTGAGCAGCGGGCCGGCGTAGTCGGCGTGGCCGGGATCGCCGGAATCGATGGGGTCCAACGACATTCCGGCCGCCCGGGAGCCGGCGAGGACATCCGAATTGGGCGGGATCGGCGGCGGCACGTGCGCGGGATCGATCACGACGGTCCACGCGCAGACCGGATGCCGGTCCGCGGGCACCCGCGGCGGCCGATGGATCGGCCGCACCTGCGCGTACGGATTGGTCGCCAGCGCGGTGGCATCGAAGGTGGGGTCCTCGATGTCGTGGCACATGGAACGCACATAGGACTCGCCCATCGGCTCGACATCGGCGAGCGCACCGCAGTGGTCCAGCCAGAATTCCCCGTGATCGTGGTCGTCGACCCGGAACCGGAAGTCCATGAACTGCGGCGGGGCGCCGATATCCAGTTGCAGCCCTTTGAAGATCGTCTCGACGCTGTCCCCGGCGAAGTTCAGCGCGCGCTGCATCCGCCGGGTGTAGACGGGACTGGCCACCTGCCACTCCTCGATCGCGACGGCGGTCATACCCTCGCGGCCGAAGGCGCCGATGCAGTGCGCCATACCGGAACGGTCGATCAGCTGCCCGCTCAGCAGCAGTTCGGGCACCAGTACGGCCAGTTCGGCCTGCGTCAGATCCGCGAAACCGCTGCGGCGCGAATCGGTCCCGCTCACCACAACGGCACCGGCGCTTCGCCGATGGGGTACCAGCCCGGCAGTTTCTCGCCCGAGGTGGCGCGGGTGATGCGCTGCTGCATCCCTGCCGAGAGCGCGTTACCGGTGATCATGTCGAGGAACAGCGCCGACACGTTGCCGAAGTCGAAGAAGTCGCGCTGCCACGACCACCGGAAGTCGCCGCCGTAGCGGAACCAGCTGCCGCCGATACCCTCCGGCGAGTAATGGCGCCCGTCGGGCCGGGTGCGGTCGCTGACCTGTTTCCACAGGCCGATCAGATTGCCGCTGCGGTCGTCGATGACCCAGTCCTGATACGGGTAGGTCCAGCCCTCGAGCCCGTCCATCTCCAATCCGATGGCGATATCGCGGATCTCGTCCCGGCCGACGGCCATGAATTCCTGTTTCGGGCCGTAGTTCCAGCCGTAGGTGGCGTCCTCGGTGTAGAACTCGGCCAGCGGCCGCCAGTCGCCGGCGGCCTCGCAGTCGCGGTTGGCCTGCAGCCAGCGCCGTACCATTTCGTCGAGTTCGGCGCGATCGAAATCGGCCATGGCAGTGATCCTTTCGGTGAACGGTCGAATTCGTGCCGGCGGCACGGAAATCAGGCTCCGGTCGGTACCCGGGCCTCGGGCTGTACCTCGGTGAGCTGGATGTGCGCCCCGCGCGGCGCGGAGACCACGGCGACGATCGCGGCGGCGAGGTGGTTCGCGCGCAACATCTCCGGATGCCGCGCGAAACCCCAGCGCACCCAGTCCTCGAGCACCGGCCCGATGACCTCCGCGGGGACGGTCATCCCCATACCGGTGAGCGTGGGGCCCGGCCGGACCAGGGAGACCCGGACGCCGGTGCCCTCCAACTCCATTCCCATCTGCCGCGCCATGATCTCCACGGCGGTTTTCGCGGCCGGGTAGGCCCCCGCGCGCGGCCGCGGATGGTTCGCGGTGTCGGAGCTGATCATCACGAAATCGCCGCGCCGCCGGGCGATCATGTCCGGGACGATGCGATGCACCAGGCGGTGCACCCCGATCAGGTGCACGTCGACCTGAGCGCGGAAGTCCTCGGGTGTCATCTCGTGCACCAGGCCGAAACTCATGTCGCCGGCGCCGGACACCACGATCTCGGCCGGGCCGAGCGCGGTCTCGGCGGCGGTGACGAACGCGTCGACCGACTCGGTGTCGGCCACATCGAGCCGATGCGCGAACGCCTCGCCACCGTTGCCGATGATCTTGGCGGCCAGCGTCTCCAGCAGTTCGACGCGGCGAGCGCCGAGCGCCACCGGATGCCCCAGTTCGGCGAGCGCCTCGGCGGTCGCGGCGCCGATACCGGAGGAGGCGCCGGCGATCAGCACCGGCCGGCGCTCGGGGTGGGGTGCGAAGCGGGGCATCAGCGGATCTCCACGGTGACAGGGAGTTTGGCGAAGCCGCGGACACTGGTCGAGTGCACGCGTTCGATACCGGACTCGGCGAGGTCGTACGCCCGTACGTGTGTGGCGAATTCGCGCAGGGCGATGGTGGCCTCCAGCCGGGCCAGATGGGCGCCGAGGCAGAAGTGCACGCCCGCACCGAAACTGGCGAGGTTGCCCTTGTCCGGGCGGTCGAGTCGGTAGGTGTCGCCGTCCTCGAACACCTCCGGATCGCGGTTGGCCGAACCGATCAGCAGCAGCACCTTCGCCCCGGCCGGGATCGTGCGGTCGTACATCTCGATATCCGTTGCGGCACTGCGTGCCACGATCTGGCTCGAGGTGTCGTAGCGCAGCGTCTCCTCGACCCAGTCCGGCACCAGCGCCCGGTCCGCGGCGACCTTGCGGTACTCGCCGGGATTGCGGCCGGCCCAATACAGCGCGTTGCCCAGCAGTTTGGTGGTGGTCTCGTTCCCGGCGACCACCATCAGGAACATGAAGCCGATGATCTCCTCGTCGGTGAGCCGGTCACCGTCGATCTCGGCGTCCAGCAGCGCCGAGGTGAGATCCGCACCGGGCGCCTTGCGCCGCTCGCCGACCATATCGCTGTAGTAGCCGATCAGCGACAGCGCCGATTCGATGGCCGCCATCGGCACGTCGAGGACGCCCTCCTCGCGGTGCACCACGAGATCGGCGAGCCGGCGCACCTCGGCGCGATCGGGCTCGGGCACGCCGAGCAGTTCGGAGATGACATCCATGGGCAGCTTGCCCGCGAAATCCTCGATCCAGTCGAAACTTCCGCGCGCCAGCGCCGGTTCCAGATGCTCGCGCGTCAATTCCAGGATGCGGCTGTCCATTTCGGCCACCCGGCGCGGTGTGAAGCCCTTGTACACCAGCCGCCGCATGCGCACGTGCCGCGGATCGTCCATGGCGAGAAAGGACATGGTCTTGTGCGCGTGCGGGCCCCAGGCGGCGGGATCCAGCGAGACCCCGTTGGCGCTGGAGAGCCGGACGTGGTCCCGGAACGCGGTGATGACGTCCGAATGCCGGGAGACGGCCCAGAAATTCAGCTCCGGGTTGTGGTACAGCGGTGCCTCGGTGCGCAGGCGCCGGTAGAGCGGATACGGATCGTCGTGGAACCGATAGTCGTAGGGGTCGAACGTGAACGGCTCCAGTGAGGCCTGGGTCATGACGTCCCCCTCCGGAAAGACACACAGCTGGACATGTGTCTGGACGGTATCACCGACGCTTGCCCGCCACAACGGTCCGGCATCCTTGCGTTCGATCAATGATTCGAACTATATTCCGAACACCTGTCCAGACATGCATCGGAGCCTGCACATGAACGGCCTCGTCCCTCCCGAAGGCACACCCCTGCTGATCGGCGGCAAGCTGGTCCCCGGCGGCTCGGGCGTCTTCGCCACGATCAATCCCGCCACCGAGGAGGTGCTCGGCCACGCCGCCGACGCCGCCGCCGAGGATATGGACGCCGCCGTGTCCGCGGCCCGGACGGCCTTCGACGAGTCCGAGTGGTCGCGCGACCCCGCCTTCCGCGCGCACTGCCTGCGCCAGTTGCGCGACGCCATGCGCGAACACATCGAGGAACTGCGGGAGATCACCGTCGCCGAGGTCGGCGCGCCGGTCTCGCTCACCAGCGGGCCGCAGCTGGAGGGACCGGTCGGTGATCTGGGCTTCGCCGCCGATCTGGCCGAAAGTTATGTCTGGGAAACCGATCTCGGTGTCGCGGAGCAGATGGGTATCAGCAGCCGCCGGGTGATCCGCCGCGAGGCAACGGGTGTCGTCGGGGCGATCACGCCGTGGAATTTCCCGCACCAGATCAACCTGGCGAAGCTCGGCCCGGCGCTGGCCGCCGGCAACACCGTGGTGCTCAAACCCGCGCCCGATACCCCTTGGTGCGCAGCGGCTCTCGGCTCGCTGGTCACCGAGCACACCGATATCCCGGCCGGGGTGCTGAACATCGTCACCTCCACCGACCACGGCCTCGGCGCGCGCCTGGTGCAGGATCCGCGCGTGGACATGATCACCTTCACCGGCTCGACGGCCACCGGCCGCTCGGTGATGACCGGCGCCGCAACGAATCTCAAGCGCACCTTCCTCGAACTGGGTGGCAAGTCGGCGGCCGTCGTGCTCGACGACGCCGATATCGGCACCGCCGCGGCCTACACCGCCTTCTCGGTCGCCGTGCACGCCGGTCAGGGCTGCGCGCTGACCACCCGCATGCTGGTGCCGCGCGCCCGGTACGACGAGGCGGTCGCCGCCGCCGCGGGCGCGCTGTCCGGTATCCGGGCCGGCGACCCGACGAAACCCCGGACCATCTGCGGCCCTTTGATTTCCGCGCGGCAGCGGGACCGGGTCGAGCGCTATCTCGAGATCGCGCGCGCCGAGGGCGGCACCATCGAGGTCGGCGGCGGCCGTCCGGCGAACCGCCCCACGGGTTTCTACATCGAGCCGACCCTCATCACCGGCCTGGGCAATACGGCCACCGTGGCCCAGGAGGAGATCTTCGGCCCGGTACTCGTCGTGATCGCCTACGACGGCGACGCGGACGCGATCCGGCTGGCGAACGAATCCCCGTACGGCCTTTCGGGTTCGGTGTGGGGCACCGATCCGGAGCGGATCGAGCGCGTGATCGCCGGGGTGCGTACCGGCACGCTCAGTGTCAACGGCGGCCTGTGGTACCACGCGGACGCACCGTTCGGTGGCTACAAGCAGTCCGGCATCGGCCGCGAGATGGGTGTGGCGGGATTCGAGGAGTACCTCGAGACGAAACTGATCGCGACCCCCGCCTGAGCCGCGGAGTCCTCCGAGGCGAGGAATCACGCTGCGCCACAACCGTTCCGAACGTGCGATCCCGAATCGAGGCAGGACCCGGATGTCCGAGGAGAAGGTGTTCGCCGATCGCGGCGTGATCGTGGTGGGCGGCGGCAGCGGGGTCGGCCTGGCTGTCGCCACCGCGCTGGCCGCCCGCGGCGCGGGTGTGGTGATCAATTCGCGCAGTGCGGAAGCGGTGGACAGTGCCGTGCGCACGATCACCGGCGGCGGTGGCCGGGCCGTGGGTGTCGCGGGCTCCGCCGCCGCCGAGGAGGTCGCCGACCGCCTGGTCGAGACCTGCGAATCCGCTTACGGCACAGTCGATGTCCTGGTGAACTGCGCGGGCGTCGCCGAACCCCGCGGATCCTCGATCCTGTCGGTGACCACCGCGCAGTGGCGGGATCTGCTCGACTCGCACCTGACCACCACCTTCACCACCTGCCGCCGGGTCGCCCCGCTGATGGCAGCCCGCGGCGGCGGCGCGATCATCAACACCGGATCCTTCGCCTACCTCGGCGATTACGGCGGCACCGGCTACCCCGCGGGCAAGGGCGCGGTGGCGAGCCTCACCCTCGCCATGGCCGCCGAGCTGAAGGAATCCGGCGTCCGCGTCAACGTCGTCTGTCCCGGTGCGAAGACCCGCCTGTCCACCGGACCCGACTACGAGGAACACATCCGCGCACTGCACCGCCGGGGCCTGCTCGACGAGTTGACCATGCAGGGCTCCCTCGACGCCCCACCCCCCGAATACGCTGCCGCACTGTACCTCTACCTGGCTTCCGACGCCGCCACCGCCGTCACCGGCGAAATCTTCATCGCCGCAGGGGGTTTCGTCGGCCGCTTCGCCCGCCCCGCCATGGTGCCCCTCGGCTACCGCGATCACACCGATCGGCCACCCTGGTCGATCACCGAACTCGAACACATGATCGGCTGACGCCTGGTCACCGATCCTCTTCTGCCGCAACGATTTCGGGTCGCCACGTGGTGAGTATGCGCAGGCTGTCGTGTGCCGGGGTGCCCGGCTCGGCGGTGAGCACGATCAGTCGCTGACCGGAGCCGTCCGGACTGGCCCAGGTGTCGCAGTCCAGGACCAGCGGGCCGACCAGCGGATGGTGGTACTGCTTGGTGCCGTAGCCCGCGTCGTTGACCCAGTGTTCGGCCCACCAGGTGCGGAAATCCGCGTCGTGTACCGAGAGGTCACCGACCAGCCGGGCCAGTTCCGGGTCGTCGGGATCGTTCGCGACATCCATCCGCAGCGCCGCGACCGCCTCGCGAGCATCATGTGCCCAGTTCACGTGCATACGACGTACCGCCGCATCGGTGAACACCATGCGCAGATAGTTCCGCCGGCCCGGCGGGATGCGCGCGAAATCGGTGTACAGCGCCACCGCGCCGGCGTTCCACGCCAGGATGTCCAGGCGTTTGCCCAGGACCAGCGCGGGAGTCTCGGTGAGCTGGTCGAGCAGCCGCCGCACCGCGGGCCGGGCCTGCTGCGCACCGCGCCGCCGCCGCGGCCGGGCATCGCTTCGGCCCGCGATCCGGTACAGATAGGTCTGCTGATCCTCGTCCAGCCGCAGCGCGCGGGCGAGGGTCTCGAGCACCGACGCCGAGGCCCGCACCCGTCCCTGCTCGAGCCGCGTGTAGTACTCGACGCTGATCGCCGCCAGCCGGGCGACCTCGGCGCGGCGCAGTCCCGCGACCTTGCGCCGGGAGTCGGTCTCGTTCAGGCCGACGTCGCGAGGGGTCAACTGGGCTCGGCGCGCTTTCAGGAAATCGCCCAGTTCGGCGGAGTCGGATGCGGGGGACATACGGTCCATTCTGCTCAGATCGGATCGCGGGCAAGAGGGCCAAGATCATGACCAGTCAAATTCCGGTCCCTTTTGCCGCCGTCTCGCCGGGACCACCGTGGAGGGGTACTTACCGCGACAGCGAACGGAGATTCGACATGACCACGATCGGCGTGACCTTCGACAGCACCGGCCTCACCCTGGCCGGCAACCTGTATCTGCCCGGCGCACCCGTCGCCGGGCCCCGGCCGGCGATCGTCGTCGGACATCCCGGCAGCGGCGTGAAGGAACAGGCCGCCGGCGGATATGCCCGGCGGCTGGCCGAACAGGGTTTCGTGACCCTGGCCTTCGACGCCGCCTACCAGGGGGAGAGCGCGGGCGAACCCCGCGGGCTCGAGGATCCCGCGCAGCGGACCGAGGACATTCGGGCCGCGGTGTCGTATCTGGCGGGGCGGCCCGAGGTCGATCCCGGTCGTATCGGCGTGCTCGGCATCTGCGCGTCGGGCGGTTACGCGCTCGCCGCGGCGGCGACCGACCATCGGATCCGCGCGGTCGCCGGAGTCAGCGCCGTGGACATCGCGCGACAGTTCCGCTACGGCGCCGACGGCGTCCAGGACCCGGCGGTGTTGCAGCAATTGCTCGACGCGGCGGCCACAGCAGACGTCCCGTCCTTCCCGCTGTTCCCCGAAACCGCGGACCAGGCCCGCGCGCTCGGCCCGCACGGATACGAGGGCTGGGAGTACTACTGCACCCCGCGCGGCGCACACCCCCGCTCGGCCCGCACGCTGACCTGGAGCAGCATCGCGCGGATCGCCGCCTTCGACGCGTTCCACGCCGTAAACCTCATCGCACCGCGCCCGATCCTCCTGATCGCCGGCCGCGCGGCGGTGACCTCATGGATGAGCGTGACAGCCTTCCAGCGGGCAGCGGGCCCGAAGGAACTGCACTGGATCGACGGCGCCACCCACGTGGACCTGTACGACAAGGACCCGCACGTCACCGCGGCCGTGGCGAAGCTGACCGAATTCTTCGGGACCTCCCTGGCCACCGCCGACGGTCTCGAAACGGCCGCCTGAATGTCGAGGAAATCGCGGGGAAGTGCTCGACCGTAATGGCGTAACCGCCGGCGAGGGCGAATCCTCGGTCGCCGGCCACCGCGAGGGCGATCTCGGCCGGCTTACGATGGCGCGGTTCTTGGATGCCGATGTCGAGGCCAGACGGCTGATCTGGGCCAGTTCGGGGAACCGCCCTTCCCGGGCGCGGCGGGGTTTGCACCGGAAGCCAGATGTAGGACCAGAGCCTCTCGACCCTCTCCGATTCCTGTCCGGCGACCTGCCGGTCTACCCCCGGCCTATGGGAAGACCACGCCATCGAGTGATGGCGGTACGGGCGCCGGTGTGTCCGACTGCCCTGCCCGGATCGCCTCGGATCATGTGGCGCAATCGAATTCGGTGCGGGTGGTGGGGATTCTGGTCAGGGGGTGGGGGTTTGGGGGCGGGTGTCGTATTCGCCTCGGGCGGCGTCGATGTGGGCCAGGTGGGTGATGCTCCACTCCAGGAGGGGGAGGGTTGCGGCGCGGAGGCTTGCGCCCATCGGGGTCAGTTCGTAGCTGACGTGGGCCGGCATGATGTTGCGGACGGTGCGGGTGAGGATGCCGTCGCGTTCCAGCGCGCGCAGGGTGACGGTGAGCATGCGCTGGCTGATGCCGTCTATCTCGCGTTTCAGTTCGCTGAATCGGCGTGGGCCTTCGCTGAGGTGGCGTACCACCAGTAGGGACCATTTGTCGCCGACGATGTCCAGCACTTCGCGGGTGCGGCATCCCTCGTCGGGGCCTTGTGCCGGATCGGCTGTTGCGCCGGCCATGGTTACCTCCTGGGAACCGGGGCACTGGAATGTGCCTTATTGCCTGATCCGTCCTGTGCGCACCAGAATCATTTGTGGTTCCGAAAGTATACCGGGATATGAAAAGTAACCATCTTGTCCGGTGTACCACCTCCTCTCACGAAGGACGATCATGTCTACATTTCTGCTGGTCCACGGCGCTTGGCACAACGGATCGTGCTGGCAGCGGGTGGTGCCGCTGCTGGAATCGGCCGGTCATCGGGTGTACGCGCCGTCGCTGACCGGTTATGGCGACAAGGCGCATCTGCTCGGGCCCGAGGTGGGACTCGATACGCATGTTGCCGATATCGTCGAATTGATCGAGAAGGAAGATCTCGCCGATGTCGTGCTCGTGGGGCACAGTTATGCGGGGCTGGTCATCTCCTCGGCGGCGAATCGGGTGCCGGAACGGATTGCGCATCTGGTGTATCTGGACGCGATGGTCCCCGAGGACGGTGAGACCGCTGTCGATGTCCAGCCGTTGACGCAGCAGCTGATCGATCTCGCCGCCGGATCCGGTGACAGCTGGCGGATTCCGCCGATGCCGGAGTGGCCGGCGCCGCTCGGGCTGTTCGGGGTCACCGATCCCGCGGATATCGCCTGGTTGCGCACGATGCTCTCGGATCAGCCGGTGCGTTGTCTCCAGCAACCGGCGCGGCTGGACAATCCGGCGCTCGCCGAGGTCCCGCGCACCCATATCCACTGTGTCGGCGCCGAACCCGCCGGCATCGTCCGCCGGCCCGTCCCCGCGAGACAGCCCAACGGTTCTCCCGCGCAGGTGTGGGAGTTGCCCAGCGGGCACGACTGCATGATCACCATGCCGACCGAACTCACCGGACTGCTGCTCGAGGTCGCTCGTCAGCGGGCCGGTCGGATGTGTGTCTCCGCGCCGGAGGCGTGATCGTCGAAGCGTGACGTGGGTCTCGCCCGCACGGCCGGGGCGCAGCGCGGGCGAGGATGCGCTCGGGGGAGCGCTCAGCGGGGCTGGTTCGGTACCCCGGGGAACAGCTCGGCGGTCGGGCCCGCGGTGACCCAGCCGGCCTGCTTCGCGATCAGGTGCGGCGCGAAAACCGCGCCGTAGAGCGCATTTCCGAGCAGGATGATCGCCACGATCGACAGGATCGCGGAGCCGACGCGGTTCGCCGTCGCCGATTCCGCCCAGCGGTCGATGATCGTGCGGCCGCCGGAGTCCGTGCGGCCCAGCAGATAGGTGAAGACCATCATCTGCACCCCCATCGCCAGGGCGTCGTAGAGCGGGTACTGATGGGCCGTCCCCTGCCAGAGCGCGAGGCCGGGAATCACGTAGCCGTAGTGGAAGACTCCCAGGCGCGCGCCGAGGATCGCGTTGAACAGGAATGCCCAGAGGCAGCCGACGATCAGGCCGGTCGCGAGCAGCACGAACGGTCTGCGCCAACGGAATCGGGTGCTCAGGGCGCGTCCGATCGCGGTGGCGGCGACGGCGGGCAGTACGAAGTAGGCGATGTAGCCCGGGGGGACCGAGGCGGGCAGTCCGTGCCAGGTCATGTTCAGCGGCCACCAGGACGGCATCCGCGGGATCGCGGGGGCGAACTGTGCGTAGACCGCCCAGTCGTAGGGCGCCTCGATCCAGGAGAACGAGATCGCCGAAATGCACAGCAGCAGTAGCGGATGCAGGCGGCGCGCGCGCACGCTCAGATAGATGCCCGCGGCGACGAACGCGACCCCGCCGACGTAGGCGAAGCCGATGGACACCTTCAGCAGGCCGGTGAGTTCCGTGTTCATCGGGCCGGCCGATCCCGGCGCGCGGTGGTACGGGCCTCCCGGTCGAAGCGGTACACCGCCGCGGTGATGAGGACGATCAGGCCGAACAGGGTGCCCAGCATGACGATTGCGCCCATATTCGCACCTCCTTCGATGCGGAATTCGAAAAGCCCGGTCGCGCAAGCGGTCCGGACGCGCCGCGTGGTTCCCGGCCTCGGGTGCGGCGCCGGAGTGTCACGATACGGAACGAATATTAGGTTTACAAGGGGAGGTAGGTGTCGGCAGGTGGGGGTGGGTGCGGCCTTCCGCTCGTATTGCTCCCGATCCGGTTACACACCCGGAAACCGCCTCCTACGAGGGCGATTGACCGACGCGCCGTAGTCCCGCTACCCTCTGAACAAATCTTTGGTGGTGGCCGCGCGGACGAGACGGTTCGAGCTCACCACCGCGCGGCAGGGAGGCCACAGCGGATGGATGCGACCACGAAGCCGGACGCCTACTACGATCCCTACGATTTCGCCATCGACGACGATCCCTATCCGGTCTGGCAGCGACTGCGCGACGAGGCTCCGCTCTACCACAACGAGAAGTACAACTTCTACGCGCTGAGCCGGTATGCCGATGTGGCGGAAGGGATCATGGACTGGCGGACGTACCGGTCCGGGCGGGGCACGGTGCTCGACGTCATCTCGAGTGGAGTGCCGATCCCGTCGGGCCTGGTGCTGTGGGAGGATCCGCCGCTGCACGACCAGCACCGGCGGCTGTTGTCGAAGGTGTTCACCCCGCGCCGCATGGCGGCCATCGAGCCGATCGCGCGGAGTTTCACCGCGGACGCGCTGGATCCGCTGCGCGACGGCGGCGCCTTCGACTTCATCGAGAATCTCGGCGCCTGGATGCCGATGCGCACGATCGGCGCCCTGCTCGGCATTCCCGAGCAGGACCAGGAGATCATGCGCGACAACACCGACAAGGCCATCGCGCTGCGTCCCGGAGCGCCGGACCGGCACGGCGCGATCAAGGAATTCGTGCCGCCGAACCTCGAACTGATCGCCGAGTACGTGGATTGGCGAGCCCAGCATCCGACCGGCGACCTGATGTCGGATCTGATCAACGCCGAGGTGGAGGACGAGGACGGTACCCGCAGGCCGCTGTCGCGCACCGAGGTGCTCACCTATATCAGCATGATCATGGGCGCCGGGAGCGAAACCACCACGCGCCTCATCGGTTTCATCGGTCAGCTGCTGTCCGACCATCCCGATCAACGCCGGCGCATCGCCGCGGACCGCTCGCTCATCCCGAACACGGTGGAGGAGGTGCTGCGCTACGAGGCGCCCTCGCCGGTGCAGGCCCGCTACGTCGCCGCCGACGCCGAATACTACGGTCGCACGGTGCCGGAGGGTTCGGTGATGTTGCTGCTCAACGGGTCCGCCAATCGCGACGAACGCCGCTACCCCGACGCGGACCGCTTCGACATCGACCGGCAGGCCGGACATCTCGGCTTCGGGCAGGGGCTGCACTTCTGCCTCGGCGCCTCGCTCGCGCGGATGGAGGCCCGGGTCGCCCTCGACGAGATCCTGAATCGGTGGCCCGACTGGGAGGTCGACTACACCCGGGCGGTCCGGGCGCACACCTCCAGTGTGCGCGGATGGGCGAAACTGCCGGTCCGGACGGCCTGATCAAGAACGGTCGGTGACGACACCACGTAATGTGGTGTCGCGCAACTGGATCAGCGAGGCGCGCGGGCCGATGTCGCGCAGGATGTTCTCCGGGATCCAGGCCCCGGAGATCACGCAGCGCGCCAGCATCTCCTGCGACGGATGCTCGATCGCGATCTCGCCGGACCGGATACCTTGCGCCAGTAACGCTTTCATCTGCCGGATGCGTTTGGTGAAGTGCCAGCCCGGATTCGGCGTGTCCGGCGGCGACTGCCGCATCCAGGCCAGTTGGATGCGGAACTCGTCGCCGAAGCGGACGAGCATGTTGGTGTTGATCCAGCTGAGCGCGTCGAGCTTCTCCACCGCCGAGGCGTCGCTGCGGAGCACCTCGGTCCAGCCGAGGGCCACCTTCTCGCCGAAGGACCGCATGATCGACGAGAGCAGCTGCTCCTTCGAACCGATCAGCCGGTAGACCGAGCCGGTGCCGAGCCCGGCCGCCGCGGCGATGTCGCGCACGGTCGTGCTCTCGTATCCGCGACGGCCGAATTCGGCGCGGGCGACCGCGCGGATGTGGGCCGTCCGGGGGTCCTCGTCGCCGTCGCCCGGCCAGGTCCCGATGACCGCGTCGGCGGCCAGGAAGGCCCGGGACCGATCCAGTTCCGCGTCCGGATGCGGGCCGGTGGTCAACCCCCGCAACAGGATTCGGCAGAACACCTGCGCCACCTGATCCGGCGGGGCGTTGTGCCGGATGATGTCGAGACCGACGTACAACATGGTCTGGGTGATCCGGTCGGCCAGCAGCGTGACATCGGCCCCGGCCGCGAGGGCGCCGGCGGCGCGGGCCGCGAGCAGGGCCTGCGCCATCGCCTCCAGGGTGGCCGCCGGGCGGCGCCGGGTGAGCTCGACCAGGGCCGGATTGGCGCTGGGCCCTTCGTAGAACGACATCTGCAACGCGGCGCGATGGGCCACCGCGCAGCGGGCGATCGCCGTCGCCAGCTCGGTGACCGGATCCAGCGGAGATCGGAAATCGTTGCGGCGCAGCGCTTCCTGGGATTGTGCGGCGACCCGGTCCAGGCCGGCGTGGTAGCGCTGGAGCAGCTCCGCGAGGATGGCCTCCTTGGATTCGAAATGGTGGTACAGGCTGCCGGGCAGGATGCCGCAGGCGTCGGCGATCTCCTGCAGCGACGTGCGCAAGCCCGTGGACGCGATGAGGGAGGCGGCGGTCTGCAGGATCTGGGTGCGGCGCGTACCGTCGTCGGCGTAGGTCACCGCGACCGGCGCCGTGTCCGCGACGGCGTGTCGCGCGCTGTTCACCCGACCCCGTGCCACGGCACCTCCACACCTCTCGACCCAGCCACCCGGGCCGCCTGGTGATGACACCAATCTTTGGTCCAAAGTAGCAGAAATGCGTGTCGCGTCCGGCGGCCGGTGGTGTGGCGGATTCGAGCATTCGCGGGGTTATTGACAGGAACTGTGATCCCGGACATACTCGCTGCTGTCGCCGAAACATGACATGACTGTCACGTCACTACGTGGCACCGCACGAACGGACGAGGAGGTCCTGGTGAGCGAAGTTGCGCCGGACATGCGCGAACTGGGCGCGGAACTGCGAAACTGGGGTCGATGGGGAGCCGACGACGAACGCGGCACGACCAACCTGATCACGCCGGAGGCGCTCGTCGCCGCGGCCCGGCTGGTGCGGACCGGCAAGGTCTTCGACCTGGGTATCCCGCTCGACGGCGACGGCCCGCAGCCGGGTGGCAACCGGATCAACCCGATCCGGCTGATGGCGGAGAACGGCCAGGAACAGGTTCTGCCGGGTGGCTTCAAATGGGCCGACGACTACGTGTTCATGCCGTTGCAATCGGCCTCGCAGTACGACGGGCTGGCCCACGTCCACTACGACGGGCAGCTGTACAACGGCCACGACGGGGACGGCGTCACCGTCAAGGGCGCGCAGAAGCTGGGTATCGAGAACCAGTCGAAGGGCATCGCCGGTCGCGGCGTGCTGCTGGACATCGCCCGGCTGCGCGGAGTGGACTGGCTGGCCGCGGGCGAGGTCATCACCCCGGACGATCTCGACGCCGCCGAGCGGGCGGCGGGCGTGCGGGTCGGCCCCGGCGACATCGTGTTGATCCGCACCGGCTGGCGGGCGAAGTTCGTGGCCGAGCAGGATCCGCAGTCGTTCATGGCCGGCGAGCCGGGCCTCGGGCTGGCGACCGCGCGCTGGTTCAAGGAGCGTGACGTGGCCGTCGTGGGCTCGGACAACTGGGCCATCGAGGTCCTCCCGGGCGAGCACGAGGGCGCGCTGTTCGAACTGCACATGGTGCTGATCCGGGATATGGGCATGACGCTCGCGGAACTGCTGGACTTCGAGGAGCTGGCCGCGGACTGCGCCGCGGACGGCGTCCACGAATTCTTCTATGCGGGACCGCCGTTGAAGTTCACCCGTGGCGTGGGGTCGCCGATCAACCCGCTGGCCATCAAATAGGGACGCCGACCTCTCCCCGCATCGTGAAGGACCACCCCATGCTTTTCCACGACTTGCTGCGGCGCATCGCGACTCGCACACCCGACCGTGTCGCCCTGCAGGACATCGACTCCGGAGTCACGCGCACCTACCGCGAGCTCTACGAGCGCGCGATCCGGCTGGGGAACGGGATCCGTACCCTGGCCGACCGCGGGGACCGGATCGCGATCCTGTCGGAGAACAGCCTCGAATACGTCGAGGCGTACTACGGCATTCCGGCCGCCGGACTGACGTTGACCATGCTCAATTACCGGCTGCACCCGAAGGAATGGGTGTGGATCCTCAACAATGCCCGAGCCCGGGTGCTGCTGGTCGCCGCGCCGTACCACGCGGCGATCGCGGCGTACCGGGATCAGCTCGAGACCGTCACCGACATCGTCGTCGTCGGCGGTACGGCCGAGGGGGTGCCGGACTACGAGAGTTTCGTCGGCACAGGGCAATCCGTGGTTCCGGCGGAGGACACCACCGAGAACGACATCGCCTGGCTGCTGTACACCAGTGGCACCACCGGATTCCCCAAGGGCGCCCAGCTGACCCATCGCAATCTGGTGACCGCGGTGGTGCAATCGGCGCTGGAGTACGAACCGTCGGCGGAGACCGTCTATCTGAACGCCATGCCGCTGTGCCATGTCGCCGGATATCTGGTGCCCGCCAACCTGTTCGAGGGTGGCCGGGTGCTGATGACCGCGGGCTGGGATCCGGAGCGCTGGATGCGGACCGTCCAGGACAACGCCGTCACCAGCGGTGGTTTCGCGCCGACCATGATGGCGATGCTGCTCAACCATCCCGAGCTGCCGAACTACGACCTGTCCAGCCTGCGGTGGATGGGCTACGGGGCGTCGAAGATTCCGGTGGAGGTGCTGCGGCGCACGCTCGAGCACTTCGGCCCGATCGTCTACGCCGGCATGGGCATGACCGAACTCGGCGGCAACATCCTGACCCTCGATCGGCAGGCGCACATCCGCGCCGCGAACGGGGAGGACCATCTGCTCGACGCGGCCGGGAAACCGATGGCGCTGGTCGATGTCAGGATCGCCGACACCGCGGGACGGGAATGCGCCGTGGGTGAGGTCGGCGAGATGGTGATCCGCGGAAATCAGGTGATGGCCGGATATTTCGGCAATCCGGAGGCCACCGAGCAGGCGTTCGAGGGCGGCTGGTTCCACACCGGTGACCTCGCCCGCCGCGACGCGGAGGGCTTCGTCTACATCGTGGACCGCACGAAGGACATGATCATCTCCGGCGGCGAGAACATCTACCCGAGCGAGGTCGAGAACGCGATCTACACGGTCGCGGAGGTGGCCGAGGCGGCGGTGATCGGGACACCGGATCCGGTGTGGGGTGAGCGGGTGACCGCCGTCGTGGTGACCCGCGCGGGGACGACGGTGTCGCCGGAGCGGATCGTCGCCGCCTGCAAGGACCGGCTGGCCTCCTACAAGCAGCCGCGGGAGGTCCACTTCGTCGACGAACTGCCGAAGACGGTGAGCGGCAAGATCCGTAAGGCGGAACTGCGCGCGCGGTTCGCCGAGGGCTGATTTCGCGTGTTCTCCCGCCTCCGCCGCGACCGGCTTCCGGTCGCGGCGGAAGCCTTTCCGGCGCACCGTGACCCGGCCGCCGGAGGGTTGCCGATCGGGGCCGTGCGCTTGCCGGGGCCGGTCCCGATTGGTTAGAATGGGTAGGTAAACCGTTGTGGGCGTTGTCCTTCCGCTGTTCATCCGGCCGAATTCGCGCTCGGCCGCCGAATTCCTGTTTCTACTCTCACGGTAATTCATTGCAAGGGTGTGGTTTTCCCGCGCGGTCGCGGTCGTGCGCGGGTATCGGAGCGACGGAGATCGAAGATGGTATCCGATATCGGTGAACATCAGGGTGCGTCGGCGGATGCGGTCCGCCGGCATTACGACATCGGCAGCGAATTCTACCGATTGTGGCTCGATTCCGAGATGACCTACTCCTGCGCGCTGTGGGCCGAGGGCGACGGGCTCGATCGCGCGCAGCAACGCAAGCTCGATCATCTGATCGACGGCGCGGAGCTCGCCGGGGCGCACCGCATCCTCGACATCGGTTGTGGCTGGGGCAGTCTCATGCGGCGGGTGGCCGACCGGTTCCCGCAGGCACATCTCACCGGGCTGACCCTCAGCCGCGATCAGTACGAGGTGGTCCGCGCCCGTCCGCTCGATCGCATCGAGGTCCGCCTCGAACACTGGAACGCGCATCGGCCGGACGAACCGTACGACGCGATATTCTGCGTCGGCGCACTCGAACATTTCGTGCGGTTCGGCCTGTCCCGGCCGCAACGGACCGCCGCCTATCGGGCATTCTTCGCGCACTGCCACGACATTCTGCGCCCCGGCGGCGCGCTGGTGGTGCAGACCATCGGTAAGGGCAACCGGCCACTGGACGCCGCCGCCCTCGCCGAGGTGCAATTCCTCGCGAACGAGATATTCCCGGAATCCGAACCGCCGCGGCTGGCCGAACTCGCGCACGCCGCGGAGAAACTGTTCGAGATCCGTTCCGTGGTGAATCATCGCGAGCACTACGCGCGGACGTGTGCCGAGTGGTTACGCCGGCTGCGGGAACGACATGCCGAGGCGGAACGGATCTCCGGGGCCCGGGTGACCGAGGCCTACGAACAGTATCTGGCCGCCTCCGTCCGGCAGTTCGACCGCGAGCATCTCGTGCTCTACCGAATCCTGTTGCGGCGCATGCCGGATACCGCGGCGACCGGGACCCGGCCGTGACCGGCGCGGGCGAGCCGCGGTCCGGCGACGTCATCACCGGCCTGGACGAACTGCGGGTCGATCTGGCCGGCCACTACCGGGCCACCGCGAGTGCCGGCGCGGCCGCCGATCCGGCGCTCGTCGAGGCCGACCTCGCCGCGCTGGACCGGGACGGGTATGTCGTCCTGCCGGATCTGCTCACCGCCGCCGAATGTGCGGACCTGCGTGCCGAACTCGTCCCGCTGCTCGGCCACGCGGGCCGGAACACGTTCGAGGGCAAGCGAACCCAGCGGGTGTACACGCTCCTGGAGAAGACCCGCGCCTGCGATCGGCTCGTCGACCATCCGCGCGTGCTCGCCCTGCTCGACCGGCTGTTCCTGCCGAATTATCTGCTCTCCCAACTCCAGGTGATCAACATCCTGCCGGGGGAGCAGGCCCAGTTGTTGCATCACGACGACGGTTTCTATCCGGTGCCGCGTCCCCGCCCGGCGCTCAGCGCCGCGACGATGTGGGCGATCGATCCGTTCACCGCGGACAACGGCGGCACCGTCGTGCTGCCCGGCAGCCATCGCTGGGATTCGCGCTCACCAGCCCCCGGCGACCCCCGGATCGGCACCCGGATGTCCGCCGGTTCCTGCGTGTTCTACCTCGGCACACTCTGGCACGGCGGCGGCGCCAACCGGACCGGCGCCGCGCGACTGGCCCTGACCGCGCAGTACTGCGAGCCGTGGTTGCGCCCGCAGGAGGCGTACACGTTGTCCACCAGCCGCGATACCGCGCGCATCGTCTCCGAGGACATCCGGCGGATGCTCGGCTACAGCATCCATCCGCCGTTCATGGGGGCGGTCGACGGCATGCATCCGAAACGGTTGCTCTGAGCCCGGTTCCGGACCGTTGCGCCGAGCCCGCCGAATTCGCCACCGCGCTGCGCTCGGCGCGCCGGGCGATCGCCGAATTCGACGGCTGCGCGGGCACGCGGTCCGCGCCGGGCGGAATACACCCCGGGCCGATCCCGATGCATGATCCGTCCTCGCCGGGGTAGCCGCAGGTCATGGCGGCCTTCCGCCTGCGGTTCCACGAGGAGGAAACACAATGATCATTCTGGGCATCATCCTGCTGATCGTGGGGATCGTGGCCGGTATCCCGATCCTGACGACGATCGGCATCATCCTGCTGGTCGTGGGCGCGATCCTGATGCTGTTGGGTGCGGTGGGCCGGCCCATCGGCGGCCGACGGCACTATTACTGACCCCGGCCCGCTCGGACAGCCGCGCGGCGGCGGTTCCGCCACCTCCGGGTAGCGGAACGGACCGTTCCGCGCGGCCATCGGTGTTCCGAGCGCGCGCCGAGACCGGCGTCAGCGATCCAGCAGGTCCAGGATCGCGGCGGCGGTGTCGGCGGGGGCTTCCTCGGCCATGAAATGGCCTGCGCGCGTGAGGGAGTGGTGAAGGTCCGGGGCCCAGGGCCGCCAGACGGCGGCCGCGTCGAAGCCGAGGGCGCTGCCCCAGTCCTGCTGGAGGACCGTCACGGGCATGGTGAGGCGGCGGCCCGCGGCCAGGTCGGCGCGGTCGTGGTCGATATCGACGGTGGCAGTGGCGCGGTAGTCGGCGACGATCGAGGGGACGGCGTCGCGGCAGGCCCGCAGATACTCCGCACGCACATCCGGGGGGATCGCGGCGGGAGAGGCCGACCAGATATCGAGGAAATGGCCGAAGAATTCGTCGGCGCTCGCCGCGATCATCCGCTCGGGCAGACCGGGCGGCTGGGCCATGAGATACAGGTGGAATGCCACCGCGGCGTCGACACCGTGCAGGACGTTCCAGGTGTCCAGGGTGGGGACGATATCGAGGATGCCGAGCCGGTCGATGCGGTCCGGAAAATCCAATCCCGCCCGGAAGGCGACGTGGGCGCCGCGGTCGTGACCGACCAGCGCGAAACGGCCGAGGCCCAGCACGTCGGCCAGGGCCGTGATGTCGGCGGCCATCGTGCGCTTGGCATAGGTGTCGGGGCCGGTCGCGGGCGGTTTACTGCTGGCGCCGTAGCCGCGGAGGTCGGGGCAGATCACGGTGTGCCGCTCGGCCAGGATCGGGGCGACGTGCCGCCACATCAGATGGGTCTGCGGGAATCCGTGCAGCAGCACCACCGGTGATCCCGTACCGCCCATGGCCGTGGTCAGTTCGATACCGTCGGCGACGCCGATCGTGGTCGTGTCGAATCCCGGAATGTGCATGGTTCCTCCGCTCGCTGGTGTCGAGGGACAGCATCGTGGGCTCGGATCAGCAGCGGATCAGCGCCGCCGCGGCGACGGCGACGAGAATGGGGTCCCGTGGAGGTGCTGATCGGGGTGCTGGGTCCGGTGCGGGTCACCGGTGACGGCCGCGTCGTCGAGGTCGGCAGCCGCCGTCGCCGCGAGGTGCTGGGCCGGTTGGTCGCGGCCGGTGGCCGGGCGGTCCCGCTCGCCACGCTGGTCGGCGACCTGTGGGAGGATCCGCCGGCCGCCGCGGTGGGTACCGTCCGCACCTTCGTCTCCGAACTGCGGGCGGCGCTGGAACCGGATCGGCCCCCGCGAGCGCCGTCGCGGCTCATCGAGACCGTCGGCACCGGATATGCGCTGCGCATCGGCCGGGAGCGCGTCGACGCGTACCGTTTCGAGGACGCCGTGCGCGCGGCGCGGTCCGATCCCGACGCCGACCGCTTGGCCGTGGCACTGTCCTGGTGGGGCGGCGAACCGTTCGCCGATCTCGGCGACTCGGCCTGGGTGACGCGGGAGCGGGACCGGTTGCTGGAACTGCATCACCAGGCGACGGAACTCCACGCTCGCGCCGAACTCGCGCGGGGAGCCGGTGCGTCGCTGGTGTCGCCGCTCGAGCAGTTCGCGGCGGCGCATCCGTGGCGGGAACAGGCGTGGATCCTGTTGTCACACGCCCTGTATCAGGCGGATCGCCAGGTCGACGCGCTAGCGGTGCTGCGGCGAGCGCGCGCGGAACTGCTCGAGCAGTTCGGGATGACACCTGCCACCGGATTCGACGAGCTCGAGCGGGACGTCCTGCGGCACGCCCCGCATCTGAGCCCGTCGCGGTCCGGGGACCGGCGGGCCCTGCTGATCCGGACCGAGGCCGCCGGACCCTACACCCGGCTGCGGGCGATGAGTACCGTCGCCGGGGCCGCGGCGCTGACCGGCGGCGTGAATCTCGTTCTCGCCCAGGATCAGCGCGCGGCCGCGGTCGCGGAGGCCGAACGCACCGGCGATCCCGGACTCACGGCCCGGGTGATCGCCGCCTACGACGTCCCGACGATCTGGACCCGCAGCGACGACCCGGCCCGCGCCGAGGCCCTGGTCGAGACCACCCGGCGGACGCTGCACCGGATCGGTCCGGCCGCCTCGCCCGTGCTGCGCTCCCGCCTGCTGGCGACTATCGCCATGGAGCATCGCGGCTCCCGCGACCGCTGGGCGGCCGAGGCGGCGGCCGAGGCCGAACGGCTGGCCCGCGAGTTGCGCGACCCCGGCGCGCTGGCCCTGGCCCTGAATGCGCGGTTCGTCCAGTCCTTCCAGGCGCCGGGCGGGACCGCGGAACGCGCCGCGATCGCCGGCGAACTGATCACCCTCGCGGACCGTCACGACCTGCCCGCCTTCGCGATTCTGGGTCAGCTGATCGGCTTGCAGGCCGCCGCGGCGCGCGGCGAGCGGGCCGCCGCCGACCGGCACGCGGCGGCCTCCGAACGCCTGGCGACCGGTCAGGAGAATCCCGTCGTGCCCGTTCTCACCGCCGGATATCGGGCGACCCTGATCGTGGACGCGGCGGCAGCCGAGAAGGAATATCGTTGCGTGGCAAGTGAATTAATCGACAGTGGGATGCCGGGGGTGGCGGCGGGCTACCTGCCGCTGGCGCTGCTGTCGCTGCGCCTGCGCCACGATCGCCCCGCCCCTACCGATCCCGCTCTCGACTGGGGTCCCTATCGGGTGTGGGTACAACCGTTGCTGCACCTGGCCCAGGACGACCCCGCCGCCGCGCGCCGCGCGGCCGCCGCTCTGCCCGAGCCGCGCGCCGACCATCTCTACGACGCGCTGTGGACCGTCAACGCGCACACCGCGATTCGGCTCGGGGACGAAGCGCTGGCCGCGCGGGCGAGCGACGCTCTGGCGCCGCTGCGCACGGAGATCGCCGGCGGGACCACGGCCCTGTTCGACTTCGGTTCCGTCCGTGCCGTTCTCGCGGCCCTCGCCGATCGTTTCGGATGGGATCCGGCAGCCGGGTGACGGCGACGATCCACCCCCGGTGGCTGCCGGGCCGATCCGGAGTTCAGGCGGCGGAAGGGATCTCGAGCGTCTCGGCCAGCTGTCGGGCGCGGGCATGGGCCTCGGCCAGCGACGACTCGTGCAGCGGAAGCAGCGCGGCCAGCTCCGGAACATGCGGCGCCATGGTCAGTTCCGGCGTCAGCGCGGTCACGTCCAGGCCCAGCACACCCGGGCCGAGGATCGTCTCCAGGACGGGAACCACGTAATCCATACCGTGCCTGGGTGTTCCGGGACCGTAACCACCGCCGCGGGCGGAGATCAGCACCGCCGGGCGCCCCGCGGTCGGCGCCACGCCGGCCGGATCGATGGTGCGGCCGACCACCATGATCTGGTCCAGCCACGCCTTGAACACCGACGGCATCGTCAGGTTGTACAGCGGCACCGTGAACAGATACGCGCCGGCGCCGAGGAATTCCTCGATCAGTTCCTCCTGGATCGCGGCCGCCGCGGCCTGCTCCGGGGTGCGGTCGGCGGGGGCGACCGTGCGGGCGTGGATGCCCGCGGCGTCCAGATGCGGCACGGGCGTGACGGCCAGATCGCGATGGACCACCGCGCCCTGCCAGGTGTCCCGGAAGGACCGGGCGACCTGACGGGAGATCGAGGCGTCGCCGAGTGCGGAGGAGTCGATGTGCAGCAGATACGACATGAAAAGCCCTTTCCGGGTCGATTCCTACTATTTGTGCGTAGCGCCATTCTGGGCCAGTATGGAGGGACGTACAAAAGGCACACCGATGTCCGTGCCGGAGAGGAATGTGCGCCATGCACGTCACAGCCGGATCGGGCTCGCCGCCCGACCACGGGCCGTGTGCCGGCATCCCCGTCGATCAACTGGAGTACATGCGCCAGATCCTCGACCGGGTGGGGGACAAGTGGAGCACGCTGGTGATCGCCGTACTGGATTCCGGTCCGCTGCGGTACACCGAGCTGCAGCGCGACATACCCGGTATCTCACAGCGCATGCTCACCCGCACCCTGCAGCAGCTGTGCCAGGACGGGCTGGCGACCAGAACCGCCTATGCGGAGGTGCCGCCCCGCGTCGAGTACGACCTCACCCCACTGGGCCGCAGCCTGCTCGACATCGTCAACGCGCTGATCGCCTGGGCGTCCGATCATCAGGACGAGATTCGCGCGCATCGGGCCGCGGTGAATCGGGCGTGAGGCCCGGCTCGGCGGCGCCGCGCCGAGTTCCCGCATAGGCCGCGGCGAGCATCAGGACGCTCCCGCCGATCTGCCAGGCGCCCGGCCGCTGACCGAGGATCACCGCACCCAGGATCAGCGCTCCGACGGGCGTGAGCAGCAACAACGCGGCTCCCGCGTCGGCGGGCAGGTGCGGACTGCACAGGGCCACGAGGAACCAGCCCGACAACTGGCCGCAGACCGTCACCAGGACCAGCCAGAACATCGCGGACCGGCCGGGTGCGAGGACCAGATCGTGTTGCAGCAGGCCCACGATCGCGGAGGTGATCGCCGCCGTCGTGAGCACCACCAGGTAGGTGCCGATCGGCCGGCCCGCCGACCCGCCCCGGCGCAGCAGATAGAGGAATCCCGAATATCCGAGCGCCGCGAGCAGCGCGTGCACCGTGCCGCGTACGGGCGCGTCGCCGGTACCGCCGGATTCGAGGACGCCGCCGGTGAGCGCGACCCCGGCCAGGACCAGCGGCAGCATCAGGAGGAACCGGTCGGGGATCCGCTCACCGCCGAAAATCCGCGCCAGCACCGGCACGAGGACGATCTGCGCGTTCACGAGGACCGTCGAGAGGCCGGCGCCCACCTCCGGTATCGCGGCCGTCCAGTACAGCACGTCGACCGCGAAGAGGATGCCCGCCAGCACGGACCGGGCGATATCCGCCGGTCGCTGCCGGCTCGTGTGGCGGCGCCGCTCGAACAGCGCCGCGATCGCGACGACCGGAACGGCCAGCGCACAGCGATACACCGAGGCGGTCGGTGCGGTGGTGCCGGCCAGCGCCAGGAAGACGGCCGTGGCGGAGACGCACACCGCCCCCGTGCCCATCCCGATCGCGTACGGCGGTCGATGCCGAATCTGCATGTCGCCTCCCGCTTTTCAGCGGTGTTACCCGGGCTCGGGCCGGGCAACCCGCGGGCCCGGCCCGGCGGGGTGACCGGCGCCCGGCCCCGGCGGGCATGCCCCGGCCGGTCGAGGGGTAGAACGGGCTCATGTTCCGGTTCTTCTTCGTAGGATTTCTCGTGGTGGCCGCGGTCGCGGTGGGGGTGGTGGCCTCGATCGGCTCCTGGGCCTGGTGGGTGCTGGTCGCGCTGCTGATATTTCTGGTCGGCGTCGGTGGCTACGATCTGGTGCAGCGGCGGCACGCGGTACTGCGGAATTATCCGGTCCTCGGACATCTGCGCTATCTGCTGGAGAGCCTGCGGCCGGAATTGCAGCAGTACTTCATCGAGCGCAATTTCGACGGCCGCCCGTTCGACCGCGATGTCCGGACCATGATCTACGAGCGGGCCAAGGGGATTCACGGTGAACTGTCCTTCGGCACCGAACGCGATATCGAGGAGATCGGGTACGAACATCTGATCCATTCCACCGTGCCGGTGCCCGAACCGGCGCAGCCGCCGCGGGTGCCGATCGGCGGGCCGGACTGCACCCGGCCGTATTCGATGTCGCTGCTCAACGTTTCGTCGATGAGTTTCGGCGCGCTGTCCGGCAACGCGCTGCGTGCGCTGAATCATGGTGCGGCACTGGGGAATTTCGCGCACGACACCGGCGAGGGCGGCCTCACTCCGTACCACCTCGACGGCGGCGGGGATCTGATCTGGGAGATCGGCTCCGGATACTTCGGAACCCGTACCCGCGATGGGCATTTCGATCCCGAGAAATTCGTCGATCAGGCGGCCCACGAGCAGATCAAGCTGATCTCGCTGAAACTCAGCCAGGGTGCGAAACCCGGGCTCGGCGGTGTGCTGCCGGCCGCGAAGGTCAGCGCCGAGATCGCGCGTTTCCGCGATGTCCCGGCCCACGAGAAATGCATCAGCCCGGCCGCGCATTCCGCATTCTCGACGCCGCGCGAATTGATCCGCTTCCTCGCCCGGCTGCGGGAACTCGCCGACGGCAGGCCGGTGGGCTTCAAACTGTGCGTCGGGTCGCGGATCGAGGTGCTGGCGATCTGCAAGGCGATGCTCGCGGAGGGGACCGCACCCGATTTCGTCATCGTGGACGGCGCCGAGGGCGGTACCGCGGCCGCGCCGCTGGAATACGAGGACCATGTCGGCCTGCCGCTGACCGACGGCCTGATGACGGTGCACAACGCGCTGGTCGGGTCCGGGCTGCGGGACCGGATCCGGATCGGGGCCAGCGGGAAGGTCGCGGTCGGCAACGACATCGTGAAGCGGCTGATCCAGGGGGCCGACTACACCAACTCCGCGCGGGCCATGATGATGGCGATCGGCTGTATCCAGGCGCAGCGGTGTCACACCAACCTGTGCCCGGTCGGCGTCGCCACCCAGGATCCCCGCCGCGCCCGCGCCCTGGACGTGGCCGACAAGAGCGAGCGCGTCCACCGCTACCACGAGGCCACCGTCGCACAGGCCGTGCAGATCATGGCCTCGATGGGTGTCTCGGATCCGGCGCAGCTCACGCCGCATCAGCTGCGCAAGCGCGTCTCGGCGACCGAGCAGCGCTCGTACGCCGACCTCTACGAGTGGCTGTCCCCGGGCGAGCTGGTGGCCGAACCGCCGAGCACCTGGGCGGCCGACTGGGCCGCGGCCGACGCCGACTCGTTCCGGCCGCGCGTCACGCGGTGATCGGGAGCCTCACGACTCGGCGTCGCCGCTCGCGGCCCAGGATTCGGCGGTTTCCCCGGTGGTGAGGAAGATCGTGCGGCGGCCGACCTCGACCGCGTTGTCGGCGAAGCGCTCGTAGTAGCGGCCCAGCAGCGTGAGGTCGACCGCGGCGGTGATGCCGTGCGGCCACTCCGGGGCGAGGACGGTGGCGAGCAGATGTTCGTGCAGCTCGTCCATCGTGTCGTCCTGCTCGTCGAGCGCGGCGGCCGCCGTCGGGTCGCCGGAGGCGAGGACCGCGGCCGCGCCGGTGGCGATGGCGACCGCCGCGGCGCCCATGCCCGCGATCACCTGACGCGCGGAGTCCGGGACGACCGGTTCGGGGTGGCGCCGGCGGGCGATCGCGGCGATATGGGTGGCGAGCGCGGCCATGCGCTTCAGGTTGCCGGTGAGCTGTACCGCGGTGACCACCTGCCGCAATTCGCCGGCAACCGGCGATTGCAGGGTGAGCAGGCGCATCGCCTCCCGCTCCGCCTCCTGATGCATGAGGTCGACCTCGTTGCCCAGGTCGATGGCGGTTTCGGCCGCCGGCAGATCGGTGCCGAGCAGTGCGGCGGTCGCGGCCGCGACGATATCGCGGTCGCGGATACACATCGCGTGCAGCAGCTGCGCGAGCTCCTGCAGATTCTCGTGGTATTGGGTCCGCACACCCCATTCAAACTCATCCCGCCCCGCGGGACCAGGCCCGACGCTCTCGGCGGGTCCGGTTCGGGCCGATTGCCAGCCCTCGTCGATCGCCAGTCCGAGGGCCAGCAACCGGTCCCGGACGCGCGCCAGATCGGATTCGCGGGGCAGATCCAGCGTCAGCCGGGCGATCGCCGCGCCGGCGTCGATCCGGTCCGCGGGGAGTTTGCCGCCGGTGACGAGTTCGTCGACGACCTGGTTCACCTCGTCGTCGGTCAGCCGCCTGCCGAGTACGGCCAGCACCGGGAAATAGTCGTGGTTCCCCACGCCGTGCGGATATCCCGCGCGTAACCACGCCAGGATCCGGGCCAGCAGCTCGGGTAACTCCATCAGCCGGCCTCCAGTACCGTCACGCCACCGGAACGACGGGGACGGGTGTCGTTTCCGATCACCCGTACCTCCCGTCCGCGCCGGAAATTCTGCCGGACACAGCCTAGAACCCGTTTTCCCGCGGTGCCCGCTCCGGACGCCGATCCGAGCGAAAACTTCACCGCCCGCCCCCGGGCCGTTCACATGTGGATACCGGTGCGCTCGGTACGGATGACCGCCGGGTCCGCCGCGAGGCGATGGAAGTCCTTGCGGCGCACCGCCTCGCCCGGGACTACCCGAACGCCCCGCGCCAGCGCCGGGCCGGATGGGAGCCGGGCAGGGTGTCGCCGGCCCCGGACAGCTTGTGCCGCAACGTGCCCGGCGTGTACTCGTGCTGTGCCAGACCGCGCTTGCGCAGTTCGGGGACCACGTGGTCGGCGAAATCCGCGAAACTGCCCGGCGTGACCAGATATTGGAGATTGACGCCGTCGACGCCGGCATCCTGCCAGCGCTCCAACTCGTCCGCGATCAGCTCGGGGGTGCCGACGATGCGGGTGTCGTCCTGTTTGTGCCGGACGAAATCGGCGATCGTGACATCGGTGCGCCCGCCCGCGGCCCGGATCAGGCCCTCGATGGAACTGCGCGTGCCCTCCACCCGCTCGGCGAGTTCGCCGATCGGGGTATCGGTGGGCAGGCCGCCGAAGTCGATGCCGATACCGCCGCTGCGATGGGCCAGCAGTCCGTTCACACTGAACGACTCGTCCAGATCGGCGGCCTTGCGCGCGGCCTCCTCCTCGGTGGAGCCGACGACCACGCTCAGCCCCTGGAAGAATTTGATGTCGTCGCGGGCACGCCCGGCCGCGGCGGCCAGGTCGCGGGTCGCGTCGATCACCTCGCGAGCGGCCTGCGGGGAGCCCTGATTGATGAACACACCCTCGGCGTGCCGGGCCGCGAAGGCGCGACCGGTCCCGGAGGTGCCCGCCTGGAACAGCACCGGCGTGCGCTGCGGCGACGGCGCGGACAGATGCGGGCCCTCCACGGCGTACCGGGCGCTGCGGTGGTCGATCTTGTGGATCTTGCGCGGGTCGGCGTGGATCCCGCGCTCACGGTCCTGGACCAGCGCGTCGTCGTCCCAGGAGCCCTCCCACAACTTGTAGACGACCTCGGTGTACTCCTCGGCCCAGGCGTAGCGGTCGTCGTGGGCGACCCGGTCCGGCAGGTCGAAGTTGCGCGCCGAATTGCGCAGCGCGCTGGTGACGACGTTCCAGCCGATCCGGCCACCCGAGAGGTGATCGAGGGTGGAGATCTTGCGCGCGAAGGAGAACGGGTGATCCTGCAACACCGAACTGGTGATCACGATCCCCAGATGTTCGGTGGCCGCCGCCAGCGCCGAAACCAGTGCGGACGGATCATGATTCGGGATCTGCAGGCCCTCCACCACATGGGTGTCCCAGCCGCCGTCGAAATCGTCGTAGAGTCCGACCACATCGGCGAAGAAGATCGAGTCGAAGGTGCCGCGCTCGAGGATGCCGACCAGTTCGAGCCACGGATCGAGGGTGTGGAACTCCGTCTGCCGGGTGTCGGTGCGCCGCCAGGAGCCGTAGGAGACGTGCGTGACGGTGTTCATCGTGAAAGCGTTGAGCAGCAAGCGGGGTCGCGACATGATCACTGCTCCCCGGCCGGATCCGCGGCGAGGCCCGGCGCCTCGCCGACGGACGGGATGTTGTCCGGCACCGTGCCGTTGAGCAGATGATCACCGATCTGCCGCTGCCGGTAGACGAGTGGATTGTGCGAGGCCAGGGTTCGGGCGTTGCGCCAGTGCCGATCCAGCCGCAGGCCGGCGTCCAGCGCGGAGGCGCCACCGACCTCGAAGATCTCGGTCGTCGTGCGCAGCACCAGCTCGATCACGATCGACTGCGCGCGATACACATCGAGTTCGACGGCCACTTCCGCCTCGCGAACGGCCTTGTCGGTCTCCGCGTTTCGCCGATCCGCCGGCAGGTCCCGGTAGGCGTGGCGGCGGTCGACGACGCGGTCCAGACGGTCGGCGACGCTGAGCACCACGTCGAGGGCGGCGTGCGCGGCGGCGTCGGCCTTGCCGACGATCTGTTGCACGACGGCCTCGTCCCGTGGCAGGTCCGCGGTGGAATGCCCGTAGGACCGCCGCCGGCGACGCACGAAGTCGGCGATGTCGTCCACCGCGCGCCGGGCGATCCCTGCCAGCGCCGCCAGATGGGTCAGTTGCAGGACGGCCTGCCGGCCCGCGATGTGGAATTCCCCGGTGATGACGTCGTCCGGGTCGACCTCGACATCGGTGAACACGGTCGTGCCGCTGGCGCTGGCATACTGGCCGAAACCCGAATAGTCGTCGAACAATTCGATGCCCGGGGTGTCGTTGCGGACCAGTGCGCTGATCCGGGTGCCGTCGGCATCGGATACGGCCACCGAGATGTAATCGGAGTACAGGCTGCCGGTGCTGTAGTATTTGGTCCCGTTCAGCAGCAACCGGTCGCCGTCGGGCCGCAGCGTGGTGTTGGTGCGGCCGCGGACGTTGCCGGCGCGCTCGCTGCTGGCGTTGCCGATCAGTACACCGGATCCGATGCGCCGCAACCACTTCCGGCCGCGCTCACGGTCCCGGTCGGCCAGCCGGTCCTCGGTGAAGCGGAAGTGCACGCGCAGCGCCTGCACCAGATTCGAATCGGCCGCGCCCAATTCGGCGAGCAGCAGGTACAGCTGGCGCAGGGAGACGCCGGCGCCGCCGAGTTGCCGGGGGACGCGCAGCGCGCCGAATCCGGCGGTGCGCAGCCGGTCGATCTCCTCGATCGGCAGGGTGCGGGCCGCCTCGCGTGCGACGGCGCCCGCGGCGATCTCGGCGAACAGCGGGCGATAGCGCGCCAGCAGCTCCTCGTCGGTGGGTGCGGGACCCGTGGCGGCGGCCGCGGGATCGGCGATGGGTGTGATCGTTTCGGTCGGCGGCATGGGTGGCTCCGTTTCCTGTTGCTCGGATCAGGATGCGAGCCGGTGGTGGCGCGAACAATGTTTTATTCGTGCAGATTTCGTAAACCGGAACTTCACGATCGGAGTGACGGTAATTCCGATCACGGCGATCGATTTCGTTGCCTCGGGTAACAGAACTCGGGAAAGTGGGACGGATCGGACAGGTGAGGAGGTGCGGTGGCCCGCGTTGGCAGTGGTCTCCCGGCCGATACGGCAGGCGGGCGCGCACCGGCTCTGCGCAGCGGGCTGATGGTCATGGCGGCGGGATGCCGGCGGCATCCGTGGGCCGCCACGATCGCCCTCGGCTGCGCCATCGTCAACGGCGCCTGTATGGTGCTCGGCGCCAAGGCGATCGGCTGGTGTACCCAGCATGTCGTGGTGGCCGGGTTCGCCGAGGGCCGATTCGCCTGGGCCACGGGCGGTATCGGCGCGGCCTTCGTCCTGGGTGTGTCGCTGTTGCGGGTCGCCACCATCGTCGGGCGGACCGTCGGGACCGGGGTGATCCAATACGGTTCCGTCGCCGATGCCCGCAAAGCCGTTGTCGCGCAATATCTCCGGCTCGGCGTCGGCTGGCATCGACGGCGGCGGGCCGGCTATCTGGTGTCGCACGCGGTCTCCGACACCGAGATGACCTGGGATCCGATGCAGCACTTCCCGTTCGCGGTGGGCATGACCGGGATGCTGATCCTGGTCATGATCGACGTGCTCGCCGCGGACCTCTGGCTCGCCGCGATCGCGGTGGTGGTCGTACCGCTGGTGTTCGCGGCGAATCTCGCCTATCAGCGGATTCTGACCCCGAGAGCGCAACAGGCGCAACAACGCCGGGCCGAACTGAGCGCCTTCGCGCACGAGGCGATCGAGGGCCGGCAGGTGATCACCACGCTGGGCATCACCGAGGCCGAGATCGCCCGGTTCCGGGTGGCCGCCGATACGCTGCGCGCCGCGAATCTGCGGGCCGGTGCCGCGAGCGCGATCTTCGATCCGGCGATCGAGCTGATGCCGCCGCTGGCGTCGCTGGTGATCCTGGCCGTGGGGGTCGCGCGCATCGAGACCGGACGGCTCGACGTCGGCGTGCTGGTCGAGATCATCTATCTGCTGATCACCACCGCGATTCCGTTGAACGTGATCGCGCGCTTCCTCGGCGCGCTGCCGACGGGGGTGGCCGGATATCAGCGGCTGCGGGAGACCGCCGCCGAGACCGAGGCGCCCGGGTACGGGCAGTGTGATCCGCCGGTGGATTTCCCCGGCGCCACCGTCGAATTGGCCGGTGTCGGATTCGGTTACGCCGAGGCGGCCGTGATTCGCGATATCTCCCTGCGGGTTCCGCCGGGAGCCATTGTCGCCGTGGTCGGCCCGACCGGATCCGGTAAGACGACGCTGTTGACGATCATCGCGCATCTGCTGGCGGCCGACCGGGGTTCCGTCCGCGTCGACGGCGCCGACACTCGCCGGTACGCGCCCGCCGCGCTGCGCGCGCGGACCGCACTGGTCACGCAGAGTGCTTTCCTGTTCGGTGATACCGTGCGCGCCAACGTGACCCTCGGCGCGCCGGGCACCGACGAGGAGGTGCACGCGGCCCTGTATCTCGCGGCCGCGGACGAATTCGTGGCCGCGCTGCCGGATCGCCTGGATACCGTGTTGTCCGAGACGGTCCAGCTGTCCGGCGGTCAGCGGCAGCGAATCGCCTTGGCGCGCGCGATTTTCCGCAACCCGCGCCTGCTGCTGCTCGACGACGCCACCTCCGCGCTGGACCCGCTGGTCGAGCGCACCGTGATCGATCGGCTGCGGCGGCGCTACGGCGGCTCGGACCGCCGCACCACGGTGATCCTCGTCGGGCATCGCGCGGCGACGATCACGCTGGCCGACACCGTCGTTCACCTGGACGCCGGTCGGGTGCTCGGCCACGGCCCGCACGCGGAACTGCTGCGGACCGTACCCGAATACCGAGATCTGGTGGGGGCGTACGACACCGCGGAATCCGCCCGATGAGCACCGCGCCCGTGCGGTACGGGACGCCGGCGTTGCTGCGGCGGATCTCCGGCCACGCACCGATCTCCCGTCGTGCCGTGGTGTCGGCTCTGGCGCTGGTCGTGATCGCCGGCGGCGGGCGCATCGTCATCCCCGTCACCATCCAGTACGCGCTGGATCACGCGCTGTCGGCCTCGGTGACCTCGGATGAGCGGGCGCGCATCGCGATCGGCGCGGTCGTCGTGGGGACGATCGCCGTATCGGCGGCGATGCTGAGTTCCTCGATCATGAACCGCCTGGTCATCGGCATCGTCGAGCGGACGGTGTGGCATCTGCGGGTGGCCGCGTTCACCCGGATCCTGCGCCGCAGCCCCGCCGATCCGCCGATCGCGCCCGGCGGCGACCTCGTCGCGCGCGTCACCAACGACCTGGACATGGTCACCCGGTACACGCAGTCCGGCGGTGTCACCCTGATCCAGAACATCTGCCAGATGATGCTGGCGCTGGCCGTCATGACGGTCTACTCCTGGCCGCTGGCGCTGCTCGTGCTGATCGTCGGCACCGGCGTCCCGGTCGCCGGTCGCCGGTTGCAGCGCGTCGTCGCGGGCCGCTACGACGTCGTCCGCCATCGCAACGGCCGGCTGTACACCAGCCTGCTGGAGGTGCTGACCGGGATCGACACCATCCGCGGCTACGGTGTCGAGGAACGGATGCGCGCCGGCACCGGAGACCGCATCGAGGAGGTGCTCGCCGCACAGCGCGGCACCCTGTGGGCGGTCGGTTTCAACGTCTCGGTCGGCGAGGTGGCCAGCGGCCTGATCACCACCGCCGTGGTGGTCGCGGGGACCGCCGCGGGGATCGGCCCGTTGCACGCCAGCGCGGGCGATATCGTCGCATTCCTGTTCCTGGTCACCTTTTTCGTCCGCCCGATGCAGTTCGCCGTGACCAGCCTCGCCGACGCCCGCAACGCGGAGGCCGGATTGCGCCGCGTCGCAGCGGTTCTCGACCTCCCGGTCGGATCGGGTCCGGCGGCGGAGGTCACGCTGCCCGCCGGTCCGGCGCCGATCGCGCTGACCGGGGTGGAATTCGCCTATGTGCCGGGGCGTACCGTGCTCGGTCCCGTCGAATTGCGGATCCCGGCCGGGCAGCATGTCGCCGTCGTCGGCGAGACCGGTTGCGGCAAGAGCACATTCGCGAAATTGATCACCCGGCAACTGATTCCGGACCGGGGCCGGGTCACGGTGTGGGGCGCGAGCACGGCGGAGATCGGCGACGACACGCTCGCCCGGCGGGTGGCGATCGTGCCACAGGACGCCTTCCTGTTCGACCGGACCATCGAGGAGAACATCGCGCTGGGCCGGGCCGGCGCCTCCCGGCAGGCGGTGCGCGAGGTACTGCACCGGCTCGAACTCACCGAGTGGATCGACGGATTGCCCGCCGGGCTGGACACCCCGGTGGGCCGCCGGGGCGAGGCGTTGTCGGCGGGGGAGCGGCAACTGGTGGCCCTGGCCCGCACCGCGCTGACCGATCCGGATCTGCTGGTCCTCGACGAGGCGACCAGCGGTGTGGACGCCGCCACCGATGTGCGACTGCAGCGCGCGCTGCTGCGTATCACCGTGGGCCGCACCACGATCACCATCGCGCACCGCCTGCACAGTGCCGAGATCGCGGACCGGATACTGGTTTTCCACGACGGTGTGGTGGTGGAGGACGGTACCCACACCGAACTCGCCGCGGGCGACGGCCGCTATGCCCGGTTGCACGCGGCCTGGTCGCTGCGCGACGCGGAGCGCGCGCACGAGGATCTCGTCGGGTGAGTGGCCGTGCGTCAGGGCAGCAGCCGCGCCACCGGCGGCAGCGGGGTGCGGCCGGGATCGGTCTGGGCCGCCTGGATGATCAGGGCGGCGAAGCGGCGGGAGGCCGCGGTCCGCGCGGCGGGGGTGGCCGCCTGGATGCCGCGATTGGCCATCAGCACCAGGATCAGATCCTCGAGGACGAAGTCCGGGCGCAGGTGTCCGGCCTGTTTGGCGCGGCGGGTCAGTTCGGCGAGCGATTTCAGCGTGTACTCGCGCTCGGCGGCGAAATCCAGCGCGTGCGGGAACGCCGACATGAACGCGGCGGTGAAGCCCTGCTGCTGGGCATGTAGTTCGCACAGACGTTCGATTACCACGCGGAAGCCCTGCCACGGATCGGGTTCGGCGAGACCCTCGTCGGCGATCGCGCGGCACCACCGCATCCGGTCCGTGAGCGCCGCGGTGATCAGCGCCTCCCTGGTCGGGAAGCGGCGGTAGAGCGTGGCCGGGGCGACACCGGCGTGCCGGGCGATCTCCCGCATCGGCACGTCCAGACCCTCGGCGACCAGCAACTCCCGCGCCGCGTCCAGGATCCGCTCGCGATTGTCCTGCGCGTCGGAACGCAGGAATTGAGGCAAACGCTCGGTCACCACTCTCACATTAGCCATCCGCGGTGTGCCGGCGGTTAGCGTCGCAGGCCACGACAACGTGTGAACGAGGAGGAGTCACGGTGAAGGCAGTCACGATCCGAGCCTTCGGAAGCCCCGACGGCCTGGCGGTCGTCGACCTCCCGGCCCCGGTTGCGGCGCGCGGGCAGGTTCTGATCGATATCGAGGCGATCGGTGTCGGCGGTGTGGACGCCGTCATCCGGCGCGGCACCCTCGGCGGCTACGGTTTCGAGCCGGGACTGGTCCCCGGCAGTGAGGTCGCGGGTCTCGTGTCCGGGGCCGGGGACGGCGTCGATCCGGCCTGGCTCGGCCGCCGGGTGTGGGCCTTCACCGGCCTGGGTGGCGGCTACGCCGAGCAGGCCGTCGCCGCCGTCACGGATGTCGTGCCGCTGCCCGCGGACCTGTCCGGGGCCGACGCGGTCACCCTCGGAAGTTCCGGTGTGGTGGCCCATTTCGGCCTGGCCCGCGCTAGTCTCGCGCCCGGTGAATCGGTGTTGGTGCGCGGTGCGGCGGGCAGTATCGGCATCGCGGCGGTCGAACTCGCGGCCCGCGCCGGGGCCGCCGTGGTGGCGGTCACGACCTCGTCGCCCGCGCGCGGCGACCGCCTGCGTGCCCTCGGCGCCACCCATGTGCTCGACCGCTCCGGGGCCGGTGCCGGCCCGGATTCCTACGACATCGTGCTCGACGTGATCGGTGGCCCGGATCTGCCGGCCTTCCTGGACCGGCTGGCGCCGAACGGCCGCATGGTGGTCGTCGGCGCGGTCGGCGGCCTGCCACCCGCCGATTTCGGCACGGCACTGCTGCGGGATTTCCGGAAGTCGTTGTCGTTCGCCACATTCAGCACCGACACCGTCCCGCCCGCGGAGCGCGACGCGGTGCGCATCGCGCAGTTCGAGGCGGCCGTGCGCGGCGAACTGCACACCGTGATCCACGAGGTCCTGCCCCTGGCCGCCGCCGCGTCGGCCCACCGGAAGATGGACGACGGCGAGGTGTTCGGCCGGATCGTGCTGACTCCGTAGTCGTTGCGCGGGAACGGTTTCCGGCGCGCTGCCCCCGGCGGCGACTGCCCCGCCGCCGGGGGCGGCGTCACTCAGCTGGCCGCGGTGCAACCGACGCCGGCGTGCATGCCGTTCGCGGTCTGCTCGTCGCGGACGACGCCGTCGATGGTGATGCGGCAGGAGATGGCGCCCAGGTCCGAATTCTCCGCGGAGAGAGCGTAGATCGGGGTCGCGGCCGAGGTGTGCACCGTGACCTTGAAGGGCAGCGGCACATCGGCGGGCGACTGCGGCACGCTCTCCTCGCCGTAGAAGTTGACCGTCTTGGCCTGCGCCGACGTATCGGACCACACCTCGTACACCACTTCGTGGGTTCCGGGGGCGGCCAGGGCCGGGCCGGCGACCAGCACCGGCAGGGTCACCGCGGCGGCGGCGATCAGGTAGCGCGTCGCGCGAAACATCGACATGATTTCCTCATCTCGGGACTCTCGAGCCGGAGATTCGCTCCGGCAGGCGATCTCGGCGACCGCTGTCCGGTATATCGCTCACGGGACCGGCATCTGTTAATCGCTGGTTTCGGCGGCGACCTCGCCGCGAAGTGCGGGATACGCTGACACGATCGCCGCTCCACGCGGCGAGCGGTCCGGAACACCGGAGCGAGGACGAGAGACAGGGCGGGTTCGTGGACGGGTGTGGCGGAATCCGGGTGGAGCTCGTGGAACGCCTGATCTCGGTGCAGTTCCCGCAGTGGAACGGGCTGGCGGTGACACCGGTCGAATACGACGGCCACGACAATCGCACCTACCGGCTCGGTGACGAGCTGGCCGTGCGGCTGCCGACCGCGGCCGAGTACGCGCCTGCGGTCCGTAAGGAGGGCCGATGGTTGTCCTGGCTGGCCCCCGACCTGCCGCTGCCGGTCCCGACCGTCGTCGCCCTCGGCACACCCGGATTCGGCTACCCGTATCCCTGGTCGGTGCGCACCTGGATCCCGGGCGAGCCCTCGGACCGCGCCGAGATCGCGGACCGGACCGAATTCGCTTGTGCGCTGGCGGAATTCGTCCGGGCCCTGCAACACTGCGATACCGCGGGCGCACCGGCGGCCGGGGAACACAGTTTCCATCGCGGCGGCCCGCCGGCGCACTACGACACCCAGGTCCGCGAATGTCTCGCCCGATTCGCCGATCTCGTCGACGTCGACGCCGCCACCACCGTGTGGGAATCGGCCCTGGCCGCCCGCCGCCGCGGCACGCCGGTCTGGTTCCACGGCGACCTCGCCGCGGGCAACCTCCTCGTCGACGGCGGAAAGCTCACTGCCGTGATCGATTTCGGCATCTGCGGGGTCGGCGATCCGGCCTGTGATCTCACCCCGGCCTGGACCGTGCTGTCCGGTCCCGGCCGAGCGGCCTTCCGCCGCATCGTCGACGCCGACGCGGCCACCTGGGCCCGCGCGCGCGGCTGGGCACTGTGGAAGGCGCTGGTGACCCTCGCCGACGACGATCCGGCGGCGCGGGAACGGATTCGCGCGCAGATCGACGACATCCTCACCGATCCGGTCGGGCCCGAATAACTCCGGGAACCCTTCTCGCCGTGGATGTTTCCGGCGGGAACCCGCCACACCGACCAGATGCCGATGCGGCGTTCGCCTGCCCTGGTACCGGTTCCGGCCGGCCGACCGGACCGGTCACCACCGGTAGCCGTCGGGTTCGCCACCGGTCACCGGGGATCCGGCGGCGCTGAACGCGCTCAGCGCACGCACCAGCCCCGAGCGGTCGCCGTCCGGCATCCGCCGCACGATCGCCGCGATCTCCTGCCGCCGCCGCGCGGTCACCGCGTCCACGACATCGCGGCCCCGTCCGGTCAGCTCGATGATCAGTTCCCGGCGCGACTCCGGATTGGGATTGCGATCGACCAGCCGCGCGGCGATGAGCCGCTCCACCATCCGGCCCGCCGTCGACGGCTGCACCTCCAGATCCGCCGCCAGCGCCGCCACCTTGGACGGGCCGCGGGTGGACAGGATCACCAGGGTCCGGAACTGCGTGATCGTGATCGTCTCGTCGACGTGCGCGATCGAGCGGGCCGACACCGCCACCAGCTGCCGGGACGCGGCCAGTAGCGCATCGGTGATCTCGTCGACCGACCCCGCTCCGATCACAGCCTTGCGTGCCATCATCACCCTCCGTCGTCCCCCGGAACGCTCGGCAGTCCATCCTGCCCCGCCGCGTCCCCGAGCGCTCGACGACCGCCACGGGCTCGCGCGCATCTCCCGGCCGACCCCGGTTCCGCTCGGGGTTGCGATGGTGTCGCCGTCGTGACCGCTACGCCGGGTCCGGTTCGTGCGGCACCGGTGGGAACAGGATCGCGAATTCCGCCCCGCCGCCGGGCGCGGCCGACAGATCGATCCGCGCGCCGTGCGCCGCGAGGATCGCGGTCGTGATCGCCAGCCCGAGGCCCGAACCGCCTGTGCGCGATCGGGATCGGTCGGCGCGATAGAACCGATCGAAGATGTGCGCCGCCTGATCGGACGGAATTCCGGGCCCGTTGTCGCGGACCCGGACCGCGATGAGACCGTCGCCGTCGGCCGGGACCGATGCGGCCCCGGCGGTGGCGATCGAATCGGCCGGCGGGCCGGTCACCCGCTCGACGACGATGTCGACGACGGCGTCGGCCGGCGTGTGGGTCAGCGCGTTGTCGACCACATTGGTGAGTACCTGCCGCAGCCGGTGCTCGTCGCCGAGGGTTCGCTGTGGATCGGTCGAAATCCGTAGTGTCACAGCGCGTTCCGGCTTCCGGATGCGGGCGTCGTTGGCGACGTCGGCCGCCAGGAGGTTCAGGTCCACCTCGGTCAGGTCCAGGGGGCGTTCCTCGTCCAGCTGGGCCAATAGCAGCAGATCGTCGACCAGGCCCGCCATCCGGACGGCCTCGCCCTCGATCCGGTGCATCATCCGGGCGACGTCGGCGGCCCCGGGGGTGCCGTGCCGGTACAGCTCGGCATAGCCGCGGATGGAGGTCAGCGGCGTCCGCAGTTCGTGCGAGGCATCGGCGACGAACGTCCGCAGCCGGGCCTCCGAATCGGCCAGTTGCCGCATGGTCGTGGACAGCCGGTTGAGCATCACGTTGAACGCCTGTCCGAGCCGCCCGACCTCGGTGTGGTCGTCGACGCTGTCGACGCGCCGGCCGAGATCGCCGGCGGTGATCGCGGCGGCGGTGCGCTCGATCCGGGTGAGCGGCGACAGCCCCGCCCGGACCAGCAGCGCCGCCACCACCCCGAGCAGGCCGAGCAGGACCGCACCCGTGAGCAGTTCGATCGTGCGCAACTCGCTGATGGTGGCGTAGTAGTCGTCCAGCGACATCACCACGGCGGCCGTGCCACCGTCGGGCTCGAACCGGTCCGGCGGCTGGACCACCGTGGCCACCCGCCACCGGCCGGACCCGTCCCGCTCGCCGACCGTGAACGGCGCGCTGCCGCGGGCGCGCACGGCGGCCGCGTCCATCGGCGGCAACGCCAAGGAGGTGCCGGTGGTGTCGGTGGGAAATCCGGTGAGGTCGAAGAACAGCAGCCGCGAACTCGGCCGCAGCAGGGTGTCGTCGGCGTTCGGTGGTGGCGGCGGTGGCCGATCCGCGGCGGCCAGGCCGACCGCGACGTGGTCGATCTGATCGTCGATGCGCGCCAGCTGGGAACGACCCAGCAGTACGGTGCTCAGCGTTCCGAAGATCACCAACCCGGCGGCGGTGATGACCAGCACCGTCACCAGCAGTCGAGTGCGAAGGGTCCAGCGTCGCCGGTGCGTGCGATTCATGGAACCTTTCCACCGAAGCCGATCGGGTCGTCGGCGAATTCTAGAGAACCGTGAACTCGGTGCCCTCGATGGTGGCGACGAATCCCGGCGGGAGACCGGTGAAGGTGCCGCGGCGGGCGCCGGCGCGGACCGCGTCGGCCACGAGTTCGCGCACCCGCGTGGCCGAGACCGGCACGTTCGGCGCGGTCCGGAACCAGCGCCGGGCCCGGTCCTCGTCCATGCCGTGCGGGGCCCGGGGCAGGTAGGCGTCGAGATAGATCGGGGTGCCCGGCTCGCTGCGCCAACTGTCCACCAGCGCACCGATGTCCACGGCGTCGTAGCCGATGGCCGACAGATATTCGGCGACCACCGCCTTGGCGTCGGGATCGTCCCCGGCGATCGGCAGCGCGCTGCGGTCGGGTGCGCCGGGCGGACGGGCCGCGGTGGTCACGCGGATGTGGTCGACGTTGTTCACCGCCTTGACCACGTGCGCGTCGACGAGACACCGCTGCAGCAGCTCGCTGGAGGTCACCTCGCCGGCGTCCAGTTCGGGCACCCGCTCGTCCCGCTCGGGGTAGTAGTTCATGGTGTCGACGACGATCCGGCCCGCCAGGATGTCGACGGGCAGCACCCGGTGCGCGCCGAACGGAATCGTCACCACCACCAGATCGCCGGTGACCGCGGCCTCGGTGCTGGTGGCGGCGCAGGCGTGCCGGCCGAGTTCGGTGACCAGTCCGCGGAGGCTGTCCGGGCCCCGGGAATTGCTCACGATCACGTCGAGCCCGGCCTCGACGCTGAGCCGGGCCAGGGCACTCCCGATCAATCCGCTACCGATGAATGCGATCGTCCGGAACATCGGCGTGTCCTTTCGGCACACTGCGCGCAGGCCGCGCGAACAGTATGTTTGCTGAAAGATAGCCTACCCGCGGAACCTCGGGGCGGAGATCACTCCACAGTGCGCGCGAGGATTCCGAGCGTGGCACGCAACGCCGTCTGCGGGACGACCGGGAAGGTCACGGCGTTGAGATACCGCTCGCCGGTCCGGCTCCAGTCGCAGTACGACGTCACGCCGGTCCCGGTCTCGGTGGGCTCGAGGACATAGCCGTACCGGTGGTCGATCTGAGCGGCGACCGTCCACTCGATGTGCTTGCCGGCCTCGTACTCGGTGATGGTCACCGTGACGTCGTATTTGCCCAGCGGCATATCACCCAGCGCCTCGCGGTCCATATGGACGACGAAGGTGTCGCCGACCCCGTTGACCGGGTCGCCCTCGGCGGATTGCAGCATGCCGGAACTGTCGATCGTGACGTGGCCGCGCGGATCGCGCAGGACATCGAACACCTTCTCCGGCGGTGCGGCGATTTCCCGCCGCGCTTCGATCCGCGTCTCGGACATAGTGACCCCTTTGGTGGAATGGTGTTCTCGGCGATGAGAATAGCGCTTGCAGCCCGGCGGGGCGAGGGCCTTCACCCGCGCGGCCGGTCGCGCCGGCGCAGCGCGCGAGCCGGGCAGAGCTTGATCGCCTCGGCCGCGAGATCCGGGTCCGGGGCGCCCTCGTGCAGGATGGGGTAACCCCAGTCGTCGAGAATTATCGCGTCGCCGAGGATCTGCGCGCAGGCGCCGTGGCCGGTGCAGGCGATCCGGTCCACGACCAGCGCGCTGCCCGGCGCGGCGGGCGCGATGCCGAGGATGCGGTGGACGAGGGACACGGCTACTCCTGCGGGCCGAGGCCGGCGGACGAGGGTTCGTCGAGAAGTGCCGGGGCCGTGCCGAATACGTCGAGCGCGGAGGCGACGAACCGCGCCGTGCCGTCGGGGTGGCGGCAGGCGCCCCGGCCGGGCACCTGGCCGAGCGTGCGGGTGAGCCGGTCGGCGGCGCCGGGAGTCGGGTGCCGCACCAGTTCGGTGAGCCGGTCGCGCAGGGCGGGCAGGCCGAACATGCAGGGGCCGCACTGCCCGGCGCTCTCCCCGGCGGCGTAGCTCAGGGCGGCGAGGACGTCGTGCCACGGATCGGCGCGGGCGTCCAGGACGCGTACCGTGCCCGCGCCGGGCGCGATACCGAAGGGCGCCAACCCGATTCGGGACCAGGCGGTGTCCGCGTCGGCCGCGCGCAGGAATCCGCCGCTGAGCCCGCTCAGCCACAGTGCGCGCACCGGTACGATGGGACCGCCTGCGCGGCACAGGATCTCGGACAGCGGCAGCCCCGCCTCGGCGTCGTACACCCCGGGCTTCGCCACCCCGTCGACGACGGTGACCAAGCGCGGTCCGGGCTCGTCGGCGGTGCCGAACGAGCGGAACCAGCGCACGCCGTGCTCGGCGATCTGCTGTATCCGCCAGACGGTTTCGGCGTTGAGCACCAGCGTCGGCGGCAGCCTGCGCCCGCCCGGATCGCGTCCGCCCGCCGCGATCGGCCGGTACCGCATGACCGGCCGTGCCGGACCGCCGTGCGCGAGCCGGGTCAGCGCCGACTCCTCCGACGAGACGTAACGCCGTGGCACCGCCAGGGTGTCGGCGCCGGCGGCGCGCAGCGCGGCCAGCGTGGGGGAGTCCCGATGTGCGGCCACCCGGACCCGCCGCCGGGTGAGATGTTCGGTGGCAGCGAGCATTTCGGGGAGATGGTGGGCCACGACCCAGCCGTCCTTGCGCGCGTGGAGTTCACCGTCGCAGGCGTTGACGATCAGGTCGGCGTCGTGACGTTCGGCCAGTGCGACTTTCGCGCCGGTTGGGAAGGCCGCGCCGCCGCGGCCGGTGAGGCCCGCGGCCAGCAGCAGATCCGACAGGGTGCTCATGACCATTCCTGGGAGGCGATCTCGGCGCGGCGGCGGCTGTTGGCGTCGAGATGCCACCATCGCCATCCGGCCGCGGCGGTCATCGCGAGGCCGCAGGAGACGGTGAGGGACAACAGGATCGGTTCGCTCGTGGTCGCCATCAGCAGTGCGTGTACCTCCGCGATCGGCGCCAGCGCGTAGGCGAGCCGATGCACCACCCGCCACGCGCGGTCCGGTAGCCGGTGCCGCAGCAGCGAGGTCACGATCAGCGCCACGAAGATGTCGAAGGCCCACGCGCCCAGGCCGACCGGCAGTCGCCGGTAGCCGGAGACGAACGGCACGACCGGCGACAACCAGCCGAGATGGACATAGGAGTCGGTCACCGCGGTCAGGATGTGCGCGGCCAGGAACACGGTCGTGCCGAGGGCCAGCGTCCGGTGCAGGCCCACCGCCAG
Source organism: Nocardia sp. BMG111209 (assembly GCF_000381925.1). NCBI lineage: Bacteria > Bacillati > Actinomycetota > Actinomycetes > Mycobacteriales > Nocardiaceae > Nocardia > Nocardia sp. BMG111209. The sequence continues at coordinate 211,601 of NZ_KB907307.1, forward strand.
GACCGGGACCGTGCCGCGTGGCCGGAGGTGGGCGGCGGTCAGCAGGCCGAGCAGCACCACGAGCGTCAGCAGCACCAGGGTGACCACTCCCGAGGCCCGCGAGATGTACCACAACCAGGGCGTACTCATGACACGTGTTGCCCCTCCGTCGCGGCGGGCCAGCCCGGGGTCGTGACGACATCGCCGTCCCCGGTGGTCAGCCGCGCGGGCACGCCGCGCGCGGCCAGCCAGCGCGGTGCCCGATCGTCCAGCACGATCGCCGCGGTCGACGCCGTATTCGCTTGCACCGCATCGGGTCCCGCGCAGGTGACCTGTGCCCACCGGGTGCGCGCGGATCCGCCGGTGCGCGGATCGATGATGTGGTGCCGCCGGATTCCGTGATCGGTCCAGGTCCGCAACCGGGTGGACGAGGTCGCGAACGCCTGTCCGGTCGAGCGAACCACTTGGGCCACTTCGCCGGTCCAGTTCCGGACCCCGATCGCCCAGCCCTCCGGCGGCAGGACTCCGGCCACTGCGATATCGCCACCCAGATTCACCAGGAAGCCACCGGTATGGGTCGCGGCCAGTTCGGCCGCGATCGCGTCCGCAGCCCACGCCTTGGCGCAGGCGCCCAGATCGAGCAGGGTGCCCGCGGGTAGATCGAGTAGTGGGCCTGCGGGCGGATCCAGCAGGGTGCCTGGGGGTGGATCGAGTAGGGTGCCCGCGGGTCGTTCGCGCCGGGACTCGTTCTCCACCAATAACACTCGGCCCACCGGTGCCGGTCGTGGCGGCGTGGGCTCGCCGCCGGGCAGACGGTTCCGCTCGCGGACCGCGTCCAGGTCGTCGTCGTACCCGCAGGCCACCAGTGCGGCGCCCACCGCGGGCGAGACCAGCCCGCCGGTCATCCGTTCGGCGCGCAGTGCCGCCCGCAGGCAGGCGCCGAGCATCGGGCCGACCGTGACCCGAAGTCGCGCATCGGGTTTCGTGCGGGCCAGTGCGGTACTGCGGGCGTTGATCACCGCGAGTTCACTGTCGGCACGGAAACGCGAAGCGGCGCGGTCGAGTTCGCCGAGCCGGGTACGCAGCACCGCGGCCGCGCTCGCGAGTTCGCCCGCCTCGGTGCACACCACACCGACCGTGGTCCCGATCGCGGCGAACCGGGCGGACGCGGTGGCCGTGCCGGGTGCCGCTGTCATGACCCGGTCGTGTGTTCGTGTGGCGCGGCGGGCGTGGTGGTCACCGGTGTGGTCGGTGACCAGCCGTCGTCGGTGTCGCCGGGCGCGGGCGAATCGTCGACCGGCTGCGCGGTGCGCGCGGAATCCGCCGGTGCGACCTCGGTCTGCGCGGTGGCCCCGGCGTGGTTGCCGTCGACCGCCAGCGCGACCGTGATCCCGCCGGCGGCGATGGTCGCGGCCACGAAGACTCCGGTCGCACTGCGGCGAACGCGTGACAGGCTCGTGCTCTGCTTCATGTGAACCGTCCTCTCCCGGACGACCCGCCGAAAACGACTCGCCCGGACCATGTCTACGGGGCTCGTCTGAGAACAGGGCTGCGTGATCGCTCACAAGTCGCTGAGTCGACGACATCCTGCGGTCACCCGGACCGCCGGGCGGTGCTGCGTCCATGCCACTGTTCCTCTTCGTCGAGTCACAGATATAGAGATACGCTCTTTGTATCTCAGTATCATGATGAGACCACACCGTGGCTGTCATCACAAGATGTCGGCACGACTTCGGCCGGGCGCCCCGCCCGAAACCGGGCGGCGCGCCCGGCCGGGTCCGGGTTACCGGGGGTGGTGACGGCGACTCACCGAGTTTGCCGGAATTCAGCCGCCGCGCGTTTCGAGGAGGCGGCCGCGGTTGACCTTGGTGGCCTCGCTGCGGGGAATGGCGTCGACCGTTTCGATGCTCTTGGGCACTTTGTAGGGGGCGAGGCGGGATTTCGCGAACACTCTGATTTCTTCGAGGCTCGGGGGATTCGCCGGATCGGCGGGTTCGATCACGGCGTGGACGCGGCGGCCCCATTCCGGATCGCGTACTCCGATCACGACCACATCGGCCACGTCCGGGTGATCGATCAGCGCTGTTTCCACTTCGGCGGGAAAGATATTCGCGCCGCCGGAGATGATCACGTCCACCCGCCGATCGGCGAGATACAGGAAACCCTCCTCGTCCAGATGTCCGAGATCGCCGACGGTGACGAAACCGTCTGCGGTGGAGGCCGGTTGGGGTACGTCGCCGAGGTAAGGGGCGCTCGGCGCACCCGGTGTGCGCAGATAGATGTCGCCGATCTCGCCGGGCGGTAATTGCTCGCCGGACGGGCCGAGGATCCGAATCTCCGTGCCCCGCACGCCCCGTCCGACACTGCCGCGGCGGGTGGACCATTCCTCGCCGGTGAGTGCGGCCAGGCCCAGGCCCTCGGTCATGCCGTACGCCATGAGGATTCGGTGCGCGCCGATCAGGGCGGACCATCGGTCGACCAATGACGGCGGCATGGGTGCGGCGCCCTGGGTGAACCATTCGATGCTCGACAGGTCGCGCTCGTCGATACCGGGCAGATCCGCGATCCGTTGCAACATCGTCGGTGTGGCAGTGAAATTCGTGATCCGATACCGCTCGATCACGTCGACCACGCGCGCGGCGTCGAATTTCTCCATCACCACGAGGCGGTCGCCGGCCAGCATCGGATACAGCGCCGAGAAGGCGTTCACGTGGTACATCGGCGCCAGCACCAGCACGGTCTGCGGGGTGGGGATCGGACGCCAGCGGCTCATCATCGGGATCCCGGCCGCCGGGTTGTAGACCGACGGCGTACCCGCCAGGATCACCTTCGGCGTACCCGTCGAACCGCTGCTGCAGATTCCGTGCGAGTACGGGGCGACGGCGTCGGGCAGGGTCGGCGCCTCGAGTTCCCGGGCCTCGTCGATCCAGGTCAGGTCCGGATCGCCGAGGTAGATCCGGGGCCGGATCACCTCGCGCAGCCGCTCGAGTTCCCAGTCCGGGACATCCCATCGCACCGGGACCGGCACCGCCCCGAGTTTCCAGGCGGCGAAGGTGCTCAGGACGAAGCGCGGTCCGTTGCGCAGTCCGATACCGACCAGATCGTCTTGTCCCACACCACGTTTCGCCAGGGCTCCGGCGAGGCGGGTGGACCGGTCGTCCAATTCGCCCCAGGTGACGGCAGGTTCGGAGCCGTCCGATCCGATGTGCCGGTAGGCGATCTCGTCGGCGTGTCCGGCGCCCAGCTCGCGGATCCGGCGTCCCAGGCCGACCTCGGTTTCCGTCATCGCTCTCCTTCGAACGCTGCGCCGCGGAAATCTCCACACGTTCCGCGGTACGTCAGGGATGGTAGTCGTGTTCTCTACATTGTGGAGCGCAGTTCTACCTTTTGCAGGCGATATCGCTTCGACGGCTGCTCGGGTATCTGGATTGCTGACCGATTGCCGATCTCGGAGCGGCCGGGAACGCGGGGGCCGTATTCCCGGGGCGGCCGGGACCGTGCGAGGCGGCGGCGGGCGCCGGGCGATCGCGGGGCTCCGAATCCACCCGCGGGGGACCCGCTGCGAGCCCGGCAACTTTTCAGCACACTCAGCTGGGCGACCCCGCGGTCGGTTACCGCCGTACCGCACCGCCGGCGAGGGGTGTCGGGGACTTGACAGGGCCTTGGTGGCGTGCGCAGATGCTTCGGATATCGACCAGGTCACGGCTGTCTGAAGGTTGGCAATTTGGCTCGCCGACCGCGAGCGCGAGCGCTACAGTACCGACGTTCGGGCTGGTTGAAGATCTTGGGATGTGGTGTGGCAGCGATTATTTCGTCGGGCAGGCGTGTGCTCGGCAGTGGGTTCGGGTTGCGGAGTCTCACAGGATGGGCGGCGCAGCGACTCCGGGGAGTGCCGCGAGCCGAGGAGCCCGAGGGGGAAGAACCGACAGCTGACGACGAGGGCGCCAGGGCACCGACGAACGTCGACGCGTCCCCGCCGAATTCCACACCGGGACCACAGGTTTCGGACAGCGACAACCCCGATAACGTGCGAAAGTGTAGTCCCCCGGATGTCGAGCCGGGGATCGATCAGAGCTTTTCGAAAGGCCAGGCAAATATGACAACTCCCGACGACCGGGCGACGATCACCGACGACGCGACCGCCGCCGAGGAGACGACAGCTACCGGTAGCGAGGAGGCGGTAGCCGAGGGGGCAACCACCGCAACCGCTGTCGAGGAGCGCGTCGCGACCGACGATGTGGTGACCGCCGAGGGCGAGCCGGCGGCCACCGCCGATACGACGGTTGCTGAGAGCGAAGCGGCGGACGCGGTCGCGGCCGAAACCGAGGCGACCGAATCCCCGGTCGCCACGGGCGAAACCGCGATCGACGCGACCACCGGAACGGAGGTGGGCACCGCCGAGCAGGAGGCGGCCGATGCCACTCCGACCAGCGAAGACGATGCGTCGCAGAGCGATTCGGCGGTAGCGGACATCACCGAGAATGCCGCCGACGAGGCAGAAACCGAGGCCGCCGACGGTGCAGCCGTCGCCGAGACCGCGGAGGACAGCGAAGCCGTCGAAAGTGATTCGGCCGCAGCCGACGCGGAGGCCGTGACCGAAAGCGATTCGGACACCCCCGCCGAGCCGGTCTCCATCGACGAACAGGCGCAAGCGGTCGTCGCCGAGGCCGAGGCAGTTGCCGCCGAGGCCGCCGCAGCAGATGCCGAAACGGCCGTCGCGCCGGAATCCGCCGACACCGACGTGGCTTCCGAGGGGGAGAACGCCGGTGCCGAGAATTCGTCCGACGCGGAAACCGTTGCGGACGAAAGCATTTCGACGGTCGAAGACGAGTCTGCCGAGGCAGAAGCGGTCGAGCCGACTGCCGAGGCTGCCACCGAAACCGACGCGGCGGTGACGACCGAAGGCGAATCCGCCGAGGTCGAGAGCGCCGCCGAGTCGGAGGAGGCTGTCACCGAGGACGAAGTAGCCACCGACGCAGCCGAGCCCGAGGCGGAAACCGCTGCGGCCGAGGTCGCCACGGAGGACGAAGAGTCCGAGCCCGTCGCCGAGGCGGAAACCACCGGCGAGAGCGCCGAATCCAAGGCGGAACCCGCTGACGAGGCCGTCGAGCCGGTCGAGGCTGAGGCATCCGCCGAGGCCGAGACGGTCGACGCCGCCGACGGCGAAGCAACCCTCGAAGCCGATGAGCCGGTCGCAGAAGCAGAGTCGGCCGAGACCGAAGCTGCCGAGCCCGAGGTGAGCGCGGACGCCGTCGCCGACGAAGCGACTGCCGAGGTCGAGACCACGGAAGACGAGGCCACGGCGGCGGATTCGGCGACAGAAGTTGCCGAGCCCGAGACCGAAGGCGCGTCGGAGGTTGCCGAAGGCGAAGCCGATGTCGCGGCCGAGGAGATCGCCGAAGCCGACGAGAGCGTGACCGCCGAGTCGAGTGAGGCCGACGAGGTCGAAGGTGAGTCGGCGATCGCCGAGCCTTCCGCCGAGGTCGAAACTGCCGATACCGCTGAGGATGCGGTCGCGGAAGCCGCCGAGAGCGAGACGGCCGAAGCCGATGAGGCAGAGGTTGCCGAGTCGCCCGAAGCCGAAGGCGAGGTGGCCGAGGCCGAGCAGGTGCTCGACGAGCAGCCTACGGCTGAGGGAGATTCGGTCGAGTCCGCTGAGTCGGTCGACGCTGTCGCCGAGGAAGAGGCTGTTGCGGCCGCCGAGGACGTGGAGGCGGAAGGCGCCGAAGCCGCGGCGGACGAGCCGGTCGAGTCTGTGACGACCGAGGTCGAAGCGGATGAGGTTGCGGAGTCGCCCGCTGCTGAAGGCGAGGTGGCCGAGGCTGAGCAGGTAGTCGACGAGCAGCCTGCGGCCGAAGGGGATTCGGTCGAGTCCGAGTCCGGTGCATCGGCGGAGGCCGTCGCCGAGGAGGAGGCTGTTGCGGCCGCCGAGGACGTGGAGGCGGAAGGCGCCGAAGCCGCGGGAGACGAGCCGGTCGAGTCTGTGGCGACCGAGGTCGAAGCGGATGAGGTTGCGGAGTCGCCCGCTGCCGAGGCCGAGGCCGAGCAGGCGCTCGATGAGCAGCCCGTCGCGGAAAGCGAAGTGGCAGAAGCCGAGACGGTCGATTCGGGTGAGGCCGCTGATGAAGCGGTGGCGGAAGACGCGGTTGCCGAGGATGCGGTGGCTGAGACTGAGGTTGCCGGGGACGCGGTCGCGGAGGACGCGGTTGCGGAGACTGAGGTCGCTGAAGGTGCGGAGTCTGCTGTAGTCGATGAGACCGCTGCCGAGAGTGAGCAGGCCGCGGAGGGCGAGTCGGCGGTTGCTGACGAGCCGGTCGCCGAAGCCGATACGGCTGATGCGGCGGAGGGTGTTGCGGCGGACGTAGCAGTCGAGGCTGCTGAGTCGGAAGCGGTTGTCGACAGCGAGGATTCGACGGATTCCGCGGCCGCCGACGTGGAAGAAGCCGAGGCGGAGCAGGTCGCCGAAGCTGATGCGGAGTCCGTGGTCGCCGAGGGCGAACCGGTTGAGGAAGCGGTCACCGAGGCGTCCGAAGCCGAGGCAACCGAGGTCGAGGGAGCTGCCGACGACGCGGAGGTGGCGTCCGAAGCTGTTGCCGAGTCGGGTGTTTCCGATGAGGAGCCGGTGGCGGAGGGCGAGTCCGAAGCCGTCGCCGACGCGGATATCTCTGTCGAGGAACTCGTGGAGGACGGCGAGGCCGAGCCGGTCGCCGAGGCCGAGTCGGTGGCCGACGAGGAGTCCGCGGTTGCGGAAGCCGAACTCGCCGAGGCCGAGTCGAGCGAAGCCCCTGTCGCGGAAGCGACGGCCGAAACGGCTGTGGATTCCGAGACCGGCGTGATTGCCGATGTCGAGGATGCCGCAGTGGAGGGCGAGCCGGAAGCTGTTGCCGACGCGGATGCTTCCGCCGACGATACGGTGACGGCCGAGTCTGCCGAGGTCGAGGAGCCGGCCGAGGCCCTCGCGCTTGAGGCTGAGCCGGTCGCGGAGGCCGAGTCGGTCGCCGACGAGGAGTCGGCGGTTGCGGAAGGCGAAGTGTCCGAGGCGGAGTCGGAGGTTGCCGCCGACGAGGTGGAGGCACCGGCGGCCGACGCGGATGTCGAAGCTGCTGCGGAGGAAGCGGCGGCCGAGTCCGTTGTGGATTCCGAGGTCGCGGTGGCCGGTGTCGAGGAAGCCGCTGTGGACGGCGAGCCCGAAGCTGTTGCCGACGCGGAAATTTCCGCCGAGGACGCGGTGCAGGCTGTCGAGTCGGATGAGGTAGCCGAGGTTGAGGCTGCCGAAGCCGAGGAGTCGGCTGACGGTGAGGTTGTGGCCGAGGCCGAGGAGATCGCCGAGGCCGAGTCCTTCGTGGCGGATACCGAGCAAGCTGCCGAAGCGGATTCCGTTGTGGCGGACGAGCCGGTCGCCGAAGCGGATGCCGTGCAGGAGCCGATCGCCGAAGCCGATTCGGTCGTAGCGGACGACGAGACCGCCGAGACCGCATCGGTGGTCGCCGAGGAATCGGCAGCTGTCGATGACGAATCGGCCGAGGTGGCCGAGGAATCGGCCGAGTCCGACGAGGTTGCCGAAATCGCCAGCGCTGCCGACGATGTCGCGGCGGACGGCGATGCGGTCGCCGAGGATGGCGAGTCCGAATTGGTGGCCGTCGAACTCGAGGCCGCCGAAGCCGAGGAGTCTGCCGACGGTGCGGCATCGGCGGAGGCTGCGGAGGCCGAGGTCGAAGAGATCGCGGTGGCGGAGTCCCTGGTCGATGAGGGCGAGCCGGCCGAGATCGCCGACGAGGAGTCGGCGGTCGCCGAAGGCGAAGTGCCCGAGGCAGAGTCGGTAGTGGCCGAAGGCGAAGTCTCCGAGGCCGATCCGGCGGTCACCGAAGGCGAAGTGTCCGAAGCGGAGTCGGAGGTTGCCGACGAGGTGGAGGCGTCGGCGGAGGATGCCGAGGCGGAGGTCGCCGACAGTGAGTCGGACGAGACCGTGGCGGAGGCGCTCGAGGTCGCCGAAGCGACCGAGGTCGAGGATGCCCCCGTCGCGGACAGCGAGGAGATCTTCGAGGGCGAAGCCCTCGAGGACGAGCATCCGGCCGCTGCCGAAGCGGGTGTGGCCGAGGAGATCTCGGCCGGTGAGCCGGATATCGAAGCGGGTCTCGTGCCCGCCGGTTCCGGGGATCTGGTGAGCTACCCGAGCTCGGTCGTCCTCGCGACCGCGAATGTGTCCACCGGTGACGAGGCGACGGCGATCATCCGTGATCAGGCGCAGCTCATCGCGAAGCTCCGCCGGAAGGTGGCGGTGCTGGAAACCATCGTGAAAACCCAGGAATCCCAGTCGGATTCGCTGGCCGGCGTCGTCTCGACCTACAAGAACGAGTTGACCAGCCTCATGGCGGATCTCCTCGATCTCTGATCGGTCACTGACCGAAACCACCGGGAAGTGCCCGCATGCTGCGAAGCTCGGGTGCTTCCCGGTGGTCGTTTCGGGGCCGTGTCACCGCGCATTCTGTTCAGGCCTCTTGACGTAACCAGTCACGAAAATGGGTGGGCGCCAGGCGAGCATCGGCGCCGGCGATGAGTTCGTCGCCGGTGACGACGGCGAACATCCCGGCCTTGTCGTCGATGACGACGGTGCGGTCGTCGTGCCGTTCCGCGAGGGTGATCCGGCCGAGTTCGTCGAGCGTGAAGACCTCCGGTCCGGCGACATTGCGAATCCCTTGCAGCGGTGCGCCGATCGAGGCCTCGGTCACCGCGTCCACGACATCCGCGCCGGCCATCGGCTGGAGCCGGGTGGCGGGCAGGTGGACGGTGTCGCCGTCGGCGCTCCACGACATGATCGAGTCGACGAATTCGAAGAACTGGGTGGCCCGCACGATCGAATACGGCGTCGGCCCCTCCCGCAGCAACTGCTCCTGCAACGTCTTGGCCTGGTAGTACGCCAGTTGGGGCACCCGGTCCACGCCGACGATGGACAGCACCACCTGGTGCCGGACACCGGCGCGCTCACCCGCGGTCAGCAGGTTGCCCATCGTGGTGCGGAAGAAGTCCGGGGAGGCCTCGTCGAAGGTCGGCGAGTTGGCCACGTTCACCACGACGTCGGCGCCCGCCAGCGCCTCGTCCAGCCCCGCACCGGTGAGCAGATCCACCCCGGTGGATCGCGCGGCGGGTGCGGCCTCGTGGCCCGCTGCGGTCAATTTCCGGACCACCTGCGAGCCGATCCGGCCGGTACCGCCGATGACTACAATCTTCATAACCCGCCTTTCACCTGCCGATTGCCGGTCACGCGGACGATGAGTTCGCTAACAGCATCCCATCGGCAAACGCCTCCGGGCTGCCCTGCGGGGGATGTGACGTGAAGGTGACTCGATCGCCACGAGGATGTTCCCGGGGACCGGCCGCCGGTCACGATCCGGGCTCGCCGCGGGGGTGGAGCAGTGGCCGGATGGTCACTCGCCGATCGGCGGCAGCGGCGGCAGTTCCAGATTCTCGCGGAAGGTGGCGCCGGTCCGGTCGTGGCCGACGATGCCTCGGCGGCGCAGTTCCGGCAAAAGGCCTGCCAGCAGGAAATCCTGGTTGCGCGGATCGCCGAGCCCGCCGAGGCCGATCAGATCGAGCACACCGGCGCTGTATCGCTCCTCGATCGCGTCGGCGAGTTGCTCGGGTGTGCCTGCCGCGGCCCAGTGCCCGGTGTCCTTGGCCGCGATGATCAACTCGCGCAGCGTCTTTCCCGAGCGCGCGAAGCGGTTGAAGATCTCCACCCGGCCACGGCGGCGGTTGACCGACTCCAGTTCCGGCAGCAGCGATTCCGGCAGGGGCCGGTCCAGTGGCAGGTCCGACAGGTCGATCTCGCCACCGAGCATGTCCGCCAGGCCTTTCCGCCCGGCCTCGAAGTCGGTGGCTTCCGCGCGCTCCCGCACGAGGCGGCGCACCTCGTCCGCCGAGGAGCCGTAGGTGGCGTGCAGCGAACTGAAGATCAGCGGAAGTCCCTCGGCGCGGCCGAGTTCGGCGGCACGGGTCCGGATCCGCTTGGTGTAGGTCACCGCATCTTCCAGGGTGGACAGCGAGGTGAACACCACCTCGGCGTAGCGGGCGCCGAGTTCGACACCGCCCGCGGACTGCCCGGCCTGGAACTGCACCGGCCGGCGCTGCGGCAGCGGCGGGATGTTGAGCGGTCCGCGCACGGTGAAATACGTTCCGGCATGGTCGATCCGCCGTACCCGCTCCGGATCGAGCACCGCGTCGCCGTGACCGTCGGGGGTGAGAGCACCGGGCAACCAGCTGTCGAACAGCGCGTTGGTCACCTCGAGCACCTCGCCGGCGCGGGCGTAGCGCTCCTCCGGACTGGGCAGATCGCCTGCGCCGTAGTTCTCCTCACCCACCGACGAGGTGACCGCATTCCAGGCTGCCCGGCCGTTGCTGACGTGGTCGAGGGTGCCGAACAGCCGGGCCAGGTTGTACGGGTGGTGGAACGTGGTGGTGACGGTCGCGATCAGGCCGACCCGGCTGGTCACCGCGCTCAGGGCGGCGAGGAAGATCAGCGGCTCCTGGGCGCCGATCGCACCCTGCGCCCCGAAACTCAGCAGGTCCGCCGCGAACAACGCGTCGAACCGATGCTGTTCGGCGAGCTTCGCGATCTCCAGCGCATCCGCCAGGGTGGACCGCTCCGGATCGATCGCGGCCCCGTAGATCTTCGGTGACCCGCTGACTCCCGCAACGATTTTCAGCGTCCGTCGCCCGGTTCCCATTCTCTCGACGTTAACCGCCGAGCCGCCGGTCACCGCCGATTACGATCACCCGGATTCGATTCCGCCACACCGCAACAACGGCGGGTGGATCAGAGGCAGATGCTGATGCTGACCGGCGGGACCGGGATGTTGAGGCATGCCGTCACCGAACCGTCGACGGCGGTGGCGGACGTACCGGCCGAGGCCGGAACCGAGGCGGCCGAGGCGGCGGGAGCGGCGATCAGACCGAGTGAGAGCACGATCGCAGCGGCGGCGGATACTTGTACGACTTTGGCAGACATCGTGACATTCCTTGCTGAACGATTGGCAATTGCGAGCCGGCTACGGCCCGGGTGCCATCATGCGCTGCTGCCCCGGTCCCGGCAAGGCCGTACCGCCGATTCCCGCGCGCACGGCCGAGATCTGTTGTGGTGGAGCACGAAACGACCGGCCGGTGATCAGCGGAATCATGGGCCGGCGTGCATTTCGCCGCCGCCGCATGTGATATCTCACCGAACGTGTTCAGCAGGGCCGGGATCCGCCGCCGGGGGTTGCCGCGGATGCGGACGGAGCCGGCGGAACCGGGTGACCGCATCGCCGGTGGAATTTGCCGGGAGCCGGATTTCCCCCGCGGAATTCGCTGCGAGTCCGGCTGTCCGGCCGGACGGGAATTGGTTGCCACCGATCAGGTGTCGGCCGGTAACCCACGGGCGCCGCGAGATTCATTCGTTCGACGAACTAACGCGCGAGAATTGCACGATGAAAGGCTACAGTCCGACCCGCTGACCGGCGGCATCATCGATCACGAAATCCGGCGATCCGCACCGGGAACGCCGGAACCCGCACTCAGTTGACCGAATTGGCCAACTGATCGGCGTAGGGGGCGACCCACTTTCCGACGATCGGCAGCTCCGCGCGGACGCCACCGGTGTTGTTGGCCTGGATCATCGCCATGACCCAGACGACGACGGCGAAGATCGCCACGGCCAGGCCGACGAGGCTGAAGAGGATCCCCACCACGCCGAGCACCGAACCGAGGACGCTCAGCACGATATTGACAACCGATACCGCCCCGAAGAAGATGATCGACTGCGAGGCATGGAATTTCACATCGGGATCGTTCTTCCCCACGAAAAGGAAGATGATTCCGGTGAGCCACCCCAACACGTAAGACAGGATCGCACTGGTCTTTTTGTCCAAGCCGGCGGACGGCGGCGGGTTGACGGGGGGCTGGGGAGTTGTCATGGTTCTAACTTTCGGTTTCAGGAGCCTGCTGACGCAAGCATTATGAGGTGCTCCGACGCTGTCCGCCATCCGAATCCGACACTGAGCCTCGATGTTGCTGGAACGAGATGAGTTCCATCGCGCCGCCGGTTGCCGACCGGGTTCCGGCATTGCCACATCGGGTGAACAGGACACGGACAGCGGGAGTCGAATCAGGTGTCGCGATCGTTCGTGGCCGGATGGAGCCAGGTGAGTGCGGCGCGGCCGGCGTCGAGATATCGTTGGTCCCCGGTTTCGAGCCCGTAGGCGATGTCCTCCAGGACAGTGCATCCGGCGTAGAAGACGGCGCGGGTGCGCAGAGTTCGCGGGTCGCCGGTGCCGTAGTGGCGCAGCGCGGTGTCGAGGGCGGCCGGACCCAGATCGCGGTGGATGAGGCCGAAGTCGTAGGCGGCGTCGGTGATCGCGGCGTCGCTCCAGTCGATGATGCCGGTGACGGTGCCCGAATCCGGTTCCACCAGAACATGTTCGATGCCGAGATCGTTGTGGGAGAACACGGGTACCCGGCCGCCGTCCGGTGGCGGGGCGGCCAGGAACCGTTCCACGGCCGGGCGGTGCGCGCGCGGGATCTCGTCGGCGATCGACTGGTAGATCTGCGTGGCCTCTTTGTGCCACAACGCCGTCGGCTGGTGATCCGGCTCCACCAGACCGGCGAATCGCTCGACGGGTACGGCATGCAGCGCGCCGAGGAAGTGCCCGAGCGTCGCGGCGATCGAATGCGCGTGTACCGAGCGGCGTGCGGCGGGCAGGTCGAGCAGCGGCAGACCCGGGACCTTGCGGTACGCCAGACAACCCGGCTCGGGGAGAACGAAACTCGGCTCCGGCACCGGAATCGGCGAGATCTCGGCGACGGCCGCCAGCAGACGCGCCTCGCCATCGATGCGCGCGGCCCGCGCCTGCGGATCGGATTCCCGGCCGAACCGCACGATGAGTTCGCCGTTGACCTCGTAGGCGATATTGTCCTGCCCCGCACCGAGCAGTGTCACCGACTCGATCCGATACCCGGGCAGGCCCACGGCGACGACGCGCCGCACGTCTGCAGCGTGATCGGGAATTCCTGTGCCGTGCACCGGAATTCCGTCGGGACGGGAATCGTCGGCCGCCTCGGACGCTCGCTCCCGCGAAACACTCACGCGCCGACCCTACCGCCGGCCGGGCCCGGACGCGGCGACGGCCGCCGCCGGAAGTTCCGGCGGCGGCCGTCGAATGCCGCGATCAGGCGAGGCCGAGTGCCTGTAACAGCGACCACCACACCGACGGCGGCTCGCCGCCCAGCGGCCACCCCGGTGCGCGCGGATCGTCCCGGAAACCCGGCGGGACGTGATAGCCGTGCCGATCCCGATCCCGATCACCCTGACCCGGCCCGCCCTGACCCGGCCCGCCCGGGTACCGATCGCCGGGCCCGTCGGGCCACTGACCCGGTCCACCGGGACCGGGGCCCTGAACGAGCTCGGGCTGTCCCTGCGGTGCGGCACTCGCGATGGCCGGGGCGGCGGCCACGGGCGCGATCAACAACGCGCCGACCAGTGCCGCGCGCGCCAGCGAGGTCCGCGCCTGGCCCGATCGGGTGGATGTGCTCTGTGCTGTCATTCACGATCTCCGTTCCGGATTGTCCGAACCTACACAGCCCGCCTTCCCGGGCCACCGGTCCGCAAACTCCGGATCGGCTGCCTCACAGCTGATTGCCAAGTTCGTCCGGCCCGCGGCGCGAGCCCCGCCGGACCACCGCCGGACCACCGCCGCGAGAGTGTCGAGTTCGCTGCCGCGATGCGCGTGATGCTGTGCGGTCCAGGCCGCGTCGTGCAGCGGATCGAGCGTCACGATCATGCGCGTCCCGTCCCCGGCCGCTTCGAGGTCGACGGTCGTGAGATGGTCGTAGGGCTCGTGATCGGGCACGAAATCGATCGGCGACAGATAGGCGAGCCGGGTCGGCCGCACGACCTCGGTGAAGGTCTTGTGCAGGTCGGTCGCGACCGGCTGCCCGATGTCCCGCAGGAACGCAACCTGATCCGGTGCGACGGCGGTCATGGTGTACTCCAGCAGCCCGCCGGGCACGAGGGCGAGTGCGCGCACCCGGGTCTCGAATCCGTCGGGCGCCCACCACTGTTCGAGGCCCGCGGCCGTGGTCAGCAACTCCCACAACAGTTCCGGCGGTGCGTCGAAGCTGCGCTCGAGCCGCGTGGCATCGGTGTGCGGACGGTGTTCGGTGGTCATCGGATTCTCCTCGATCATGGTCGGTGTCAGCTCCAGCGGCTGATCTCGCCGGCGGGATGTGCTGCGAACGCACCGCTTTCGACGCCGGTCTTCAGGCTGGTGAGGTACGAACCCCAGTTGGTGCTGCACCCGCTCATGAATTCGCAGGCCTCGCGCCAGCCGGCATGGACGAACAGCAGGGTGGTGCCGTCCTCGCCGTGCGGGCGGAAGGTGAACGTGATCCGGGTGTCGAGCCAGGTGCCGGGGCCGTCGGTGACCAGCCACACCACCTCGTCGGGAGTGTCGGTGAGCACCCGCATGACGGCGGCGGGCCGCTCGGCGGCGCCGAAGTACACGCCGAAAGTCGAGCCCACGGCGTGCTCGCCGGTCACCGGTCGTCCGGTCCACCAGCGGGCGATGCCGTCGGTATCGGTGACGAGTTCGTGGACGCGCTGCGGCGCGGCGTCGATGGTGAGGCGGTGCAGGATGTCGGGCATGGCGGGTCCTTACGGCCGGTGACGGATGGATTCACCGCAGTGACGAACGGCCGGGCGGTCGACGGACAGTAGCGCCGCGAAGATTTTTCCGCGGCCGTTGTCCGTCCGCGGCGTCGCCGTTCGTTCGATACTCGACCCCTACAGGAGGACCTCGTGCAGTACGCGTTGCTGGCCTACACGCCGCCGGAGGACACCGACCGGACGACCCGGCCGATCCCCGATCCGCTCGCCGACCGGCTCGACCGGCCGGACATCACCGGCTGGGCGCGCCTGCACGCCGCCGAGACCGCGACGACGGTCCGGGCCGAGGAACCGCCGTTGCTGGTCGACGGCCCGTTCATCGACACCCGGGAATACCTGGCCGGATTGTTCGTGATCGAGGCCGACGACCTCGACGGCGCGCTCGCCGTGGCCGGGGATCTGTTGCGGCACACCCGGCCCGGCACCGCGATCGAGGTGCGGCCGATTCTCGCGGGACGCTTCCGTTGACGCTCGAGGTCGTCTTCCGCGACCAGTGGGGTCGTGTGCTGTCGACCCTCGTCGGGATCCTCGGCGATATCGAACTCGCCGAGGAGGCGGCCGCCGACGCGTTCGCCGTGGCGGCCGAACGCTGGCCGCGCGACGGTGAACCGGCCAACCCGACCGGCTGGCTCGTGACCACCGCGCGTAACCGCGCGATCGACCAGCTGCGCCGACGGCAGGTGCTGGCCGGTAAGACCACCCTGCTCGCCCGCGACCTCGAGCTCGGGCAGAGTGCCGCCGCGGCCGGCCCGGACGCCGCGACCATCCCGGACGAGCGGCTGGAACTGATCTTCACCTGCTGCCATCCGGCGCTGGCCCGCGACACACAGGTGGCGCTGACCCTGCGCACCCTCGGCGGCCTCACCACCGACGAGATC
This sequence comes from Nocardia sp. BMG111209, assembly GCF_000381925.1. NCBI lineage: Bacteria > Bacillati > Actinomycetota > Actinomycetes > Mycobacteriales > Nocardiaceae > Nocardia > Nocardia sp. BMG111209. The sequence continues at coordinate 227,153 of NZ_KB907307.1, forward strand.
GCTGCGGCCTTCCTCGTCCCCTTCGACACCATGAGCAAACGGCTGACCAGGGCCAAACGCAAGATCCGCGATGCGCGCATCCCGTTCGCGGTGCCGCCGGATCATCAACTGCCGGACCGGCTCTCGGCCGTCCTGGCCGTCCTCTATCTCATCTTCACCCAGGGCTGGGGCGGTGGCCGGGTCGATCTCGCCGCGGAGGCGATCCGCCTGGGCCGTGCGCTCGCGGAGCTGATGCCGGACGAACCCGAGGTCCTCGGTCTGCTGGCCCTGATGCTGCTGCACGACGCCCGCCGGGCCGCCCGGCTGCGCGACGGCCGGATCGTCCTCCTGGACGACCAGGATCGCACCCTCTGGGCTACCCGGGAGCTCGAGGAGGGCCGGGAAGTGTTGCGGCAAGCGATGATTCGAGGACGCCGCGGACCCTACCTGATCCAGGCGGCCATCGCCGACCTGCACCTGCACGTACCCCGCGACTGGCCGCAGATCGCCGCACTGTACCGAACCCTCGCCGCCCTCACCCGTTCCCCGCTCGCCGAGCTGAACCTCGCCGTCGCGATCGCCGAGATCGACGGTCCCGCAGCCGGTCTCGCCATCCCCGACCGCCTCGACCTCGCCCACTACCGCTATTTCCATTCCACCCGAGCCGAACTCCTGCGCCGCGCGGGCCGGACCGGCGAGGCCCACGACGCCTACCGCACGGCGCTGGAACTCGCACGAACCGAACCGGAACGGAACTTCCTCGCCGACCGGATCGCCGAGACGGCACCCCCGGACGCCGCGCGCGGCCCCGCACGGCCCGGATGAAAAACTCGCCGCGTATCCCCGCGAACCGGTCGCGGGCCAACAGCTCTCGTCAGTGCGCCGCGGCCGCGCGGTCCAGCAGTTCGGTGGTCGCCTCCCACAGCCGCTGCTCCCGATCGCGGTCGCGGGCCACCGGCTGCACCTCGGTCACCGCGGTCTTCACCACGAACGCGCCGTCGCGCAGGTGCCCCCACCGATCGTCGAGGGCCAGCGCGGCCAGCAGCGGGCCCGAGCGTTGCGGCGTCGACACCCCGGGGAGCCGGCCCAGGAACCGGCCGACGGCCTGCAGTGCCGCGGGTGCACCCCGGCCCAGCGCGGTACCGGGCATCCAGCCCGGCTCGAACACCGATACGGCGACCCCCGCACCGGCGCGCCGCTGCAGTTCGTGGGCGTAGTACAGAATCGCCAGCTTCGCGTTCGAATAGGCGATCCCGGAGGCGGTCGTACCCGGAACCCGCGCACCGGTGGCGGGCCGGGCGAGTTCGACCGGATCGGCCCACTGCGCCTCCGGCACCTGCAACAGCCTGCGCCAGAAGTTGGCGTGATAGGTATTCGAACCGACCAGCACGATCCGCGCCGGAGCGGTGAACGAGCCGAGCAGATCGCCGATCAGCTGCGCATGGGCGAGATGGTTGACGGCGAAGGTCAGCTCGTAGCCGTCTGCCGAGGCCCGCCGGGTGTCCGCCGAGGACAGACCGGCATTGGCGACCAGCGCGCGCAACGGCCGTACCGTCCCGGCGTCGAGCAGGTCGCGCACCGCGACCGCGGCCGCGCGGACCTCGGCCAGACTCGCCAGATCGCAGCCGATCTCGTGGACGCGAGCACCCCGCGCCCGCGCCTCGTCCGCCACGGCGGTCAGATCCGGCCCGGCGCGGCCGACCAGTACGAGATCGGGCCGCTGCCCGGCAGGACGATCGGCCATGGCCAGGGCGGCGTACCGACCCAGATTGCGGGTCGGCCCGGTGATCAGAACAGTTCCGGATTCGGTCATGGGTCCAGCCTGCGCGGCCGGGCGTGTCGCGAACAGGCGTCCGGTTTTCGTAGGACTGCCGGGGCCAGGACAACCCGGCGCGCACCCGGGCAGACTGGGGGTATGGAATCGTGGGAGTTCGGTCCGACGGTGCGCCGCTGGCGCGACCGCGTGCCGCCCGAGACCCTGGGTGTGCCGGTGGGCCGCAGGCGCCGGGCCACCGGATTGCGCCGCGAGGAACTGGCCGCCTTGGCCGGTATCTCGGCCGACTACCTCACCCGCCTCGAACAGGGCCGCGCGACCGCGCCCTCGGCGCAGGTGGTGGAGTCGCTGGCCCGCGCGTTGCGCGTCTCCGACGCCGAACGCGATCAGCTGTACCGCCTCGCCGGGCATGCGACCCCCGGCCCCGACGTCGTGCCGTCCCGGGTGCCCGCGAGCGTGCAGCGCCTGCTGGACCGCCTGTCGCACACCCCGGTCGTCGTGTACGACGCGAGCTGGACCCTGGTCCTCGCCAACGCGCCGTTCGATGCCCTGATGGGCGATACCACCCGCTGGCGCGGCCTGGAGCGGAATGCCGTGTGGCGCAACCTCGCCGGCCTGCCCACCCGGGTCGTGCACACCCCGGCCGAACAGGCCGGCCACGAGGCCCGGCTCGTGGCCGACCTGCGCGTGACGGCCTCGCGCTATCCCGCCGACCGCACCCTGCGCCGCCTGATCGCCGAACTCACCTCCGGCAGTCCGCGTTTCGCGGAACTCTGGCATGCCGAGGCCCCACCGCCACTCGCCGATCCGTCCCGCCACAAGACCGTCGACCACCCCTCGGTCGGCCGCATCACCCTCGACTGCGACACCCTGCTGGTCGCCCTGGACGATCTGCGCATCTCCGTCTACACCGCCGAACCCGGTACCGAGGACGCGGACCGACTGGCCCTGGCCACCGTCCTCGGCACCCAGTCACTGGTGCCCTGACGGAAGGCGCGAAAGGTGCCGGGCCGCATCAGCATTCGGTAGCGACGGGGTCCGCGTTCAGCAGGGCCAGGGCGAATTCGGCGTAGGTGCGGGCGATCTGCTCGGGGGTGGCGGGGCCGTCGTCGCGGAACCACTGGGGGATGGAGGTGCACATGGTGGCGATGGCGCGGCCCGCGGTGCGCAGATCCTCGGTGCGCAGCCGGCCCTCGTCGGCGGCGGTCCCGATGGCGTCGTCGAGGATGCGCTGAAGTCGGTTGCGGGAGTCGGCGATTCGGGATCTGTTCACGTCGATCAGGCTGCGCATCTCACTGGCGCCGAGGAAGGCGAGGCCCCGGCGGTGGGCGTGGAACAGGGCCAGCGCCTCGACGATGTGGGCCACCCGCTCCACGCTGTTCGAGGCGCCCGCGGCGGCCGCCGAGCAGCGGCGGTGCAGATCGCTCATCGTCAGGTCGAGGATCTCCACGAGCAGATGTTGTTTGTCGGGGTAGTGGTGGTAGATACCGGGCACGCTCATACCGGCGCGCTGCGCGATCGCCCGCATCGTGGTGCCGTGGTAGCCGGTCTCCACCATCGCGTCCACGGCGGCGGCGAGTACCGGATCCAGGATCAGGGGCGGGTAGTCGCGCCAGCCGACCGGGTCGGATCGGACGGGGGTGCGCGGTGGCGGGGGAGTGGGGGAAGTGCCGGTGAGCAGCTGCGCGACCGGGACCTCCAGCGCCTCGGCGAAGGTCCGCAGGCGCGATACGGAGACGCCGGTCTTACCGTTCTCGACGGCGCTGACGGTCGCGGCGCTGACCTGTACGCGCCGCGCCAGCTCACGGATCGTGAGGCCGCGGGCGGTGCGGAGGCGTCTGATCGCGGCCCCGGCGTCGTGCGTGCTGTCCACGGAGGCATTCTGTTCAGAAATCCTGAACAAGGCAAGTCCGGTCCGGGCTGTTGACGACGGTATCGGCGATATGTGTACAGTGAACTGTCATTGTTGACCGAGCGAGCGCTCGGTAAGTCGCGAGATGAGGTAGGCAGTGCCGATCGATTTGACCTACTCCACCGAGGTGGCGGCGCTGGTCGACCGGACGCGGGAGTTCGTCCGTACGACCGTCCTGCCGATCGAGGATCGCCACCGCGGCGATATCGCCGCCGCGGGCGGGGACGCGATCCGGAAGGATCTGCAGCAGGCCGCGAAGGATGCCGGGGTGTTCGCGCCGCACGTATCGCTGGAGTACGGCGGCCTCGGGCTGGACATGTCCGACCGCGCGCCGGTCTTCGAGGAGGCCGGGTATTCGCTGTTCGGGCCGACCGCGCTGAACATCGCCGCGCCCGACGAGGGCAATATGCACCTGCTGGCCCATGTCGCGTCACCGGAACAGCGGCACGAATTCCTCGCGCCACTCGCGGCCGGCGACGTCCGCTCGGCCTTCGCGATGACCGAACCCGCGCCGGGCGCCGGCTCGGATCCCGCGGCCCTGACCACCCGCGCGGAACGGCACGGCGGCGGCTGGCGGATCAACGGGCGGAAGTGGTTCATCACCGGCGCCGACGGCGCCGCCTTCCACATCGTGATGGCCCGCACGTCCGGACAACCCGGTCAGCGCGGCGGGGCGACGATGTTCCTGGTTCCCGCCGGCACCCCCGGGGTGCGGGTCGGCCGGCACATCACGACGCTGGACCGGTCCATGGTCGGCGGGCACTGCGAGGTCGACTACGAGGATGTCGACGTCCCCGATTCCGCGGTGCTCGGCGAGGTGGATCGCGGCTACGAGTACGCGCAGGTCCGGCTGGGCCCGGCGCGGATGACCCATGTCATGCGCTGGCTCGGCGCCGCGCGCCGTGCGCACGACGTCGCCGTCGAGCATGTCGCACAGCGGGAGGGGTTCGGCGGCCGGCTCGGTGATCTCGGTATGGTCCAGAAGATGGTCGCGGACAACGAGATCGACATCGCCGCGACGCGAGCGCTGCTGACGCGGGCCTGCTGGGAGCTCGATGCCGGTGGGGCCGCAGGTGATTCCACCTCCATCGCGAAAACCTTTGCCGCCGAGGCGATCTTCCGGATCGTGGATCGCAGCGTGCAGATGTGCGGCGGGCTGGGCGTATCGGAGGATCTGCCGCTGGCCCGATTGTCGCGGGAGGTCCGGCCGTTCCGCGTCTACGACGGGCCGTCGGAGGTCCATCGGTGGGCCATCGCGAAGCGTCGCATCGGCGCCGCGAAGCGCGCGTTGCAGGCGGGCGACCGATGAGCCTGCCGGGTATGGACATCGAGGCGGTGGCCCGGTTCCTGGCCGACCGCGGCGTCACCGTCCGCGGCGAGCTGACCGCGGAGCAGATCAGCGGCGGCCGTTCGAATCTCACGTTCCGGGTGTCCGACGGCACGTCGGCCTGGGTGCTGCGGCGGCCGCCGGTCGCCGGGCTGACCCCGTCCGCCCACGATATGGGGCGCGAGTACACGGTGACCGAGGCCCTGCGGCCCACCGCGGTACCGGTCGCCGGAACCGTCGCCATCGATCGGGAGGGCGCCGTACTCGGAGCCCCCTGCACCGTGGTCGATTTCGTGCCCGGTCTGGTGGTCCGCGACCAGGACGACCTCGCCGCGCTGACCGACGCGCAGGTCCTCGCCGTCGTGAACTCCCTGGTCGACGTCCTGGTGGCGTTGCACGCCGTGGACTTTCGCGCGGTGGGCCTCGAATCGTTCGGCCGCCCCGAGGGTTACGTGTCCCGGCAGGTACGGCTGTGGGCCCGGCAGTGGGAGCAGGTGAAGACCCGCGAACTGCCCGATGCCGCCCGATTGGCCGCCGCCCTCGCGGATTTCGCGCCGCCGGCCGAGGCCGCGATCGTGCACGGCGACTTCCGTGTCGACAACACCATTCTCGATGCCGATCGACCGGAAATCGTTCGCGCGGTGGTCGATTGGGAGATGTCCACGCTCGGTGACCCGCTCACCGACCTGGCGCTGATGTGTGTCTACCGCGATCCGGTCTTCGATCTGGTGCTGGGGACGACGGCGGCGTGGACCAGCGACCGCCTGCCGTCGACGGATGCGCTGGCGCAGCGGTACGCGGTGACCTCGGGCCGCGATCTCGGTGCCTGGGACCACTATCTGGCCCTGGCCAATTTCAAGCTGGCCGTGATCGCCGAGGGCATCGCCTACCGGGCCCGGCAGGGTGCGGACTCCGGCAGTGGCGCCCTCGCCGCGGCGGATGCGACGCCGGAGCTCATGGCCGCCGGACTGCGCCTGTTGCGGCACTCGCCCCGGAGTACCGATACCGTCACAGCGACCAACCACTCGTAGGGCAGGAACCTTCTGATGAGCATTCTCGACAAGTTCCGGATGGACGACCGGGTCGTCGTGGTGACGGGCGCGTCGTCCGGGCTGGGCGTGGCGTTCGCGCGCGCGTTCGCCGAGGCCGGCGCCGACGTGGTCCTGGCCGCCCGGCGGGCCGCGAAGCTGGAGGCCACCGCCGATCTCGTGCGCGAGGCCGGCCGCAAGGCCCTGGTGGTCGAGACCGACATCGCGAGTTCGGAACAGGCGTACCACCTGATCGACGCCGCCTTCGCGCACTTCGGCCGGGTCGACGTCCTGGTCAACAACGCGGGTGTCGGCACCGCCTACCCGGCCACCCACGAGACGCCGGATCAGTTCCGCGCGGTCATCGACGTCAACCTCAACGGCGCGTACTGGGCCGCGCAGGCGGCCGGGCGGGTCATGAAGCCGGGCTCGTCGGTCGTGAACATCTCGAGCATCCTGGGCCTGACCACCGCCGGACTTCCGCAGGCCGCCTACAGCGCCAGCAAGGCCGGCCTGATCGGCCTGACCCGCGACCTCGCCCAGCAGTGGGGCGCCCGCAAGGGCATCCGGGTCAACGCGGTGGCGCCCGGCTTCTTCGAGACCGAGATGACCGACCACTACAAGCCGGGCTATCTCGACAGCATGAAACCCCGAATCGTGCTGGGCCGCACCGGCGATCCCGAGGAACTGGCGGCGAGCGTGGTCTGGCTGGCCTCCGACGCGGCCGGCTACGTCACCGGGCAGACCATCGTCGTCGACGGCGGCGTCACCATCGCCTGATCGGAAGGAGCGGCCCGATGAGTGCCGAACCCGCGGTCACGGTCGAGAAGCGCGACCGCACAACCGTTCTCACCCTGAACCGGCCCGCGAAGCGCAACGCGATCAACGACGAGATCACCGCCGGTCTCGACCACGCGCTCAACGAATTCGAGGACGATCCGGAGCAGTGGTTCGCCGTCCTCACCGGTGGACCCGAATTCTTCTGTGCCGGAGCGGATCTCGCCGCCGGCGCCGGGGAGCCCACCGAACGCGGCGGGATCGCCGGGATCATGACCCGGGTGCGCGGCAAGCCCCTGGTCGCCGCGGTCGAGGGCTTCGCGCTCGGTGGCGGTTTCGAACTTGTCATGTGCTGCGATCTCGTGGTCGCGAGCCGGACCGCGCGGTTCGGCCTGCCCGAGCCGAAGCGGGGGCTGATCCCGGATTTCGGCGGCGCCTTCCGGGTGGCCCGCCTGCTGCCGGCCAACGTCGCCCGCGAATTACTGCTCACCGGAGACGATCTCGACGCCGAGCGGGCGGAACGGCTGGGCCTGGTCAACCGGCTCGTGGAGCCGGGCGCCGCGCTCGCCGGTGCGCTGGAACTCGTGCGGCGGATCGGCGCGAACGCGCCGCTGGCGGTCCGGGGCGCGCTGCGGATCGCCAATTCCGCCATCGCCGGCGACGAGACCGGCCTGTGGACCATGACCGAGGAGGTGCACGCCGGGCTGCTGGCCTCCGCCGATCTCCAGGAGGGCCTGGCCGCGTTCTTCGGCCGGCGCGCACCGGACTGGCAAGGCCGCTGACCGCGGCCGAGCGCTGCTCAGAGCCCGGTGATGATCGCGGCGTGGCTGTCGGCCGCGGCCTGGCGCAGGGGCCGGGCCGCGGTATAGGAGTCGGATTCGTACCAGGCCTTGGCGGCTTCCGGCGAGTCGAATTCCATGAGTACGGTCTTGCTGCCGTGCCACCGGCCTTCGAGGGTTTCCACCTGGGTGTCGACGGCCAGGACGCGGGCGCCGCTCGCGGCCAGTGAGGGTGCGGCGGCGCGGCTGTAGGCGGCCATCCCCTCGGGGTCGGTGATGTCTTCGGTGACGATGACGTAGGCCTTGGGCATCGAATGTCCGTTCCGGGAGATGTTCAGCTGAATGCGGGAATGACTGTGCCGGCGAAGGTTTCGGCGTACTTCACGAATCGGGACGGGGGGAGTCCCGGCGGCAGCATCATCATGAAGTGTTCGACGGGCGTCTCGGTGAGCCAGCCGCGGAACATCTCGATCGCCGCGTCCGGCGTGAGGATGGTGAGCGTACCGCTCGCCGCGAATTCGTCGAGGGTCATGGGGGACAGGACGGTGTCGTCGGCCAATCCGGTCGCGGCGCGGTCCTCGTCGTGCCACTCGCCGTAGGTGTTGTTCACATGGTGGTAGTAGGGACCCAGTTCGTGCATGGCCTGCTCGGGATCCTCGGCGACGACGACGAAGGTGCCCTGGATGCGTACCCGGCCGCTGTCGGGATCCTTCCCGCACGCGCGCAATTTCTCCCGATACCGCCCGACCATGTCGAGATTCCCGAAGTAGCCCCGGCCGTATCGCGCGGCGCGTTCGAGGGCCCGGTCGCTGAATCCGCCCAGATAGAGCGGAATGTGGCCGCGGTCGGGCGCCGGGGTGATCGCGGCGTTCTCGACGGTGAAGTGTTTCCCGCTGTGGGTGACCGTCTCACCGGCCCAGAGCCGGGTGACGATGTCGAGGAATTCGTCGGTGCGCCGCCCCCGCGCGGAGAACTCCACCCCGTAGCCCGCGGCCTCGCGCCGGCGGTACCCGATGCCGAGGGCCATATCGAGCCGGCCACCGGAGATGATGTCGAGAACGGCACAGTCCTCGGCGAATCGGACGGGGTGATACAGCGGCGCCAGGGCGACCGCCGACCCGAGCCGGATACTCCGGGTGCGGGCGGCGATCGCGGCCAGCATCACCAGCGGCGCGGGCATGTAACCGTCGGAGGCGTTGTGGTGCTCCGGCACCCACGCGCCGCCGAATCCGGCGGATTCGCTCCAGGTGATGAAATCCAGGGTTTCGGCGTAGACATCCGCCCACGGCCGCTGCCATCGGGCCGGATTCCGGAAGTCGTACAGGAATCCGAAGGAGATCTTGCCGCTCACGGACTCAACCTAGTTAATCATCATAAGGATTGCAAGGTTGGTAGCGCCGGTCAGGCGGGTGCGTCGAGTGTGTGCAGGATCCAGTGGCCCTTGTTGTTGGTCTTGGCGTAGTACAGGCTGGTATCGGCCGCGGCGAGCAGTGATTCGGAGTTCATGCCCGGGACCGGGGTGACCACCGCGCCGATGCTGGCGGAGATCGTCATGGCGCGGCCGTTGACGGTGATCGGATCCACCAGCGCCGACAGCAGGCGGTTCGCGATCATGGTGAGCCGGGTGGTGTCGGCCGGGGGCAGGATGAGGGCGCCGAACTCGTCACCGCCGATCCGCGCGATCAGGCAGTCGTGGTCGCCGACGCTGTTGCGCAACCGGGCGGCGACCGCGGTGAGCGCCTGGTCGCCGATGCTGTGGCCGTACCGGTCGTTGATGGCCTTGAAGTGGTCGATATCGATGAAGAAGAATCCGGCGCGGTCCTCGGGACCGGCGGTCGCGACCAGTTCGTCGATCCGTTCCATGAGCAGCCGGCGGTTGGGCAGGCCGGTCATCGGATCGTGACGCGCCTGCCGGTGCAGTTCCTCCTGCTGCCGGTGCGTATCGGTCACGTCGGCGCCGACGGCCAGCAGATAGTCGGGATTCCCGGCGGCGCCGGGGACATAGGTGATGGCGAACGACATCCATCCGACGCTGCCGTCGGCGCGGATCAGCCGCCGTTCCAGTTTGACCGTGCCGGAACGGGCCGGAACAAGCTTGTCGTACAACAGGTTACGGATATGGTCGCGGTCGTCGGGGTGGGCGAAATCGTAGACCGAGATCCCGCGCAACTCGCCGACCGGAACTCCGATCATGTCCGCGAGCGCCCGGTTGGCCTCCAGCAGTGTGCCTTCGGTGTCGCCGATCGCGATCGCGGCGGCGATGTGGTCGAAGACGATCCGGAAGCGGTTGTCCTGCACGGTGTCGCGTTGTCCGGCAACGAAATCGGAGGTGCGCAGACCGGCCAGGGCCGCCTGGTGCCCCTGTCCGAGTGCGGTCAGCAGGGCCGCGATCCGGGCCGGCGCCGCGCAGTGCTCGGTCAGCCGGTGCAGCACCTGCGCCGACAACGCCGGGATCCGCTCGTCGGTCAGGTGGGCCGCGACCAGCGCCCGGCCGGCCCGCGCGCCCGGTGTCGCGTCGAACGGTTCGGCCGCCGCGGCGGTGAGCAGGTCACCGATCAACCCGGACAGCAGTTGTCGCCGGTCGTCGACCGATCCCGGCACGAAACCTTGTGCCGCCAGCACCTCCCACCACTCTCGCGCCAGCGTCGAACGCTCGCCGTCATCCACCACATCCCCTTGCACCACCGTGTCGCGCTGGTCCGGCACACCCCACTCCGGCTCCAGCGTCAGGACCTCTACTCGAACAGACCGTCCCGAATCTACCGCGTGTTTCCGGTGTGGTCACGGTGATTGTCCGGTTGCCGGTTCTCCGCGAAGATCGAGCTTCCTTTGTACCGACTGGTCTCGACCTGCCAAACCCAGGTCGCCTGTACACAGCACCGCAGATCGAGTAGATGATCGGCGATCGGATCGGTCGTGGCCGGGTCTCCGGATTCGGCGCAGCTGTTGTACAACGGTTGCCAGATTCGGCGGAACGAGGTGAATCGGTCGCGCACTATATCGGCGGCCGCGTGCACGGCGTCGGCGAGTTTCGCGCCGGAATTGTTCAGCAACCAGATCGGGATCAGGTTGAAATCCGCACCGTCTACGATGCATTCCTTCTCGAAGGAGAACATGTCGTTCATCAGCGCGCCGATATCGGCGGTGAGTCGTTGCAGCCGGCGCAGATCGGTCTCGAGTCCGGCCGCGCGGATCCGATCCCACGGGAGATAGGTGTCGCGTCCGTACTCGCACAGCGCGATCGCGGGGTACATGCCCGAAACCCGGGCGCGCAGATCGATGTATTCCTCGACCGACAGCAGATCCCCACGCGCCCTGGCGTTCTGATCGCGGATCGCGGTGCGCAGATGGTCGATCGTCGATTCCAGGACCCATGCGGTCCAGGCGGGCTCCCCGTTCGCGGTCAGCTCGGCCAGGAATTCGGCAGTCGCCGCCTCGACCGGTGTCGGATCCGCCACCGTCCGTCCCGTCGACAGCAGCCGGCACAGGCTCTCGACCGTGCTGTGCGCATCGGACTGCTCGGTCGTCGTGAGATGCGCGAACTTCTCCCGTCCGGCAGTGTCGTTGAGCCAGAACAGGATCGCGTTGTAATTCCCGATGAGCGTCATCCGCTCCGCCGTCACCGCTCGCGGGTGCAGGAACGGCGTCATGCTGTTGTAGTGGGCGCCGCCCGCCTCCAGCCAGATCCCGTGCCGGCGGCAGAACGCCTCGACCGCCGCACAGGCCTCCACGCCGAACCGGTTGGGCCGGAAATCCTTGCAGTACTCGATGATTCCGGATTCCGGCGTGCTGAACAACGCCGCCAGCGACCACGGCGGCCCGTCCCGCACCAGCCGCTGGTGGTCGGCCCGCATCGCCGCGAGCTCCGCCTCGATCGCCGCCACATACCCGCCTGCCACGGCGACTCCCTTCCGGGCCCGCGCCACGCGGCCGCCTCGGCCGGAACCGGATACCGGTCCTGCCCGAGACGGCCGCGTGACCCGGTCGCCGTTGCGCACGCTCACCGCAATCAAAACCAAGCGACCGGTAGCCTTTCCGCTTCAACGTTAACGCGCTACGGCGCCGTCGGCGAGCCGGTCGATCGCTCGGTGCCACCTACCTGCGGCGATGCGATCATCACGTGTCACCTCGACCCGGTCGTCCCCCGCGTGACGACCGGGTGCGGGTCGCGCTAGATGTCCAGTTCCTGCTCGATGCTCTTGAGGCGGTGCCGGGCCAGCGCGAGGTTGGCCCGCTCGCGGTAGAGCGCGAGGTAGAGGAACAGGCCCTTGGACTTCGGGCCGGCCATCGGCCGGATGAGGTGGTACTGGCCGGAGAGGGTGATGAGGATGTCCTCGATGTCCTCTTTGAGACCGAGCTGGTCGATGGTGCGCAGCTTGGCGCGCACGACCTCGGTGTTGCCGGCGGCGGCGACCTGCAGATCCAAGGTCTTGGAATTGCCGAGCATGCCGAGCGCCATGCCGCTGGAGTAGTCGACGACGGCGGCGCCGATCGCGCCGTCGATGGACATCATGTCCTTCAGTGCGAGATCTATGTTGCTCATGTGTTCTCGTGCCTTTCGTAATCGGTTGCCGGACTGGGCATCCGGCGTGACGTCGGCTAGTCCTTCGGCGCCTGGAGCAGTGCGATGATCCGTTTCGCCGCCGCGGTCAGCCGGCCCAGGTTGACCGATTGGCCGCTGCCCACCACGAGCAGTACCGCGCTGCTGAGGGGGAAGATACCGACGCACCCGCGATCGGATTCGAAGAACGTGGATTGCAGACGCCCGTGCGCCGACAGTGCCGCGAAGTGGTCACCGATTCCCACCGCTGCCGCCGCCAGCGCCGAACCGCGAAGCGCCACTGCGTCTTCCGGGGTCGTATCGGCCGTGGCACTGGCCACGACCAAGCCGTCCCGGCTGGCGACGAACGCGTACGCCGCGTCGTCGACCGATTCGCAGGCCTCGGCGAGCAGTCGGGCGACCTTCTCGGGCTCGGTGAGCGCGAGCTCCAACCGGCGCGTCACACCTGAACCGACTGTTCGATCCGGCGCAGCAGGTGGCGCGCCATGGCGAGATTCGCCCGGTCCCGATCGAGTACGAGATACAGGAACAGGGTGCTCCCGTCGCTCTCGAGAATGTTGCTGTTCCGTCCGTCGTCCAGCGGCATGATGATGTGATATTGGGCGCCGAGCGTGACGAGTATGTCTTCTATCGCATCGTTCAACTGGAGTGTTCTTATCGCGTCGACCTTCGCGCGCACGACCTGTGTGAGGACGGCTCCGGCGACTTCCATGTCGATCAGCGAATTCCCGCCCTGCTTGCCGAGAATCATTCCGCTGCTGTAATCGACGAGCGCGATACCCACCGCTCCGTCCATCGACATTCCGTCGCGTAGGGCATCGTCCAAATTCATGTCCACCTCAATATTTCATTGCGCCCGAAAACGTGCAGCGGCAAACCCGAAGCGGACCATACCATCCTGTCGGTATTGTGACAACCGTAATGGAAAAGGATCACTTCGCAGACATCCTATACCATTGATCTATTGATTTCGGCAAAACTTCGGCAATCATTGTGGTGGCCCGAAACCGCTGGCGCGCACGTGATCTGCCCGGTTCGTGTGCGGAGTGCCGGCGGCGTCCGGCCTTCGGTGTGACCGTGATCGGTGCTGGACATATGGGCCATTCTTTCCGGTTCCGTGGTCGCGGATGGGCTCGATCGATCCGCCCGTCAGATCGCAATATTGATTTTCCAATAGTGAGTTCCCGTCGCCGGACGGCGAAATGTGACTACCGTCAATAATGCACCGCAAATCTTCAGAGAATGTTTGGTCACGTGTCCAGTTGTCGAATGGGTGGGCGGGTGCGGAGTTATGCGGATCGGCTATTCCGAATCGCCGGGCAACGGGTGCGGTAGCCGCGGATCGGTGCGACAGCGACCAAACAGTCTGTCCCACAGTCGATCTGCACGTGCAGGGTGACGAGGCTCTCTTCGGGGCCGAAAGGCTTCGGGTGCCGGGCGATCCTGCGACACTACTGTCGTGATCCGCTGAGATCGCGCTCGAACCCGATGTCTCAGGACTCGTGACCGGTGGTACCCGATGAGCCTTCCCCCTGACGACCGCATGCGCGTGCTGGTCACCGTCAATCCGATCGAATCGCATCTGCGCGGGCTGGTCACGCTCGTCGACGCACTCGGCGGACTGGGCCACGATGTCCGAATCGCGGTGCCGGACAAGTGGTCCGGATGGTTGCGCGACAGCTACGGCGTGCGGACCGTCGACATCGGGGCGTCGTGGCTCGACCCGGATTTCGACAGCGTCGTCTTCGGGGCCCTGCTCGACGGGGGCGCGGCGGCCTTCGATCGGGCGCTCATGGCGGAGTTCACCTCCGCCCGTGTCGCCGGATATGTCGCCGCACGGGTGCTCGCGCTGGCCGAACACTGGCGGCCGCACGCGGTGCTGCACGAATGTACCGAATTCGGTGGATATCTGGCCGCGGAGGTACTGGGGATACCCCACGTCGTCGTGGACATCGGCCCGCTGGAGGCGGTGGTGCAACGCCTGCACACCGAGGTGGTCCGGCCCGGACTGACCGCCCGGCGAGCCGAGTTGGGGCTCCCGCCGGAGCCGCCGGAACCGGGCGTCCTGCGCCATCTCACCGTCTCGATGACTCCGGAGGCCTTCAACCACGCAGATTTCGACGCGCCGCTGCGCCGATACCGTCACGAACTGCCCACCCGGCGGGACGAGCGGCTGCCGGGCGAATTCCCCTGGGGCACACCGATCGTGTACCTGTCGATGGGGTCGATCGGTCCCCGTTCCACCCGATACATGCCGCGCTCGATCGAGATCTATCGCGAGATCTTCACGGCGCTGGCGGATCTGGAATGCTCGGTCCTCGCGGCGCTGCCGGCGCAGTACCGGGACGTGTTCCCGTCGCTGCCACCGCATGTGCACACCATGACCCGGGTTCCCCAGTCGCTGGTGCTGGGGAAGGTGGATCTGTTCATCACCCACGGCGGCCTGAACTCGATCCGGGACACGATCACCTGCGGTATCCCCCAGGTACTGCTGCCCTTCTTCGCCGACCATCCCGGTAATGCCCGGCGGTGCGCGCAACTCGGCACCGGCCTGCGGATCGACCCCGCCACGGTCACCGCGGCCGAGGTGCTGGCCGCGTGTGAGCGGGTGTTGGCCGACACCTCCTATCGGCGGGCCACCGCGGAACTGCGGGAACGGATGTACGCCCTGCCCCGGCAGACCGCGTTCGCCGACGATCTGCGAGATCTCATCGAGACGAGTCCGAGGAGCTGACATCGAATGATCGACAGAGAAGATCTGATCCGGACCATTCGAGAATTCCACGGACAGCAACCGGACCGCCCCTTCGTGCCGGGTGTCACCGAGATCCAGTCCTCCGGAGCACATCTCGATCCCGACGACCGGACGGCCCTCGCCGCGGCGGCCCTGGACATGCGGATCGCCGCGGGTGCCCTGGCACACCGATTCGAGACCTCGTTCGCCCGGCGGATCGGGATGCGCAAGGCGCGGCTGACCAATTCGGGGTCCTCGGCGAACCTGCTGGCGATCACCGCGCTGACCGCACCCGAACTGGGGGAGGCCAGGCTCCGCCCGGGAGACGAGGTGATCACCTGTGCCGCAGGGTTTCCCACGACGGTCAACCCGATCCTGCAGAACGGCCTCGAGCCGGTGTTCGTGGACATCGACGAGCGCACGTACAACGCGACACCGGAACTGATCGAGGCGGCCGTCGGCCCGCGCACCCGTGCGGTGGCGCTGGCCCATACGCTCGGCAATCCCTTCCCGGTCGCGGAGATCGCCGAAATATGCAGCAGGCACGGCATGTTCCTGATCGAGGACAACTGCGACGCGGTCGGATCGAGGTATCGAGGGCGGGCGACCGGAACCTTCGGTGACCTGTCGACCGTGAGTTTCTATCCGGCCCACCATCTGACGACCGGTGAGGGCGGATGTGTCCTGACCGACAACCTGGTCCTGGCCCGGGTGGTGAAGTCGCTGCGCGACTGGGGACGCGACTGCTGGTGCGAGCCGGGTGAAAGCAACCGGTGCGGAGGACGATTCGGCTTCGAGCTGGGCGGCCTGCCGTACGGCTACGACCACAAGTACATCTACTCGCACATCGGGTACAACCTGAAGGCGACGGATCTGCAAGCGGCACTCGGCCTGTCGCAGCTGGCGAAGCTGGACGACTTCTGTGCCGCCCGGCGGCACA
Organism: Nocardia sp. BMG111209; assembly: GCF_000381925.1. Lineage (NCBI taxonomy): Bacteria > Bacillati > Actinomycetota > Actinomycetes > Mycobacteriales > Nocardiaceae > Nocardia > Nocardia sp. BMG111209. The sequence goes on from NZ_KB907307.1 coordinate 242,964, forward strand.
ACTGGGGCAGGTTGCGCGCGGAGCTCGACGGCATCGACCATCTGCGCCTGCCGGAGCCGACCCCCGGAAGCGACCCGAGCTGGTTCGGTTTCGCGATGACCGTCGCGCCGGACGCGCCGTTCGATCGGTTCGACATCGTGAACTTCCTGGAGCGGCGCCGGATCGCGACGCGCGGCCTGTTCGCCGGGAACCTGCTGCGCCATCCGGCCTATTCCGCCGTGCCGCACCGTGTTTCGGGCGATCTGACGGTCAGTGATCGGGTGGCCGACCGGACCTTCTGGGTCGGGGTGTACCCCGGGATCACCGACGAGATGATCGACTACGTGGTCGCCTCGGTCCGGGAGTTCGTCGCGGGCCACCGGCGAGCGCCGGTCCCGGCCGCCGAGCCCCCGGCCGAGGGGAATCGGTGAGCCGGCTGCTCGTCACCGGGGCCCGCGGGCTGCTGGGTAGCCGAATAACGGCTCCCGGGAGTCCTTTCCGGGACGGTCACCGCACGATCGTGGCCCTCGGGCGGGCGGAGCTCGACGTCACCGATGCCGGGGCGCTGCACCGGAGTATCGAGCCGGACGACGTGGTGATCAACTGCGCGGCCTACAGCGCCGTCGATGCCGCCGAGACCGAGATCGACCGGGCATTCGCGGTCAACGCGTCCGGCGCCGGGCTGCTGGCCCGGACCTGCGCCGAGAAGGGCGCGCGACTGGTGCACCTGTCCACCGGATACGTCTTCGACGGCACGGCCGCACAGCCTTACGAAATCCGCTCGCCGACCGCGCCGATCAACGCGTACGGCCGCTCGAAGCTGGCCGGTGAACAGGCCGTGCGCGCCGAATGCCCCGGCGCGCTGATCGTCCGCACGATGTGGTTGTACTCGGGCGCGACCACCGGATTCCCGGCCGCCCTGCTCCGGAGATGCGCACGGGGCGAGCCCGTTTCGGTCGTCGCCGATCAGATCGCCTCGCCCACCTGTACCGACGACCTCGTATCCGCCCTGGCCGATCTGCTCGCACATCCCGATCCGCCGCCGCTGACCCATGCGACGTCGGCGGGTGCGGTGTCGAAATACGAATTCGCCCGCGCCGTCGCCGCGGAGGCCGGTCTGGACGCCGGCCTGCTACGGCCCTGCCGGACAACGGATTACCGGACCGCCGCCGATCGGCCCCGCAACGCCGTGCTGTCGCGGGCATCGTGGCTCGGCCACGGCCTGCGGCCGCTGCCGCACTGGCGGGACGCGCTGCACCGCGCCATGCTGACGTACCGCCGGAGCTGCTGAGCCGCCACTGTCCGTGCCGCGCAACAGCTGTCGCCGCACCCCGGTGGCCCGCTACGCCGCGGTGAGGCTGTCGAACGCCGTCACGACCCGCTCCGCGGCGCTGCGCGCACTGGCCGGATCGGCGCCGGTGATCAACCGCCCGGCCGTGATGGAGTAATCGTCGAACGGGTGCATGGGGGAGCTGTAGTCCGCCCCGGCATTGCTCACCACGTCGACGACCGGCTGCACCTTGTCGGATTCGAGTTTCTCGAGGACGTTCAGCACGATCTCGCCCTCGACGGTGAATCCGGTGACGGTTCTGCCGTCGGCAATGGAACGGCCGGTCCGGGAGTCGATGATTCCGGCCAGGATCACCGGTCCGTGACATATGGCCGCGACGATTCCGCCGCGTGCCCAGACGTCGGCGCCGACGGCCTGTAGCGCGTGAGCGTTCGGATAGTCGTAGAGCGCGGCATGGCCGGCGGAGGCGAAGAACAGTCCGTACTCGGTCCTGTCCACCTCGGCGGCCGTGCGCAACTGCGAGTTCAATTTCACGTTGAACGGATGCTTCGGATCGTCGAAGACCGACCTGTCGTCGCCCGACAGGAAGCGTTCGGTCAGGGAGAGGTCGTCCAGGCCGAACGTGCCCGTTTCCGAGGCGAGGTCGACCTCGATACCGGCGCGGGTGAACACCTCGAAGGGATGCAGCGCCTCGGTGTAGAAGAGGCCGGTCTTCGTGCCGTCGGGATAGATGACCCCGTGGTAGCTGCTGACGGCGATCAGTGCCCTACGGGGAAGGTTCTCGGACATGGCGCACCTTTCCACTGGATTTTCATCGCTGATTCTCAGGGCCGGCAGGTGATCGCGCGAAGGTCACGACAAATGGGACAGGACCGCCGGGACATGTCTACCACCGGCGCCGATACGGTATCAAGGCCCGAACGCCGTATCGGTACGGCAGCGGATCCACCGTGCGATGAATGAAACCGACCGCCGTGTCCTTTCGTGATCGAAATATTCGGGTGATTTCCGGGGTGCGGCAGAGTACTGGTCGGTATTCATCCGAAAATGCCGGTCCGTGACTGGTTTCCGTCGATTCGGACCCTCTGGTTACCGATGGTTTACGCATCGGTTCGGCGACGTTCGCACAGTCCGGGTCATCTTGATCGACTGTGCTGTAGCATGATCGAGAGGACACGGTCGTAGGGGCGATCGAAATAGCTTTCCGTTCATATCGTTTCAACTGATTACAATCGGGTGATCGGCAAAGGGGGACGGATGCACCGGCCAGTTCTTCAGGACACCGGAGTTGTCGTCTAGATAAGCGAATTCAACGAGCCGGGTCGGCGCGTGCGTACCGCGACGCGTGCGCCGGATCCTGTATCACCAGGGAACGTCGAGATCAGGGGCCACGTCCGTGCTGGGACGTGCCGTGTCGCAAGCTCCTCGCCGTTACCCGCCAAAACCGGAACACTCGCCGGGAGCGAGTGTGTCGGTCACCAAGGGATCGGTATTGCCGTGCGTCGGCGATAAGCGAGGAAGTTTGCCATGCCATTCGACAATGAATCATCGCTGCGCTCTTCGACTTCGATTCAGAAAGAGCTGTGGCTTGCCCACGAGCTGGCGGATATTCCGAACAATTGCCTGGTCTACATCGACATCCACGCCGATCTCGATATCGGACAATTCGACGCGGCGCTGCATCGGGTGTTCGCCGAATCACGTGCCCTGCGAGTGAATTTCGTGCCCGGCCCGGACGGGCCGATGGTCGTCGACCGCGATGTGACGGGCTGGGAACCGGCCCATGTCGATCTCCGCGGCGAACCCGATCCGGCCTCGGCCGCCTTCGAATACATGGCGCGCGAACGTGAGTCGGGATTCGATCTCGAGCGCGATCCCCTGCTACGGGTCGCATTGCTGGAACTCGCCGACGATCACCATTGTCTCGCCATGTGTTTCGACCACATCATCATGGACGGGGTGGGCGTCGCGGCCTGGGCGCAACGGGTGCTGGACGTGTACTGTGCCGCGGTCGCCGAAACATCGCTCGCACCGGCGGAATTCGTGGGCATCGACGAGATCCTCGACAGTGATCGCGCGTACCGCCGCGACCGATGGGCGGCCGACCGGGAGTTCTGGCGCGAATACGTTCCGGCCGGGATCGAGCCGGTTCGCCTGCCCGGCACCGCGAACGGCGGCGCGCGGCCCGGCCGTATCGGCGCCACCCACGCCCTGTCCGCCGAAGATATGGCCGCCCTGCGGGATTCGGCGCGCACGGCCGGCGTGAAGCTCCCCTTCCTGGTGATGTCGGTGGCCGCGGCCGTCGTCCGGCGCTATGCGCTGCGCGACGAGTTCTGCGTGCAGATACCGGTGTCGAACCGAGGTGGCGTCGAGGGCAGTACGCCGTGTCAGCTCTCCGATACCGTTCCGCTGCTGATCGATTCGAGTCCGGACCTGACCCTGGCGGAGCTGGCCGCGCGGATCGGCGGCAGCTTCGCGAGCGCCGGAAGCCATCTGCGTTACGGAATGTCGGACATCCGGCGCGATGCCGGCCGGCCGTCGAATGCCGACGGCAACCCGTTCGGCCCGGTCGTCAACGTCATGTCGTTCTTCGGCGCCATGCGCATGTCCGGCGGGACGGCCGACCTGCAGCTGTACTCCGCCGGCAACAGCGGGGATCTGTCGATCGTCTTCTACTACGAAAGGCAATCCCCCCGTGGGGGATACCTGCGGGTGGAGGGCGACGCCCGGCGCTACACCGAGGACGACCTGCGCACCTACCTCGACACGCTCGCCCGCTGCCTGCGCCGCGCGGTCGCGGACCCGGGCATGCCGATCGGCGCCGTGGAGCTGCTCGGCGGCGAGCACGGCCGGATGGTCGAGGCGTGGAACGACACCGCGGTGCCGGTCGACCCCCTGGCGACACTGCCCGGGATGTTCGCCGCTCGGGTCCGCCGCGAACCGGATGCGGTGGCGGTGACCTCCGGCGCGTGGGAGCTGTCGTACCGGCAGCTGGACACCTGGGCCGATGGACTCGCCCGGGAGCTGATCGCCCGGGGGGTCGGGCCGGATCGGGTGGTGGCGGTGGCCCTGCCGCGATCACCCGAGCTGATCGTGGCGATCCTGGCGGTACTGAAGGCCGGTGGGGCGTATCTGCCGATCGATCCCGGATATCCCGCGGATCGGCTCGCGTTCATCCTCGGCGATGCCGCCCCCGTCGCGCTGCTGATCGACGAGGCCACCTCGAAGGTGCTGCCGGACACCGGAATTCCGCGCCTGCGCCTCGAGGAGGTCGATCCGGCGGCGGGCGGGGTACTGCCGCCGGTCGCGCCGGCGCCCGGCAATCTCGCCTACCTGATCTACACCTCCGGATCCACCGGGACCCCGAAAGGCGTTGCCGTCACCCATCGCAACGCCGCCTCGCTGTTCCAGAGCACGGCCGGCTGGTGCGCGTTCGGGCCCGGCGACGTCTGGGCCTGGTGCCATTCCCAGGCCTTCGACTTCTCGGTCTGGGAGATCTGGGGTGCGCTGCTGCACGGTGGCCGGGTCGTGGTCGTGCCGTGGGAGGTGGTGCGCACACCCGCGCAGCTGTGGGATCTGATCGTCGACGCGCGGGTGACGGTCCTCAACCAGACGCCCTCGGCCTTCCAGGCGCTCGCGCGGGCCCGCGCGGCCCGGGAGAACACCGAATCCGCCTTGCGCCTGGTGATATTCGGCGGAGAGGCGTTGACGGACGCGCATCTGCGGCCGTGGTACGCCGTCGCCGGGGACGGCCCGGCTCTGGTGAACATGTACGGGATCACCGAGACCACGGTCCATGTCACGAAGCTGGATCTGTCCACCGTGCCGGAGTTGCGCGGCGGCAGCCCGATCGGCGCGCCGCTGGGGAATATGCGGGTGTTCGTCCTGGATCCGGGCCTGGCGCCGGTCCCGGCGGGGGTGGCCGGCGAATTGTATGTGGCCGGTGCGCAATTGGCGCGGGGCTATCACGGCCGGGCGGGACTGACCGCATCGCGATTCGTGGCCGACCCGTTCGATCCGGCCGGCGGCGGGCGGCTGTATCGCACCGGCGACCTGGCGCGCTGGACCGCCACGGGGACAGTGGAATTCGTCGGGCGGGCCGACGACCAGGTGCAGATCCGCGGCTTCCGGGTCGAACCCGGTGAGGTGGAAAGCACCCTGGCACAGCATCCTTCGGTGACCCAGGCGATCGTGGTGGCCCGTGACTTCGGCGCGGATGGCGATTCGCGGCTGATCGCGTATGTCGTCGTCGACCGGGACCGGCCCGTCGACGGCGCGCGGGTGCGCCGCTTCGCGGCCGACCGGCTGCCCGAATTCATGGTGCCGGCGGTGGTGACCGTGCTCGACTCGGTGCCGCTGACCGCCAACGGCAAGGTGGACCGCCGGGCCCTGCCCGACCCGGAGTTCGCCTCCTCGGTCGCGTACCGGGCGCCGATCAGCACCCGTGAGCGTCTGCTGGCGGAGCTGTTCGGCGAGGTGCTCGGCCGGGACCGGGTCGGCATGGACGACAGCTTCTTCGAACTGGGCGGCCATTCCCTGTCCGCGACGCGACTGATCGGCCGGATCCGGATGGTGTTCGGGGTCGAGCTGCCGATCCGGACGGTCTTCGACGCCCCGACGGTCGCACATCTGGTGACGCGCCTGGACACCGGGGCGCGGGTACGGCCGGCGCTGGCGCCGCGACCGCGGCCGGCGGAGATCCCGCTGTCGTTCGCGCAACGGCGGCTGTGGTTCATCCATCGGCTGGAAGGCCCGTCGTCGACCTACAACATTCCGCTGACCGCGCGGCTGACGGGTGCGTTCGACACCGCCGCCTTCACCGCCGCGGTCGGTGACGTGATCGCGCGGCACGAAAGTCTGCGCACGGTCTTCGCCGAACACGACGGGGTGCCCGCTCAGCGGGTCCTCGATGCCGCGCAGCTCGACCCGCCGGTGACCGTCACCGAGGTGGCGCCCGCGGCGGCCGAGGCCGCGGTGACCGCGGCCCTGGCGCACCGATTCACGCTGTCCGATCGGATCCCGTTGCGGGCGGACGTCTTCCGCTGCGGTGACGAATGGATCCTGGTACTGCTGATCCACCACATCGCCGGGGACGGAATGTCCGTGGCGGCGTTGTCGCGCGACCTGTCGGTGGCGTACACGGCCCGCCACGCCGGCGCGGCGCCGCACTGGCCGCCACTGCCGGTGCAGTACGTCGACTACACCCTGTGGCAGCGGGAACTGCTGGGCTCGGCCGACGATCCGGACAGCGTCCTCGCCCGCCAACTCGATTACTGGCGGCGCGAACTCGACGGACTGCCCGAGCAGCTGCGCCTGCCCGCCGATCGGCCGCGGCCGCGGGTCGCGAGCTACCGCGGGGATATGGTGCTGTTCGGCGTCGACGCCGAACTCCGCGGCGCGGTGGAACGGCTCGCGGTCCGCGAGGGCGCGACGGTGTCGATGGTGTTGCAGTCCGCGCTGGCGGTGCTGTTGTTCAAACTCGGTGCGGGCGAGGACATCCCGATCGGCTCCCCGATCGCCGGGCGCACCGACGAGGCGCTGGCCGATCTGGTCGGCTGTTTCGTCAACACCTGGGTGCTGCGCGCGCCGGTCACCGCGCGGGCCACCTTCGCCGAGGTGCTCGGCCGGGTGCGGACGAAAGCCCTTGCCGCATACGAGAATCAGGACGCGCCCTTCGAACTGCTCGTCGAACTGCTCAATCCGGTCCGCTCGGCGGCGCACCACCCCCTGTTCCAGATCCTGCTGAGCTTCCAGGACGACACCCTGGCCCTGCCCGCCCTGCCGGAGGTCGACGCCACCGCCCGGCCGCTCGCGAGCACCACCGCGCGGTTCGACCTCACCGTGAATCTCGGTGCCGCGCCGGGCGGTACCGGCTGGGAGGGGTTCGTCGAATACGCCACGGACCTGTTCGACCGGTCGACGGTCGAGGCGATGACGCAACGGCTGGTCCGGACGCTGCGGCAGCTGGTGGCGGATCCGCAGGCCCCGGTCGGTGCGGCCGACGTCCTCGGCGGCGACGAACGTGAGCGAATCCTGCGGCGCTGGAACGACACCGCCGCGGCGATCCCCGGCGCCACCGTCACCGAGCTGTTCCGGGCGCGGGCCGTCCGGACCCCGGAGGCGGTGGCCGTGTTCTGCGGCGGCGCCGAGGTGACCTACCGGGAACTCGACGACCGCTCCGAATCCCTGGCGCGGGAGCTGATCTCGCGCGGTGTCGGTGCGGAGGTCGTTGCCGCGGTGGCGTTGCCGCGCTCGGTGGACCTGATCGTGGCGTTGCTCGCGGTGTGGAAGGCCGGTGGCGCGTATCTGCCGATCGATCCGGCCTATCCGTCGGACCGGGTGGCGGCGGTACTCACCGACGCCGCGCCGGTGGTGGTCGTGACCGATACGGTCACCGCGGATATGTTGCCGGACACCACGATCGCACACCTGCATCTGGACACGCTCGACCTGGCCGGCCCCGGCCCGCTCGCACCGATCACCGCCCGGCCGGACGATCTGGCGTACGTGATGTACACCTCCGGATCCACCGGCGTGCCGAAAGGCGTTGCCGTCACCCAGCGCAACGTGCTGAACCTGGTGTCCCAGCCGTGGTCGTTCGGCCCCGCGGATCGGGTACTGGTGCATTCCTCGATCGCCTTCGACGCCACGACCTACGAGATCTGGCCCGCCCTGCTCGGCGGCGGCGCGGTGGTTCTGGCCACCGAACAGCGGTCGGATCCGCTCGAGATGGTCCGGCTGATCGAGGATCGGGCGGTCACCAGGATGTTCGCGACCCCGGCGCTGCTGTCGGCACTGTTCGACCTGGCCGAGGCGCTGCCCGGCGACCCCTTCCGCAGCCTGACCCAATTGATCTCCGGCGGCGCCGAACTGAGCCCGGCGGCCGTGCGCCGCGCGCGAGCCGCCGCTGCGGTGGTGCATGCCTACGGGCCGACCGAGGCCACGGTGTTCACCACGATGTTCGCCGCCGACGCGGCCACCGAGCGGGACGACGCGATACCGATCGGCGCCGCACTGGCCAATATGCGGGTGTACGTACTGGATTCGGGCCTGATGCCGGTGCCCGCCGGCGTTCCTGGCGAGTTGTACATCGCCGGTACGCAATTGGCCCGGGGGTATCGGGGCCGGGCCGGGGCGACCGCACTGCGGTTCGTGGCGGATCCGTTCGATCCGGCCGGCGGCCGGTTGTACCGCACGGGAGATGTGGTGCGGTGGACCGCCGGCGGTCGGCTGCGGTTCGTGGGCCGCGTCGACGATCAGGTGAAGATCCGCGGCTTCCGGGTCGAACCCGGTGAGGTGGAAAGCATTCTGGCGCGCCATCCTTCGGTGTCGCAGGCGGCGGTGGTGGCCCGCGCCGCGGCCGCCGGGGGTACCCAGCTCGTCGGGTACGTGGTACCCGACCGGGCCGGCTCGGTGGTGCTCGACCGAGCGGGGCTGCACGGGTTCGTCGCCGAGCGGCTGCCGGATTTCATGGTGCCGGCCGTGGTCATGGTGCTCGATTCGATGCCGATGACCGTGAACGGGAAGCTGGATCGCGCGGCCCTGCCCATCCCGGAATTCGTGTCGCCGAACGAGTTCCGCGCGCCGGCCGGTGAGCGGGAGCAGGTCCTGGCCGCATTGTTCGCCGAGATCCTCGGCCGGGAGCGGATCGGCGCGGACGACAGTTTCTTCGCCCTCGGCGGTCATTCGCTGCTGGCCACCCGGCTGGCCAGCCGGATCCGGGTGGTGCTGGGCGCCGAGGTGCCCATCCGGACGATCTTCGACGCGCCGACGGTCGCGCAACTGGCCACCCGGCTCGAAGCGGAGGTGCCGGTGCGCCCGGCCCTGACTGCCTGCCCGCGCCCGGCGGTGGTGCCGCTGTCGTACGCCCAGCGCCGGTTGTGGTTCATCCATCGGCTCGAAGGTCGTTCGGCCACCTACAACATGGCGCTGGCGGTGCGGTTGCACGGGGCGGACCTGACGGCGTTGCGCGCCGCGGTCGGCGATGTCGTCGCGCGGCACGAGAGCCTGCGCACCGTCTTCGCCGATGTCGACGGGGAGCCGTCGCAGCAGGTCCGCTCGGCGGTCGAGGTGCCGCTCACGGTGACCGAGGTCGCCCCCACCGGACTGGATGCCGCGGTGACCGCGGCGGCGCGGTACGGCTTCGACCTGTCCCACGAGATACCCGTGCGCGCCACGGTATTTCGCACCGGCGGCGACGACTGCGTGTTCGTCCTGCTGATCCACCACATCGCCGGCGACGGCTGGTCGCTGACCCCGCTGCTCGGAGATCTGTCGACGGCGTACGAGGCGCGCGTGGCCGGGCATGCGCCCGGCTGGACGCCGCTGCCGGTGCAGTACGTGGATTACACGCTGTGGCAACGGGATCTGCTCGGGTCGGCCTCCGATCCGGACAGTCTGCTGGCGCGGCAGTTCGAGTACTGGCGCGCCGAACTCGACGGTGTCCCGGAACAATTGCGGCTGCCCGTCGATCACCCGCGCCCGCGGGTCGCGAGTTATCGCGGTGAGATGGTGTATTTCGGTATCGATCCCGATACCCGGACCGCGGTGGAGGCGCTGGCCGCGCGCGAGGGCGCGACCGTGTCGATGGTGTTGCAGTCCGCGCTGGCCGTGCTGTTGTTCAAACTCGGTGCGGGCGAGGATATCCCGATCGGCGCACCGATCGCCGGCCGCACCGACGAGGCCCTCACCGACCTGGTGGGCTTCTTCGTCAACACCTGGGTGCTGCGGACCGGCATCGTGCCCGGGGCGCCGTTCACCGAGATCCTGCGCCAGGTCCGGGCACGGGCGCTGGCGGCCTACGAGAATCAGGACGTCCCGTTCGAACTGCTGGTGGAACTGCTCAATCCGGCCCGCTCGGCGGCCCATCACCCGCTGTTCCAGATCGCCCTGGCCTTCCAGAACAATGCCCGGCCGGCCCTGGATCTGGCGGGTGTGGTGATCGAGCCCTACCCAGCGTCCACCGCCACTTCCCGATTCGATCTGTTCTTCGACATCGCTGACGCGCCGGCGGGGCAGGCGTGGAACGGTTTCGTGGAATACGCGACCGAATTGTTCGACGCCGCAACGGTCGAGGCGATGGCGCAGCGGCTGGTGCGCCTGCTGCGGCTGGTGGTCGCGCGGCCGGAGCTGCCGGTGGGCTCGATCGACATCCTCGGCGGCGGCGAGCGCGAATCGGTGGTGCGCCGGTGGAACGAGACCGCCGTCGCCGTCCCGGACACCACGCTCACCGGCCTGTTCGAGGACCGGGTTGCCGCGAATCCCGATGCGGTGGCGGTGATCTGCGGTGCCACCGAACTCACGTACCGGGAACTCGAGCACCGCGCGGCGCGGCTGGCCCGGCAACTGACCGCCTCCGGTGTGGGACCGGACAGTGTCGTCGCGGTGGCGCTGCCCCGATCCGCGGACCTCATTGTGGCGTTGGTGGCGGTATCGAAGGCCGGAGGCGCCTATCTGCCGATCGATCCGGCGTATCCGTCGGATCGGCTGGCGTTCGTACTCGATGATGCCGCGCCGGTGGTGATCGTGACCGACCCGGCCACCGCGGACATATTGCCCGGCAACACGATTCCGCACCTGCATCCCGACGCCTCCGCCGCACTCGACGGCGACCGATCGGCCGCGGCCCTGCCGGGGAATGTGGCGTACGTGATCTACACCTCGGGTTCGACGGGTGTGCCCAAGGGTGTGGCGATCACGCATCGCAATGTGGTGAATCTCGTGGCGCAGGCATGGCCGGTGGAAGTGGGTGATCGGGTGCTGGTGCATTCCTCGGTGGCGTTCGATGCGTCGACCTATGAGATCTGGCCCGCGCTGTGCGGTGGCGCCACCTTGGTGGTGGCCGGTGAACTGCGGTCGGATCCGGTGGAGATCACGCGGCTGGTCGAGAGTCGTTCGGTGACCGCGATGTTCGGGACGCCGCCGCTGCTGGCCGCCCTGGCCGACCATCTGGACACGGTGCCCGGCAACCCGTTCCGCAGCCTGACCCGGATCGGCACCGGCGCCGATACGCTCACGGCCGGACTGGCCGATGCGCTGCGAACCGCCTGCCCCGGCGTTCGGATCGACAATCTCTACGGACCGACCGAGGCGACGGTGGACGTGACCTCGTTCGCCGTGCCCGCCGGATTCGACGGCGCGGTGCCGATCGGCGCGCCGGTGGCCAATACCCGGGTATACGTGCTGGATTCGTGGCTGCTGCCCGTGCCCGTGGGTGTACCCGGTGAGTTGTACGTCGCCGGTGCGCAAGTGGCGCGCGGCTATCGGGGCCGGGCCGCGCTGACCGCGGCCCGATTCGTGGCGGATCCGTTCGACACCACCGGCGGGCGGCTGTACCGCACCGGCGACATGGTGCGGTGGAGCGCCTCGGGCCGGCTGGAATTCGTGGGCCGCGCCGACGAACAGCTGAAGATCCGCGGCTTCCGGGTCGAGCCCGGCGAGGTGGAAACCGTACTGGCGCAACATCCCTCGGTGGCGCAAGCGGTGGTCGTGGCCCGCGAGACCGGTTCCGGTGGCAGGCAATTGGTCGGCTACGTGGTCCCGGACGGTTCCGGCCCGGTCGTCGGCGCCGACGAACTGGTGGGGCAGTGGCGGCGGGTGTACGACGACCTGTATTCCGCCGCCGGTGCGGACAACGGCGCGGACCCGGCCGCGCTCGGTACCGATTTCGGTGGCTGGAACAGCAGTTACACCGGGAAGCCGATTCCCGTCGAACAGATGCGGGAGTGGCGCGACGCGACCGTCGACCGCATCCGGGGACTGCGGCCGCGGCGGGTGCTCGAGATCGGCGTCGGCTCGGGCCTGCTGATGTCGCAGGTGGCGCCGGAATGCGAAGAGTATTGGGCGACTGACTTTTCCGCGGCCACCATCGCCACCCTGGAACGACAGCTCCGCGACCTCGGCGCGGAATGGACCGAGCGGGTGACCCTGCGCGTCGGGACCGCCGAGGACACGATCCGCCTGCCGGAGCACCACTTCGACACCGTGGTGGTGAACTCCGTGATCCAGTACTTCCCGGGCGAGGCGTATCTGCGCACCGTCCTCGCGCAGATCCAGCGGGTACTGGTGCCCGGCGGCGCGGTATTCGTCGGCGACGTCCGCAATCTCACGCTGCTCGAGGAGTTCGCCACCGCGATCCAGCGTGCCCGGCACGGCGAGGACGATCCGGCGGCGATCGCCGATCGGGTCCGCCGCGATATCGCCGCGGAACAGGAATTGCTCGTCGCGCCGGAGTATTTCGTGAGCCTGGCCCGGACGGTGACCGGATTCGCCGCCGTGGACATCGAATTGAAGCGCGGGTACGCGGTCAACGAACTGAGCCGGTACCGCTACGACGTCGTGCTGCGCACCGCCGCGGCGGACCCGCTGTCGGTGGCCGCGCTGCCGGAAGTCGCGTTCCCCGGCCGGGATCGGCTGCGGGAGTTGCTGCTCGACCGGCACGCCGAGGGTGTCCGCGTCACCGGGATTCCCCATGCCGGGCTGTCCCGGGGACTCGGCTTCGAGGGTGTGCTCGAACCCGCCGCCGCGCGGGCCGATGACGCGGGCCTGCTGCCCGAGGATCTGTACGCTCTGGGTGAATCCTGCGATCGGACCACGGCCGTCACCTGGTCGGCGCGGCCGGATCGCATGGACGCGGTATTCGCCGTGAACAGCGGCCGCCCGCTGACCGACGTCTACCGGGCAGCCGGCCCGGTGCGCGATCCGTCCGCGTACACGAACAATCCGCAGGCGGGTCTGCTGGCCGCCGAGGTGCGCCGGTTCGCCGGTGATCGGTTGCCGGAGTTCATGGTTCCGGCGGTGGTCATGGTGATCGAGGCGGTCCCGCTGACCGCCGGCGGCAAGCTGGACCGCCGCGCACTGCCGGATCCGGAGTTCGCCTCGGCGGCCGAATATCGCGCGCCGGCCGGTGTGGAGGAACGCATGCTGGCCGAATTGTTCGCCGAGGTACTGGGTGTCGACCGGGTCGGCGTGGACGACGGCTTCTTCGCCCTCGGCGGTCATTCGCTGCTGGCCACCCGCCTCGTCAGCCGGATCCGGGCGGTGCTCGGTGTCGAGGTGCCGATCCGGACCGTCTTCGACGCTCCGACCGTGGCGCAGTTGGTGACCCGGCTGGATGCGGGGGTCCGGGTGCGTCCGAGACTGGCGGAGCGGCCGCGACCGGAGGTGGTGCCGCTGTCGTTCGCCCAGCGCCGGCTGTGGTTCATCCATCGGCTCGAAGGCCCTTCGGCCACCTACAACATCGCCCTCACGGTCCGACTGACCGGGACGTTCGACGACGCGGCGTTCGCGGCCGCGGTCGGCGATGTGGTGACCAGGCACGAGAGCCTGCGCACGGTCTTCGTCGAAACCGGCGATGTGCCCGCCCAGGTGGTGATCGGTGCGGATGAACTCGATGTCCCGGTGACCGTCACCGATGTGCCGGCCGCCGACCTGGCGGCGCGGGTGACCGCGGCGGTGCGGTACGGATTCGACCTGTCGTCGGAGATTCCGTTGCGCGCCGACGTCTTCCGCATCGCCGCCGACGAATGCGTACTGGTCGTGCTGATCCACCACATCGCCGGCGACGGCTGGTCGATGACGCCGCTGCTGCGCGATCTCACCGCGGCCTACGCCGCGCGGCTGGACCGGCGGCCGCCGGGATGGCGGCCGCTGCCGGTGCAATACGCGGATTACACACTGTGGCAACAGGAATTGCTCGGCACGTCCGCCGATCCCGGCAGTGTGCTGTCCCAGCAGTTCGACTACTGGCGGCGCGAACTCGACGGTGTGCCGGAGCAACTGCCGTTGCCCACGGATCGGCCCCGGCCGCGGGTCGCGACCTATCGCGGTGACATGGTCTTCTTCGACATCGACGCCGAGACCCGGGCCGCGGTGGAACGCACGGCCGCCCGCGACGGCGCGACGGTGTCGATGGTGCTGCAATCGGCGCTGGCCGTGCTGCTGTTCAAACTCGGTGCCGGCGGCGATATTCCGATCGGTTCGCCGATCGCCGGGCGCACGGACGAGGCGCTGGCCGATCTGGTGGGCTTCTTCGTCAACTCGTGGGTGCTGCGGGCGCGGGTGACCGCGGCGACCTCGTTCGCCGAACTGCTGGAACAGGTCAGGACGAAATCGCTGGCAGCGTATGAGAATCAGGACGTCCCGTTCGAATTGCTGGTCGAGATGCTCAATCCGGCCCGCTCGGCGGCGCGGCACCCGCTGTTCCAGGTGTCGCTGGCCTTCCAGAACAACACGCTGCCGGTGCTGGACCTGTCCGGCGTACGGATCGAGCCCTACGAGGCGGTCACCGCGACGGCCCGGCTCGACCTGTTCGTCAGTATCGCCGACGACCCCGCGGGCGAGACCTGGAGCGGCCTGGTCGAATTCGCGACCGACCTCTACGACCGGTCCACGATCGAGGCGATGGCCGACCGGTATCGGCGGGTACTGCGGCTTCTGGTGTCCGATCCGGACGCACCGGTGGGCACGATCGACGTACTCGGCACCGGCGAACGGACGTCGATCCTGCGCCATTGGAACGACACCGCCGGGCCGGTGCCCGGCGCCACGCTGACCGAGCTGTTCCAGGCACAGGTCGACCGCACGCCGGCCGCGACCGCGGTGGTCGACGCGGCGGCGAGCCTCTCGTATCGGGAGCTCGCCGAGCGGGCCGATCGGCTGGCGCGGGTCCTGACCACCCGCGGGGTGGGGCCGGATTCCGTTGTCGCGGTGGCCCTGCCGCGCTCGGCGGATCTGATCGTGGCGGTCGCCGGTGTGCTGCGGGCCGGTGGCGCGTATCTGCCGATCGACCCGGCGTACCCGGCGGATCGGGTGACCTTCGTCCTCGCCGATGCCGCACCCGTGGTGGTGCTGACCGATCGCGTCACCGCGGATCGCTTGCCGCACAGCGCGATACCGTACCTGTACCTCGACGAGGCGGACGACGCGAGCGGCGGCGTCGCGCCGGTGGCCGTGCGACCGGACCAGCTGGCGTACGTGATCTACACCTCCGGGTCGACCGGCGTGCCGAAAGGCGTCGGCATCACCCATGCCAACGTGGCGAATCTGGTGGCCGCGGCCTGGACGGCCGATTCCGGGGACCGGGTGCTGGCCCATTCGTCGATGGCCTTCGACGCCTCCACCTACGAGATCTGGCCGGCGCTGTGCGGCGGCGCGACCGTGGTGGTCGCCGGTGAGCCACGCTCCGATCTCGCGGAGATCACCCGGCTGATCGAGACCCGGTCGATCACCCGGATGTTCTCGACCCCGCCGATGCTCGCGGCCCTGCTCGACCACGTCGGCACGGTCCCCGGCAGACCGCTGGCGACCCTGCGGCGGATCATCGCCGGCGGCGCCGAGCTGACCGGCGAGGTGGTGGGCCGGTTGGCGGCGGACTATCCGGAAGCCCGGGTGGTCAACGGGTACGGCCCCACCGAGACGACGGCGTGCGTGACCGAGTACGACGCGCTGCCCGGTGGCGGCGGCGCGGTCGCGATCGGGCGACCGACGGCCAATACCCGGGTGTTCGTGCTGGATTCGGGGCTCGCGCCGGTTCCGGCGGGTGTTCCCGGTGAGTTGTACGTCGCCGGTGCGCAATTGGCGCGCGGATATCGCGGCCGGGCCGGATTGACCGCGGCGCGGTTCGTGGCGGATCCCTTCGACGCCGCTGGCGGCCGGTTGTACCGCACCGGTGATGTGGTGCGGTGGGACGCCGGGGGACAGCTGGAGTTCGTGGGCCGCGCCGACGACCAGGTGAAGGTGCGCGGCTTCCGGGTGGAGCCCGGTGAGGTGGAATCGGTACTGGCGCAGCATCCTTCGGTCTCCAGGGCGGTGGTGGTCGCCCGCGACACCGCCGCCGGCGGCAAGCAGCTGGTCGGCTACGTGGTCGCCGATCGGTCGGGCCCGGCCGCCGGTGAGGACGAACTGGTGGGGCAGTGGCGGCGGGTGTACGACGACCTGTACGGCAGTCCGGAGCGCGAAAACGCCTCCACCACGGGCAGTTCCGGCTTCGGTTCGGATTTCGGCGGCTGGAACAGCAGCTACACCGGTGCGCCGATCCCCGTGGACCAGATGCGCGAATGGCGGATGGCCACGGTCGAACGGATCCGGGAACTGAGACCGAAGCGACTGCTCGAGATCGGTGTCGGTGCGGGCCTGTTGCTGTCGCAACTGGCACCGGACTGCGAGGAGTACTGGGCCACCGACTTCTCCGCCGCCACCATCGCCACCCTGCGCGACCAGCTGCACGGACTCGACGCGCAATGGATCGAGCGGGTGTTCACCAGCGTCCAGGCCGCCGACGATCCCGCCGGCCTGCCCGAGGGCCACTTCGACACGGTGGTGGTGAACTCCGTGGTCCAGTACTTCCCCGGAACGGCCTATCTGGAGCGGGTTCTGGAGAACGTGCGGCGGGTCCTGGCCCCCGGCGGCGCGGTATTCGTCGGCGATGTGCGCAATCTCGCGCTGCTGGAACAGTTCACGACCGCCGTCGAGATCACCCGCCACGGTGGCGACGACCCCGCCGCGGTGCGGGAACGGGTGCGCCGCACGGCGTCCGGCGAGAAGGAACTGCTGCTGGCCCCCGAATACTTCCTCGGGCGAACCGGTTTCGACGCCGTCGACATCGAACTGAAGCGCGGGCACCGGATCAACGAGTTGAGCCGGTACCGGTACGACGTCGTGCTGCGCAAGGCGCCCGCCCGATCGCTGTCGGCGCGGGACCTGCCCACGGTGGAATTCGCCGCCTACGAACAGGTGCGGGAACTGCTGGAACTGCGGCGGCACAGCGGTATTCGCGTCACCGGCATCCCGCACGCGGGCCTGCTCGGTGAGATCGAGGCGACCGAGCGGATCCGGGCGGGTGCGCCGGTGTCGCGCGAGATGCTCGGCGCCGAGCCGGATCCCGCGAGCCTGCTGCCCGAGGATCTGCACATCCTCGGGCAGCGGACCGGATACAGCACCGCGGTCACCTGGTCCGCGCGGCCGGGCCGGATGGACGCGATCTTCCTCGATCCGGCCACGGTGCAGGACCGGTCCCTGACCGACGTGTACCTGCCGGCGGACCCCGTGGGAGATCCGGCCGATCACGTCAACAGCCCGCACGACACCCTGCTGCCGGCCGAGGTGCGCGGGTTCGCCGCCGAGCGGTTGCCGGAATTCATGGTGCCGGCGGTGGTGCTGGTGATCGACTCGGTGCCGTTGACCGCCAACGGGAAACTGGATCGCGCGGCGCTGCCGGATCCGGAATTCACCTCGTCGACGGCGTACCGCGCGCCGGCGACCGAGCGGGAGCAGTCGCTGGCCGGACTGTTCGCCGAAATCCTCGGCCGCGATCGCGTCGGCGTCGACGACAGTTTCTTCGCCCTCGGCGGCCATTCACTGCTGGCCACCCGGCTGGCCGGCCGGATCCGGGCCGTGCTCGGAGTGGAGATACCGGTGCGGGTGATCTTCGACGCCCCCACCGTGGCGGAGCTCGCGCAACGCTGGGACGAATTGGCTCCGTCCCGGCGACCGGCTCTGCGGAAGATGAATCGAAAGGATGTCTCGTGATGATCCCGTTGTCGTTCGCGCAGCGCCGGTTGTGGTTCATCCATCGGCTCGATGGGCCCTCGGCCGCGTACAACATGCCGGTGGCGGTCCGATTGTCCGGTGAATTCGACGAATTCGCGTTCGCCGCGGCGGTCGGTGACGTGGTGTCGCGGCACGAGAGTCTGCGGACGATCTTCGTCGAGGCCGACGGTGTCCCGAGTCAGCGGGTGCTCGAGGCCGACAGCGTGACGGTGCCGATATCGATCGACGACGTGCCGCCCGCCGAGGTGGACGCGGCGCTGGCCCGCGCCGTCGGGCACCCGTTCGACCTGTCCACCGAGATCCCGATCCGGGTGACCGTATTGCGGTGTGGCACGGGCGAATACGTCGTGCTGCTGTTGTTGCACCACATCGCCGGCGACGGCTGGTCGATGGCTCCGCTGCTGCGGGATCTGTCGCACGCCTACGCGGTCCGCGCGCGGCGGGAGGAGCCGCAGTGGGAGCCGCTGCCGGTGCAGTACGTGGACTACACGCTGTGGCAGCGGGAACTGCTCGGCTCCGCCGACGATCCGGACAGTGTGCTGTCCCGGCAGTTCGACTACTGGCGGCGCGAACTGGCCGGGCTGCCCGAACAATTGGCGATACCGGCCGATCGGCCGCGACCGCGGACGGCCAGTCACCGCGGGGATGTGGCGGTCTGCGGGATCGACGCGGAGATCCGCGCCGCGGTCGAGGCGCTGGCCACCCGCGAGGGCGCTTCGGCGTCGATGGTTCTGCAAGCCGCGCTGGCCGTGCTGCTGTTCAAACTCGGTGCGGGAGGGGATATCCCGATCGGGTCGCCGATCGCCGGCCGTACCGACGAGGGCCTGGCCGATCTGGTCGGCTTCTTCGTCAACACCTGGGTGCTGCGCGCGCGGGTCGAGCCCGCCACGTCGTTCACCCGGATCCTGGGCGGGGTGCGGGCGAAAGCGCTGGCGGCGTACGAGAATCAGGACGTCCCATTCGAATTGCTGGTCGAACTGCTCAATCCGGTGCGCTCCCCGGCGCATCACCCGTTGTTCCAGGTCCTGCTGAGTTTCCAGAACAACGCGGCGCCGACACTGGCGTTGCCGGGCTCGACCTTCGAGCCCTATCCGCTGGCGGCGACGACGTCGCGGTTCGATCTGGTGTTCACCGTCGCTGCGGCAGCGGGATCCGGTGGCTGGGACCTGCATGTCGAATACGCCACGGATCTGTTCGACCGCGCCACGATCGAGGCGACGGCCGCTCGGCTGGTGCGGGTCTTGCGCTCGGTGGTGACGGATCCCGATGCGCCGGTGGGGCCGGTCGAGATCCTCGAGGCCGCCGAACGCGACCTGCTCACGCGTCGCTGGAACGCCACCGACGTCGAGATCGCGGAAGCCACGGTGCCCGAACTGTTCCGGGCGCAGGCGTCGCGCACCCCGGACGCGCCGGCCGTGCTGTGCGGTGACGTCGAGCTGACGTACCGGGAGCTCGACCGCCGGGCCGCCCGGCTGGCGCGGGTCCTGACCGCGCACGGCGCCGGCCCGGAACGCGTTGTCGCGGTGGCTTTGCCGCGCTCGGCGGATCTGATCGTGGCGCTGGTGGCGGTGGCGCGGACCGGCGCCGCGTATCTGCCGATCGATCCGGCCTATCCGTCGGATCGGCTGGCCTTCGTACTCGACGATGCCGCACCGGTGCTCGTCGTCACCGAGACGGCGACCGCGGACGCGCTGCCCCGGACCACCGCGCCGCACCTGCTGCTCGACACCGTCGAAATGCCCGGTCCCGGCTCCGATCCCGTGCTGCCGGTGCGGCCGCAGAATCTGGCGTACGTGATCTACACCTCGGGTTCGACCGGTGTGCCGAAGGGCGTCGGGATCGCGCATCGCAATGTGGTGAATCTGGTGGCCCAGGCATGGTCGGTGCGGCCGGGGGACCGGGTGCTGGTGCATTCGTCGGTGGCGTTCGACGCGTCGACCTTCGAGATCTGGCCCGCGCTGTGCGGTGGTGCGGCGCTGGTGGTGGCGAGTGAACAGCGCTCGGATCCCGGTGAGATCGCGCGGCTGATCGAAAGCCGTTCGGTGACGAGGATATTCGCCACGCCACCGTTCCTGTCCGCCCTGGTCGAGTACGCGGAGACGTTGCCGCGGCCGGTGTTCGGGTGTCTGCGGCAGGTGAACACCGGGGCCGATACGCTGACCACGGAGCTGGTCCGCGCCGTCCGCGCGGTATGCCCGGACGTGTGGATCGACAACCTCTACGGCCCGACCGAGGCGACGGTCAACGTGACCTCGGCGCTCGTACCCGACTCCCCGGCGGGCACTTCGGTGCCGATCGGTGTTCCGGTGGCGAATACCCGTGTGTACGTACTCGATTCGGGATTGGCGCCGGTGCCGGTGGGGGTCGCCGGCGAATTGTATGTGGCCGGTGCGCAGTTGGCGCGTGGGTATCGGGGTCGGGCTGCGTTGACTGCGGGGCGGTTCGTGGCGGATCCGTTCGATGCGGCCGGTGGCCGGTTGTATCGCACGGGTGATGTGGTGCGGTGGAATGCTCTGGGTCAGTTGGAGTTCGTGGGGCGGGCCGATGATCAGGTGAAGGTGCGTGGGTTCCGGGTGGAGCCGGGTGAGGTGGAAGCCGTCCTGGCACAACATCCTTCGGTTGCCCGTGCGCTGGTGGTCGCGCGGGACACCGCCGCCGGAGCGCAGCTGATCGGCTATGTGGTTCCGGGCCGGTCCGCCGCAGCCTCGATCGACGCCGCGCGGGTGCGCGGCTTCGCTGCCGAGCGGCTGCCGGACTACATGGTGCCCGCCGCCGTCCTGGCGATCGACTCTATTCCGTTGACCGCCAACGGGAAAGTGGATCATGCGGCACTGCCGGTCCCGGAGGTCGGGTCGTCGGCGCCGTACCGGGCGCCCGGCACCCGCCGCGAACGGGTGCTGACCGAACTGTTCGCCGAGGTGCTGGGCCTCGAACGGGTCGGAGTGGACGACGGATTCTTCGCCCTGGGCGGGCATTCGCTGCTGGCGACCCGGCTCGCGAGCCGGATCCGGGCGACACTGGACGTCGAATTGCCCATCCGCACCATCTTCGAGGCCCCGACCGTCGCGCAGCTGGCACACCGGCTGGAATCCGATGCGCCCGTGCGGCCGCCGGTGACGACACGGCAGCGGCCCGAGACGATCCCGCTGTCCTTCGCCCAGCGGCGGCTGTGGTTCATGCATCGGCTGGAGGGACCGTCGGCCACCTACAACCTGCCGGTGACGGCCCGGCTGACCGGCGCGATCGACGTGCCGGCGCTCGAGGCGGCCGTCGGTGATCTGGTGGCCCGGCACGAGAGCCTGCGCACGGTGTTCGCCGAGACCGGCGGCGTTCCCGCGCAACGCATTCTGGCTGCCGAGGGCCTCACCGTGCCGATCACCGTCTCCGACGTGGCCGCGGCCGAACTCGGCGCGGCGGTGACCGCGGCGGTGCGCTACGCCTTCGATCTGGCGTCGGAGATCCCGTTGCGCGTCAGCGTGTTCCGCGACGGTCCGGGTGGCGGCGTACTGGTGCTGTTACTGCATCACATCGCCGGTGACGGCTGGTCCGTGGGCGCGCTGTTGCGGGATCTGTCGGCGGCGTACACGGCGCGGCGCGACGGGCACGCCCCGGCGTGGGCGCCGCTGCCGGTGCAGTACACGGATTACACCCTGTGGCAACGGGAACTGCTCGGCTCCGCCGACGATCCGGACAGTGTGCTGTCGCGGCAGTCCGGATATTGGCGGCGGGAGCTCGCCGGACTGCCGGAGCAGTTGCGGTTGCCGTCCGACCGGCCGCGCCCGCGCACCGCCGGATATCACGGCGATGTCGTGAGTTTCGGGATCGATCCCGAGATCCGCGGCGCGGTGGAACGATTGGCGGCCCGCGAGGGCGCGTCGGTGTCGATGGTGCTGCAATCGGCGCTGGCCGTGCTGTTGTTCAAACTCGGTGCCGGCGGGGACATTCCGCTCGGGACACCCATCGCGGGCCGCGCCGACGACGCGCTGGCCGATCTGGTGGGGATCTTCGTCAACACCTGGGTGCTGCGCGCGGAGGTCGACCCGGCGGCCTCGTTCACCGGACTGCTGCGGCAGGTCAGGACGAAAGCGCTGGCGGCGTACGAGAATCAGGACATCCCGTTCGAACTGCTGGTGGAACGCCTGGATCCGGCGCGCTCCGCGGCCCACCATCCGCTGTTCCAGGTGTCGCTGGCCTTCCAGAACAACGCCGCGCCCGTCCTGGACCTGGCCGGGCTGACCGTCGAGCCGTACCCGGTGTCCACCGGCACCGCCCGGTTCGACCTGCTGTTCGACATCGCCGACGCGCCGGCGGACCGGCAGTGGCACGGCCTGATCGAGTTCGCGACCGAGCTGTTCGACCGGTCCACGGTCGAGGCGATGGCCGCGCGCTGGGTGCGGCTGCTGCGGTGGGTGGTGGCCGAGCCGGACCGGCCCGTCGGGCCGATCGACATCTCGAGCGCCGACGAGCGCTCCCGGATTCTGCACCGCGGCAACGGTACCGCCGCGCCGGTGCCGGAACTCACGGTGGCCGAACTGTTCCGGGCGCAGGCCGCCCGGACCCCCGACGCGATCGCCGTCGCCGGCGCGGACACCGCACTGACCTATCGAGAGCTGGACGTCCGGGCCGACCGGCTCGCCGGGGTGCTGGCCGCGCGCGGGGTGGGGCCGGAAGTCGTTGCCGCGGTGGCTCTGTCACCGTCGGTCGAGTTGATCGTGGCCTTGCTCGCGGTGTGGAAGGCCGGTGGCGCGTACCTGCCGATCGATCCGGCGTACCCGTCGGATCGGCTGGCGTTCGTCCTCGCCGACGCCGCGCCGGTGGTCGTCGTGACGGATACCGCGACCGCGGAGGTGTTGCCGGACAACGCGATACCGCGCCTGTACGTGGACGCGCCCGGCGCGGCCGAACCCGGCGTGCGCGCTCGGGTCGCGGGCGTGCACCCGCACCATCCGGCCTACCTGATCTACACCTCGGGATCGACCGGCATCCCCAAGGGCGTCGCGGTGACCCACCACAACGTGGTGAATCTGGTCTCGCACGCGCGGCCGGTGACGGCGGGGGACCGGGTGCTGATGCAGACCTCGATCTCCTTCGACGTGTCCGGGTACGAGATCTGGCCCACCCTGTGCGGGGGAGCCCGGCTGATACTGCCGCAGCAGCGCCGCCCCGACCCGGCGGAGATCGCGACGGCCATCGAAACATCTGCGGTGACGAGGATGTTCGCGACACCGCCGCTGCTGGCGGCGCTGCTCGACGAGGTCGGATCCCGGCCGGGCGCCCCGTTGCGGACACTGACCCAGGTGTTCGCCGCCGGTTCCGAACTGCCCGCGGCGCTGGCGCGGCGGCTGCACGCGGAATGTCCGGGTACGCAGGTCGTCAACGGGTACGGCCCCACCGAGACGACGGTGTACGTGGCCGACCACGAGGTGGCGGGCGAGATCGGCGACGCCGTGCCGATCGGCCGCGCGCTGCCCAATGTCCGGTTGTACGTGCTGGATTCGGGGCTCGTGCCGGTTCCGGCGGGCGTACCCGGCGAGCTGTACGTGGCCGGCACGCAGGTGGCGCGGGGATATCGCGGGCGGGCGGCGCTGACGGCGTCGCGATTCGTGGCGGACCCGTTCGACCCCGACGGCGGCCGGCTGTACCGCACGGGAGATGTGGTGCGGTGGCGCCGGGACGGACGGCTGGCATTCCTCGGCCGGGCCGACGACCAGGTGAAGATCCGCGGCTTCCGGGTCGAGCCCGGTGAGGTGGAAGCCGCACTGGCGCAGCACCCCTCGGTGTCGCAGTCCGTGGTGGTGGCCCGCGCGGACGACGACGGTGGCGCGCGGCTGGTCGGATACGTCACCGCCGCAACCGAACTCGACGGCGCGCAGGTGCGTGCGTTCGTGGCCGGGCGGCTGCCGGAGTACATGGTGCCCGCGGTCGTGATGGTGCTCGACGCGATGCCGTTGACCGCGAACGGCAAACTGGACCGGGCCGCGCTGCCGCGGCCGCGCTTCACCTCCGCCACGCACTATCGGGCGCCGGAGAATCCGCGCGAGGAGATCCTCGCCGCCGTGTTCGCCGACGTGCTGGGCCTGGCGCGAGTCGGCGTGGCGGACAGCTTCTTCGAACTGGGCGGGGACAGCATCCGCTCGATCCAGGTGGTGTCGCGGGCCCGCGCGCTGGGGGTCGAGGTGACCCCGCGGGAGGTGTTCGAACTGCGGACGGTGGCCGCGCTCGCCGCGGCGGCCGAGGGACGTCGCGGGCACACCGTGGTGGCGGAACTGCCCGGGGGCGCGGTGGGATGGCTGCCGCTGTTGCCGGTGGCGAGGTACCTGCGCGAATCCGGCGCCGGCTTCGACAGTTTCAACCAGACGATGGTGCTGGACCTTCCGGCCGGTATCGATCGGGCCGGTCTGGTGGCGGTCCTGACCGCGGTCGTCGATCGCCACGATGTATTGCGCGCCCGCCTGATCGACGACGAGCGCGGACCGGGCCTCGAGATCGCACCGGCGGGCTCGATCGACGTCGATCGGCTGCTGCACCGGATCGAACTCGGCGCGGCGCTGAACGCCCGGCTCGATCCCGCGGCCGGGGTGATGGTGCAGTTCGGCTGGTTCGACGCCGGTCCGCAGCGCGCGGGCCGGTTGGCGATCGTCGCGCACCACCTGGTGATCGACGGGGTGTCGTGGCGGATCCTGTTGCCCGACTTGGCTTCCGCGTGGCAGGCGGTGTCGTCCGGTGCGCCGGCCGCGATCGCCGCGACGGGTACGTCGATGCGGCGATGGGCCCACGGGCTGGTCGAACAGGCGACGGCGCCGCGGGTGACGGAGCAGTTGCCCTGGTGGCGTTCGGTGGTGGACGGGCCGGATCCGCTGCTCGGATCACGTCCGCTGGATCCGGCGGTCGATGTCATGGCGACGGTGGCGCACACGGTGATCGAGATTCCCGTGGCCGAGACCGAGACCCTGCTGACCACCCTGCCGGCGGCGTTCCACGGCGGTGTGGAGGACGGGCTGCTGGCCGCCCTGACGGCCGCGGTGGCGCACCGGCGGCGCGCACGCGGCATCGCCGCGGAGTCGGTGCTGATCCGGCTGGAAGGCCATGGGCGCGAGGAGGATACCGTTGCGGGGGCCGACCTGTCGGCCACCGTCGGCTGGTTCACCAGCGTGTACCCCGTGCGCCTGCGCGCGGACGCGACGGCCTGGGACGAGATCTGCGCGGGTGGCCCGGCGGCGGGCGCTCTCGTCAAATCGGTGAAGGAGCAGCTGCGCGCGGTGCCGGGCAAGGGCATCGGATTCGGACTGCTGCGCTACCTGAATCCCGAGACCGCCACTGTGCTGCAACAGTTCTCGACCGGGCAGATCGGATTCAACCACCTCGGCCGGTTCACCTCGGCGGACCTGCTGCCGGAACAGCTGCGCGGAACCGGATGGACACCGGCCCGCCACGAGGCGGGCTCGGTCGCGAGCCAGGATCCGGCGATGCCCGCACCGGCGGTGCTCGACGCCACCACGATGGTCGTCGACACCGCCGACGGACCGGTCCTGCGTGCGGTGTTCGCGAATCCGCGGGGCGCGCTGAGCACCGCCGAGACCCAGGAACTGGCCCAGCTGTGGCAGCAGGCGGCCCTCGGCCTGGCGCGCCATGCCCTCGGCGGTGGCGGCCGGACGCCGTCGGATCTGCCGCTGGCCGGCCTGGCACAGCACGAGATCGACGTCCTGGAGCGGCGCTACCCCGGACTGACGGACGTGTGGCGGCCGACCGCGATGCAGAAGGGCCTGCTGTTCCATCGGGCGTTGGCGGGCAAGGGTTTCGACGCCTATCACATGCAGGTGGCGTTCGGCCTGACCGGCGCGGTGGATCCGGTCCGGATGCGCGCGGCCGGGCAGGGCCTGATCGACCGATACCCCAATCTGCGGGTGGGTTTCGCCGAGGACGCCCACGGCGCCCCGATCCAGGTGGTGGTCGACCGTGCCGAATTGCCATGGCACATGGTCGATCTGCGGGATCACCGCGAGTCCGAGCGCCGGACGGCGCTGGAACTGCTGCTGAGCGAGGATCGCGGCGCGCAGTTCGATGTCGCGGCCGGCCCGCTGCTGCGGTTCACGCTGGTCCTGATGACCGAACAGCGTTCGGAACTGATCTTCTCCGCGCACCACGTCCTGCTGGACGGCTGGTCGCTGCCGTTGCTCGTCCGGGATCTGCTGCGCCTGTACGGTTCCGGCGCGGCCGCGCTGCCGCCGGTGCCCGACTACCGCGAATTCCTGAAATGGCTGGACCGGCAGGATATTCGGGCCGGTGTGCGGGCCTGGGCGGACGAACTCGACGGCATCCGGGAACCCACCCTGCTCGCCGGCAGCGCCGACAGCACCGCCTCGGCGGAGGTCGAGCGATTCGACGTACCGCTGGCCCCGGCGACCGCGGCGGCCCTCGGCAGGCGCGCGAGCCGGCTCGGGGTCACGCTGAACACCGTCGTGCAGGCGGCCTGGGGAATTCTGCTGGCCGCCTCGACCGGCCGCCGCGATGTGGTCACCGGCGCAACCGTTTCCGGCCGCCCGCCCGCAATCGCCGGGGTGGAGTCGATGGTCGGCCTGTTCATCGGCACCGTGCCGGTCCGCGTCCGGTTCGATCACCACGACACCCTGGCCGATCTGCTGACCGGCCTGCAGGCCCGCCAGGCGGCCCTGCTGGACCACCATCACGTCGGCCTGAGCGATATCCATCGGGCGACCGGGCTGAACGTCCTGTTCGACACGCTGGTCGGTTTCGAGTCCTTCCCGGTGGACCCGGCCGGCATCGCGGACGCCGCCACCACCGGTGGGATCGCGATCGCCGGTCTGCGCTCCGACGCACCCACCCATTACCCGCTGTCGGTGGTGGCCGGCGCCGCGCCCGAACTGACTGTGCGACTGGAATATCGCACCGATGTGTTCGACCGGCGGACCGTCGCGGTGCTGGCGCGGCGGCTGGCACGGATCTTCGAGCAGGTGGCCGCGGATCCGACTATCGCGGTGGCGTCGGTGGACATCCTCGGCAGCGAACGAGAACTGCTGCTGCACCGCTGGAACCGGACCGCCGTCGATGCGCCGGAGACCACGGTGACCGCGCTGTTCGAGGCGCAGGCGGCCCGCACCCCCGAGCGGGTCGCCGTGGTCTGCCGGAACACGGATCTGACCTACCGGGAACTCGACGTGCGGGCGACCCGGCTGGCGAGGGCGCTGAATGCGCGTGGCGTGGGCCCGGATTCGGTGGTCGCGGTGGCGCTGCCGAGGTCGGTGGATCTCCTGGTGGCGCTGGTGGCGGTGCTGAAGGCCGGTGGCGCGTATCTGCCGATCGACCCGGCGTACCCGTCGGATCGGCTGGCATTCGTCCTCGCCGACGCCGACCCGGTCGTCATCGTGACCGACGCCGGTAGCGAGAACATGCTGCCGGACAACGCGATACCGCGGATCCACCCCGCCACCGCCGACGGCGCCGACAGCGCGCCGGTCGTGCTCCGGCCGGGGAACCTGGCGTACGTGATCTACACCTCGGGTTCCACCGGTGTGCCCAAAGGCGTTGCGGTCACCCACGGCAACGTGGCGAACCTGGTCGCCCAGGCGTGGACCGCGGGTGCGGGGGACTGGGTGCTGATGCACTCCTCCGTCGCGTTCGACGCCTCCACCTACGAGATCTGGCCGGCGCTGTGCGGTGGCGCCGCGCTGGTCGTCGCGGGTGAGCAGCGCTCGGATCCGGCGGAGATCACGCGGCTGATCGAGACCTGGTCGGTCACCAAGATGTTCGCGACACCGCCGCTGCTGTCCGCCCTGGTCGAGTACGCGGAGCCGTTGCGGTGCACGCCACTTCGCAGCCTCACCCAGGTGAACACCGGCGCCGACACCCTGACGGCCGGATTGGCCGACGCGGTGCGGGACGTGTGCGGCGGGGTCCGGATCGACAACCTCTACGGCCCCACCGAGGCGACGGTCGACGTGACATCCCTCGTCGTGCCCGACGATACGACCGGTACGGTGCCGATCGGTACGCCGGTGGCCAATACCCGGGTGTACGTGCTGGATTCGTGGCTGGCGCCGGTGCCCCTCGGCATCCCGGGGGAGTTGTATGTGGCCGGTGCGCAGTTGGCGCGTGGGTATCGGGGTCGGGTTGCGTTGACTGCGGGGCGGTTCGTGGCGGATCCGTTCGGTGCGGCGGGTGGGCGGTTGTATCGCACGGGTGATGTGGTGCGGTGGAATGCTCTGGGGCAGTTGGAGTTCGTGGGGCGGGCCGATGATCAGGTGAAGGTGCGTGGGTTCCGGGTGGAGCCGGGTGAGGTGGAAGCCGTCCTGGCACAACATCCTTCGGTGACGCGCGCCGTGGTGACCACGGTCGGCGCCGGGGCCTCGGGTAAGCGGCTGGTCGGCTACGTCGTCCTCGACCGTCTCGGCGCGACCGGAGTCGACGGGGCACAGGTGCGCGAGTTCGCCGCCGAACGACTGCCGGATTTCATGGTGCCGTCGGTGGTGACCGTGATCGACGCGGTGCCGATGACCGTCAACGGGAAGGTGGATCGCGGCGCGCTGCCGGCCCCGGAAGTGGTGTCCTCCACCGGTTATCGGGCGCCGGGCACCGCCGTGGAGCGGGTGCTGTCCGCGGTCTTCGCCGAGGTGCTGGGCCTCGAGCGGGTGGGTGCGGACGACAACTTCTTCGAACTCGGCGGCGACAGTATCCGGTCGATCCAGGTGGTGTCGCGGGCGCGGGCGCTCGGTGTGGTGGTGAGCCCGCGGGAGATCTTCGAGCGGCGGACGGTCGCGGCCTTGGCCGCGGTGGCCGGTGGGCGCGCGGAGGATCCGGTGCTGCGCGAGCTCGACGGTGGCGGCACCGGATGGCTGCCGCTGCTGCCGGTCGCCCGGCACGTGCGGGAAATGGGCACGGGCTTCGAGGCATTCGGCCAGTCCATGGTGCTGGAACTGCCGGTCGGCATCGACCGCGCGGGTCTGCTCGCGACCGTGCGTACCGTCGTCGACCGCCACGATGTGCTGCGGTCGCGACTGGTCGACGACGACCGCGGCCCGGGACTCGAGGTCGCGCCGCCGGGCGCGATCGATGTCGGGCGGTTCCTGCACCGGGTCGAGGCGACCGATACGGACGCGATGATTCCCGAACTGGCGGCCGCGGTGGGCCGCCTCGCACCCGCCACCGGCGCACTGGTGCAATTCGTCTGGTTCGATGCCGGTCCGGTGCGCGCGGGCCGGTTGGCGGTCGTCGCGCATCATCTGGCGGTCGACGGCGTGTCCTGGCGAATCCTGTTGCCGGACTTCGCGTCCGCGTGGCAGGCGGTGTCGTCCGGTGCCGCGCCGGCGCCGGCGGTGCGGGGTACCTCGCTGCGGCGCTGGGCCCACGCGCTGGCCGAGGAGGCGGTGAGCCCGCGGCGGGTGGCGGAATTGGACTGGTGGCGTGCGGTTTCGGCGGGACCCGATCCGATGCTGGGCTCGCGTCCGCTGGATCCGGCGATCGATGTCATGGCCTCCACCGAACACGTCGAGATCCGGATTCCGGTGGCCGACACCGGCATTCTGCTGACCGCCCTGCCCGCCGCATTCCACGGCGGTGTCGAGGACGGACTGCTCGCCGCCCTGGCGGCCGCGGTGACGCGCTGGCGGCACATGCGCGGCGTCCGTGCGGATTCGGTGCTGATCACGCTGGAGGGCCACGGCCGGGAGGAGCACGTCGTCCCCGGCGCCGACCTGTCGAATACGGTGGGCTGGTTCACCAGTATGTTCCCGATCCGCCTGCACGCCGGCGTCGCGACCTGGGCGGACCTCTGCGCGGGCGGCGACGGCGCGGGCGCACTGTTCAAGACGATCAAGGAACAGCTGCGCGCCCTGCCGGACAAGGGCATCGGCTACGGGTTGCTCCGCTATCTCAACCCGGCGACCGCCGCTGTGCTGCAGGAGTTTCCGACCGGCCAGATCGCGTTCAACTACCTCGGCCGATTCACCGCCGGGGATCTGGTGCCGCCCCGACTGCGCGGGGCGGGCTGGACACCGGCGGCCGACGCCGGTCAGTTGATCACGCCACTGAATCCGGCCCTCTCGGCCATGCCCGTGCTATCGGTGCTGGACACGCTCGCGATGATCGTCGACACCGACGAGGGCCCGGTCCTGCAAGCGGTGTTCACCGCTCCCGCAGGCGTACTCGCGCGGGCCGACGTGGCCGAACTGGCCGGGCTCTGGCGGGACGCGGTACTGGGGTTGGCCCGCCACGCGGCCACCTCCGGCGCCGGTGGTCTGACGCCCTCGGATCTGCCGCTGGTCGATCTGGCCCAGCCCGAGATCGAGGCGCTGGAGCAGCGGTATCCGCGCCTGGTGGACGTGTGGCCGCCGACGCCGATGCAGTCGGGGCTGCTGTTCCATCAGGGCTTGGCGGACAACGGATTCGACGCCTATCACATGCAGGTGGTGTTCACCCTGGACGGGCCGGTCGATCCGGACCGGTTGCGCGCGGCGGGACAGGGTCTGCTCGACCGGTATCCGAATCTGCGGGTGTGTTTCGGCGCCGATTCCCGCGGCGCCCCGATCCAAGTGGTCGCCGACCGGGTCGAATTGCCGTGGCGCGTGGTCGATGCGCGGGACGACGCCGACGGTGCCGCCGCCGTGCTCGCACAGGATCGGGACGCGCATTTCGATGCCGCGGTGCCACCGTTGTTGCGGCTGACGCTGGTACGCACGGCCGCACAGCGCGCGGAGCTGATATTCACCGCCCATCACGTCCTGCTCGACGGCTGGTCGCTGCCGCTGCTGATCCGAGACCTGTTGCAGCTGTACGGTTCCGGCGGCGACCTCACCGGACTGCCCGCCGTTCCCGACTATCGGGACTTCCTGACCTGGCTCGCCGCGCAGGATCCGCGCGCCGGTGTTCGGGCCTGGACCCGGGCGCTCGCGGGCGTCGAGGAGCCCACCCTGCTCGCCGACAGCCTCGGAAAGCACGGCGGCGCAGCAGCTTCCGCGCGGGGCGGGATCGAACGGATCGAGGTGGCGCTCACCGACGACACCGTCTCGGCGCTGACCCGGCGGGCCACCGCGCTCGGCGTGACGGTGAACACCGTCGTGCAGGGCGGCTGGGGCATCCTGCTGGCGGTATCGACCGGACGCCGCGATGTGGTCGCCGGGGCAACGGTATCGGGCCGTCCGCCCACGGTCGCCGGGGTGGACGCCATGGTCGGCGTGTTCATCAACACCGTGCCCGTCCGGGTACGGTTCGAGCCGCGCGATACGCTCGCCGAGATCCTGACCGGGCTGCAGGCCGGTCAGGCCGCACTGCTGGACCATCACCACGTCGGATTGAGCGACATCCAGCAGGCCGTGGGCCTGAACGCGTTGTTCGACACCCTGATCGCGTTCGAGTCCTATCCGGTCGACCAGGCCGGCATCGGGCAGGTCGCCACGACGAGTGGACTCGGCATCGTCGACGCGCGACCCGAAACCCCCTCGCACTACCCGGTCACGCTCGTCGCCGACGCCCGTCCCACCCTGCGACTGCAACTGGAGTACCGCACCGAGGTGTTCGACCGGCCCGTGGCCGAGGCGATGGCGGCGCGGCTGGCGCGGATATTCGAGCAATTCGCCTCGGACACCGACATTCCCGTCGGATCGCTGGACCTCCTCGGCACCGACGAGCGGGAAACGGTGCTGCGCCACCGGAATCGGGCCGGCGCCGAAGCGCCGGACGCCACCGTGGTCGAGCGGTTCCGGGCACGGGCCGCCGCGAATCCGGCGGCGGTCGCGATCGTCTGCGGCGACACCGAATCGACCTATCGGGAACTCGATCTCCGCTCCGACCGGCTCGCACGGGTGTTGCGCGGGCACGGGGTGCGGCCCGATACCGTCGTCGCGGTGGCGCTGCCGCGGTCGGCCGAGTCGATCGTGGCGCTGCTCGCGGTGCTGAAGGCCGGTGGCGCTTATCTGCCGATCGATCCGGCATATCCCGCGGATCGGCTGGCGTTCATGCTCACCGATGCCGCACCGGTGGTGACCCTGACCGATGCGGCCACGGCGAAGGCGCTGCCCTCCACCGAGATCCCGCAGGTCCACCTCGAAAGTGTCGATCTCGCGCGGGGATCCGGACTCGATCGGGCCGCCGCGGTACGGCCGCACGATTGCGCCTGCGTGATCTACACCTCCGGATCCACGGGGGTGCCGAAGGGGGTGGCCGTCACCCACCGCAATATCGCGACGTTCGCGGCCGATCCCGGGTGGCGTGGCGGTGCGCACGAGGCGGTGCTGTGGCATTCCTCGGTCGCCTTCGACGCCTCCACCTATGAGATCTGGGTTCCGCTGCTCGGCGGCGGCCGGGTGGTGGTGGCGCCGCCGGATCGCGCCGATCTCGGGGCGTTGGCCCGCTTGCTGATCGAGCACCGGGTGACGGCCACCTTCTTCACGACCCGGCTGTTCGAACTGTTCGTCGAACATCGCCCGGAGGCGTTCGCCGGTATGCGTCAGGTGTGGGTCGGCGGCGAGGAGATTCCGGCGGAACTGCTGCGGCGCGCGCTGCCGAGATGTCCCGGTACGCGAATCGTGAACGGGTACGGGCCGACCGAGACCACGACCTTCGCGGTGACCCGGACCTTCGAGCCCGGGGAGGTGTTCGCCGCGTCGGTGCCGATCGGTAGCCCGCTGGCCGAAGTGGGTGCGTACGTACTGGATTCGATGCTGCGGCCGGTACCCGTCGGCGTCGCGGGAGAGCTGTACCTCGCCGGTCCGCAGGTGAGCCGCGGCTATCGCGGCCGGTCCGCGCTGACCGCCGCCCGGTTCGTGGCCGACCCCTTCGATCCGTCCGGCGGACGGCTGTACCGCACCGGCGACCTGGTGCGCTGGACGGCCGGCGGCGAGCTGGAGTACGTGGGCCGTGCCGACGACCAGGTGAAGATCCGCGGATTCCGGGTCGAACTCGGCGAGGTGGAAACTGCACTGGCGCAACATCCTTCGGTGGCGCAGGTGATCGTGCTGGCCCGCGGCGCCGGTATCGGCGGCAAACGGCTGATCGCCTACGTCGTATCCGGCGGGCAGCCGCTCGACGGCCGCGAGGTCCGCCGCTGGGTGGCCGACCGGCTGCCGGAGTTCATGGTGCCCGCGGCGGTACAGGTGATCGACTCGGTTCCGTTGACCACCAACGGCAAACTGGACCGCGCGGCGCTGCCGGAACCGGATTTCGCGTCCGCGGCGGCATATCGGGCCCCGGCCGATGCCCGGGAACAGGCGCTGGCAGTCCTGTTCGGCGAGGTCCTGGGCCGCGGCAATGTCGGCGCGGACGACAACTTCTTCGAACTCGGCGGTCACTCGCTGCTGGCGACCCGCCTGGTGAGCCGGATCCGTACGGAACTGGGGGCAGAGGTGCCGATCCGGGCGGTGTTCGACGCTCCGACGGTGGCGCAGTTGGCAACTCGGCTGGACGCCGGTACACCGGTGCGCCCCGCCCTGTCGGCCCGGAACCGGCCGGAGGTGGTGCCGGTGTCGTTCGCGCAGCGCCGGCTGTGGTTCATCCACCGGCTCGAAGGTCGTTCCGCGACCTACAACATTCCCCTGGCCGTGCGGTTGACGGGCGTATTCGATGCGTCCGCCTTCGCCGCGGCGGTCGCGGATGTCGTTGCCCGGCACGAGAGTCTGCGCACGGTCTTCACCGAGATCGACGGCGCACCGGCCCAACGAGTGCTCGAACCGCGTGATTTCGACGTGCCGGTCACCGTCACCGATGTGGCTCCCGGGGAACTGGATTCGGCGGTGATCGCGGCGATCCGATACGAATTCGACCTGTCGGCGGACGTTCCGATCCGCGCCGGCGTCTTCCGGCACGGCGTCGACGAATGCGTGCTGGTGCTGGTGGTGCACCACATCGCCGGTGACGGCTGGTCGCTGGCGCCGCTGCTGCGCGACCTCGCCACGGCGTATACGGCCCGCCTCGCGGACCGGGCCCCGGCCTGGGCTCCGCTGCCGGTCCAGTACGTGGATTACACCCTGTGGCAACAGGATTGGCTGGGATCGGCCACCGATCCCGACAGCGTGGTGTCCCGGCAGTTCGACTACTGGCGGCGTGAACTGGACGGCCTGCCCGAACAGTTGCCGCTCATCACGGACCGGCCGCGGCCACGGGTCGCGAGCTACCGCGGTGACCTGGTGCCGTTCGAGATCGACCTCGCGACCCGGACCGCGGTGGAGCGGCTGGCCGCTCGCGAAGGCGCGACGGTGTCGATGGTGCTGCAAGCGGCGCTCGCGGTGCTGTTGTCGAAACTCGGTGCCGGGGAGGATATCCCGATCGGCGCGCCCATCGCCGGTCGCACCGACGAAGCACTCGCCGACCTCGTCGGATTCTTCGTCAATACCTGGGTACTGCGGACGACCGTGCTGCCCGCCGTGCCGTTCGCGCAACTCCTGGCGCAGGTGCGCGCGAAGGCGCTGGCGGCGTACGACAATCAGGACGCGCCGTTCGAATTGCTGGTCGAGCTGCTGAATCCGGTCCGCTCCGCGGCGCACCATCCGCTGTTCCAGGTCACCCTGGCATTCCAGAACAACGCCCTGCCGGCGGTCGAATTGGGCGGGGTCGGCTTCGCGCCGTATCCGGCGTCCATCGACACCGCGCGGTTCGACCTGTTCTTCAACATCGCCGACACACCGGCGGGGCAGGCGTGGAACGGGTTCGTGGAGTACGCGACGGAGTTGTTCGACCGTTCGACGGTCGAGGCGATGGCGCGGCGACTGGTGCGGATCCTGGGCTCGGTCACCGCGGATCCCGGCATCCCGGTCGGCGCGATCGAGATCCTGGATCGTGTCGAACGTGCACGGGTGCTGCGGCAGTGGAACGAGACCGGCACCGACGTCCCGGATTCGACGCTCACCGGGTTGTTCGAGGCCCGGGTCACCGCGGATCCGGAAGCGGTCGCGGTGATCTGCGGGGATACCGAGTTGACGTATCGGCAGCTGGACTTCCGGGCGAATCTGCTGGCCTGGGAACTGATGTCGCGCGGTGTCGGTCCCGACGCGATCGTCGCGGTCGCGCTGCCGAAGTCCGCGGAGTTGCTGGTCGCGCTGGTGGCGGTGTCGAAGGCCGGTGGCGCGTATCTGCCGATCGATCCCGGATATCCCTCGGATCGGCTGGCTTTCGTGCTGGCGGACGCCGCACCGGTGCTGGTCGTGACGGATTCGGTCACCGCGAGCACGCTTCCCCCCGCCGACGTGCCGCACCTGACGCTCGACACACTCGACATGCGCGCGCCCGGCACCGATCTCGCGGTCGCGGTGCGGCCGGGGAATGTGGCGTATGTGATCTATACGTCGGGTTCGACGGGTGTGCCGAAGGGTGTGGCGGTCACGCATGGCAATGTGGTGAATCTGGTTGCGCAGGCGTGGCCGGTGGGTGTGGGTGATCGGGTGCTGGTGCATTCGTCGGTGGCGTTCGATGCGTCGACGTATGAGATCTGGCCGGCGTTGTGTGGTGGCGCCACCTTGGTGGTGGCGGGTGAGGTGCGGTCGGATCCGGTGGAGATCACGCGGCTGGTCGAGAGTCGTTCGGTGACCGCGATGTTCGGGACACCGCCGCTGCTGGCCGCCCTGGCCGAGCACGCGGAGTCCCTGCGGGGCAACCCGTTCGAGAGTCTGCGGCGGGTACACACCGGCGCCGACGTGCTCTCGGCGGGCCTGGTCGAGACACTGCGGACCCGGTGGCCGGATGCCGTGGTCGAGAACCTCTACGGCCCCACCGAGGCCACGGTGAACGTCACCTCGGCGGCGGTGACCGGCGACGTGACCGGGACGGTGCCGATCGGCGCGCCGGTCGCCAACACCCGTGCCTACGTACTGGATTCGTGGATGCGGCCGGTCCCGGCCGGGATACCCGGCGAGTTGTACGTGGCCGGTGCGCAATTGGCACGCGGCTATCGCGGCCGGACCGGACTGACCGCGGCCCGCTTCGTGGCCGATCCGTTCGAGGCGGCCGGCGAACGGATGTATCGCACCGGCGACGTGGTGCGGTGGACCCGGGACGGAGTACTGGAATTCGTCGGCCGCGCCGACGACCAGGTGAAGATCCGCGGCTTCCGCGTCGAACCGGCGGAGATCGAAACCGCTCTGGCACAACACCCCTCGGTATCCCGCGCCGTGGTCGTCGCGCGCGAGACCGAATCCGGCGGCAAACAGCTGATCGGCTACGTGGTCGCCGACCGCTCCGGCCCGGTCGCCGTATCCGGCGAATTCGTCGGCCAATGGCAGCAGGTGTACGACGAGCTGTACACGAGCGCGAACGCCCCGTTCGGAGAGGACTTCGGTGGCTGGGACAGCAGTTACACCGGGGAACCGATCCCGGAGGAGCAGATGCGGGAATGGCGGTCGACCCGGGTGGAGCGGATCCGCGGCCTGCGGCCACGGCGGGTGCTCGAGATCGGCGTCGGCTCGGGCCTGCTGATGTCACAACTGGCCCCCGACTGCGAAGAGTACTGGGCGACAGACTTTTCCGCCGCCACCATCGGCACACTCCGACGCCAGGTGAGTGCCCTGGACGCGGACTGGACCGACCGCGTCATCCTGGACGTACGGACTGCCGACGACACCGACGGACTGCCGCGCAACCACTTCGACACCGTCGTCCTGAACTCGGTGATCCAGTACTTCCCCGGCCAGGGATACCTGCGCGACGTCCTCGAACGGGTCCACGACCTCCTCGCCCCCGGCGGCGCCGTATTCGTCGGCGACGTACGCAATCTCGCGCTGCTGGAGGAATTCGCGACCGCGGTCCGCATCGCCCGCGACGGCGGTGACGATCCGGCCGCCGTCGCCGACCGGGTCCGCCGCGACATCGCCGCCGAACAGGAACTACTGCTGGCACCGGAATTCTTCACCGGATTATGCGGCGGCACAGCCAGATTCGACACCGTCGACATCCAGCTCCAACGCGGCGAAGCGATCAACGAACTGACCCGATACCGCTACGACGTCGTCCTGCGCAAAACCCCACCGAACCCGATCTCCGCCGCCACCGTACCGAGAAACACCTTCCGCGACAGAGATTCGCTGCGCGCACAACTCGAGGCGGAGCACCCGAACGGATTCCGCGTCACCGGCATCCCGCACGCCGGCCTGACCGGCCAGGTCGAAGCAACCCGACGCATCCGGGCAGGACAACCGGTCACCACCGTCACCGAGCGGACCAGCACGGCCCTGCTTCCCGAGGACCTGCACCGCCTCGGACAGCAGTCCGGCTACATCACCGCCGTGACCTGGTCGTCCGAACCGGGCCACATGGACGCGATCTTCGTCGACGCGGCCACCACCGACGGCCGCCCCCTGACCGACGTCTACCTCCCGGAAACCCTTGTGGGCGAACCCCGTTCCCACGCCAACGATCCACAGGCCGGACTGCTCGCCGCCGAGATACGCCGCTGGGTCGGCCGCCGCCTGCCCGACTACATGGTCCCGGCGGTCGTGATGGTCATCGACGCCGTACCGCTCACCGCGAGCGGCAAATTGGATCGCAAGGGCCTACCGGATCCCGAATTCGCCTCCGCGGTCACCTATCTGCCACCGACCGACGAACGCGAACGCGTCCTGACCGAGCTGTTCGCCGAGATCCTCGGCCTGGACCGGGTCGGCATCGACGACGACTTCTTCGTCCTGGGCGGCCATTCCCTGCTCGCGACCCGCCTCACCAGCAAGATCCGGGCGGCCCTGGGAGTCGAGATACCGGTCCGGGTCATCTTCGACGCCCCGACCGTCGCCCAGCTGTCCCCCCGCCTCGACGACGCGGCGCCGTCGAGCACGGATTTCGATCCGATCCTGATCCTGAAGGACACCGGTTCCGCAAACCCGTTGTGGTGCCTGCACCCCGGCGGCGGCCTCGGCTGGTTCTACCGCCAGCTCGGCCCCCACCTGCCCGACCACCCGATCTACGCGATCCAATCCCGCGGCCTGGCCGACGGCCCACCGGCCGGCTCGTTCGAGGAGATGATCGACGACTACACCGACCGGATCCTCACCACCCAGCCGGACGGTCCGTACCACCTGCTCGGCTGGTCGTACGGCGGAATCCTCGCGCACACCCTCGCCCACCGACTCGCCCAGCGCGGCAAGCAGATCGGCTTCCTCGGCATCGTGGACAGCAAACCCGTGGTCCCGATGGACGAACAACCCGACGTCTCCGAGGACGACGCCCTGGCAGGCATCCGAGCCTGGGCCGAAGACAGATTCGGCGAACAACTCGAATCCGAGGTGGTACGAGAACTCGCCGAACGCGCGACAAAGGTCCTCATCAACAACAGCACCCTCCTCCAGGGCTGCACCTCCCCGCGCCACGAAGGCGACATGACGATATTCGGCGGCACCATCGACAGCGACGACACCCGAATCGACGACATCACAACCGAATTCGAGACCGCCTGGCGCCCCCACCTCACCGGCCGCATAGACGTCTTCGAGATCGACTGCGCCCACGGAGATTTCGACCGCCCCGAGAACATGAACCGAATCGGACGCATCCTCCGCGATCTGCTGTGAACGGCCGGCCATCCGCTCGCATCAGAGCCATTTGCTGCGTCGGAAGAGCACCAGGAGTGCGGCGCACAGGACGACCATTACCGTGAGTACGACCGGGTAGCCCCAGACCTGGCGTAGTTCGGGCATGTGGTCGAAGTTCATGCCGTAGATGCCGGCGATCATCGTGGGGACGGCGGCCATGGCGACCAGGGCGGAGATTTTTCGCATATCGGTGTTCTGTTGTACGGCGGTTTTGGCGAGGGCGGCGCCGATCATCGCGCTCAGGGATTCGTCGAAGACGGTGATCTGCTCGGTGACCATGGTGTGGTGGTCGGCGACGTCGCGCAGGTAGCGGCGGACCTCCTTGGACAGGGGCATTTCCTTCTGGGTCAGCATCTGCAATGGGAGGGCGAAAGGGGCTACTGCTCGTCGCATTTCGACGATTTCGCGTTTGAGTTGATAGATCGGTTCGATCGGCATGGTGGTGCCGGGGGTGAAGATCTCTTCCTCCATCGCGTCCACGTCCTGTTCGACTGCCTGGGCTACGTCGATGTAGGAGTCGACTACGTAGTCGGCGATGGCGTGCAGGACCGCGCCGGGGCCCCGGCGTAGGCGTTCGGGGTCGGCTTCCAGCGCTCGGCGTGCTCCCGACAGGCCGGAGTGTTCGCCGTGCCGGACCGCGATGACGAAATCGGGGGCGACGAAGATCAGGATCTGGCCGGTCAGGACGATCTCGCTGACGGTGTGCATATCGTGTTCGACGTGGGTGACGGTGCGCATGACCACGACCAGGGTGTCGTCGTAGCGTTCCAGCTTCGGCCGCTGCCGGGGGCGGACCGCGTCCTCGGCGGCGAGCGGGTGCAGTCCGTAGATGCCGGCGATCTCGGTCATCTGCTGCTCGTCGGGTTCGTGCAGGCCCAGCCAGACGAATCCGGCGCCGCGTTCGCGGACCTCCGCCAGCGCGGCCTGCGGGGTGAACGAGCCCGGCAGGCGGGCACCGTCGACGTAGACCGCGCAGTCGACGACGGCTCGCGCGGGTGGATCCGGCGTCGGGGTGTCGTGGTCGGACGGGGGCGGCGGGGCGGCAGATGACACCGCATGATCGTGACATCGGCGTTTAGCCCGGGGGAAACCGGTGTCGGTGCGACACCGGCGGCGGCGTCATTGCGTGGTATCGAGTTCGGTGAACCACCGCACGGCCTGGGCGGTGCCGGCGACACCCGAGCCGCTGTGGTCGAGGGGGCCGAGATCGACGATCGGGGTGTCGACACCGAGTTGCCCGAAGGCGGCGCGGCATTGCGCGCTGTCGGCGGTCGCGACATCGGTGTCCTTCTCGCCGATGTACAGCCGGATGGGCAGGTGCGGGGTCCAGCCGCTGCAGGTGCCGTCGGCGACCCGCAGTGCGTCGGCCAGCGAACCGGTGGGATGCTGCAGCATGTCCACGGCGTGCGGGGTGAGCAACCGGTCGAAGCCGTCCGGGAAGCCCCGATGGAGTTCGTCGTCGGTGTGCGAGCCGTCCAGCAATTGCTCCATGGTGCCGTCGTAGGGCGGCTGGAACACCTCGCTCGGCGAGCGATACAGCTGGTGCAGGCGATTCCAGGACACCAGGAGGTATGCGGCGTAGAAGCCCGACGAGGCCGGGTCCAGAGTGCGGTCGAACACGGCCGGAATCTCGGCGGTCCGCAACGCGAACGGGCCGCTGATCGCCGCGACCGCGGCGGCGCGCCAACCGGTGCCGGAACCGTCCTGCAACGCCCGCGCCACACTCATGGCTGCGGGCCCGCCCTGCGAGAAGCCGGTGATGTAGACCTGTTCGCGCAGTTGCCGATTCAGCGCCGCGGCCTCGCTGCGGGCGGCCCGCAGCATGTCCACCGTCGCCGTGGTCTCCGACGGTACGTCCAGATAGGGGTGCGGTCCCGGGCCGAGCCCCAGCCCGAGGTAATCGGTTGCGGCGCTCGCGAATCCGGCGGAAGCATAGGTGAGTACGGCCGCGACGTCACCGCCGTCCGCCGCGGTCGACGGAGCCTCCGCCGCGGTGGCCTGGGTGCCGTGCTCGTACGCCACCGTCGACAGCTCGTGATCAGCGGTCCGCGGTAGCGCGAGCAAGCCGGTCGCCGTCGTCTCGTGCCCACCGGGATCGGTTGTGCGGTACCGCAGCCGATAGGTGTCGACCCCGAATCGCGTTGTGCCGGGATCGAATCCATTGCCGGTCAGTTCGGTCCGGACCTCGTCGGCGGAGTAGGTGCGCAGGTGCTCGGCCCCGATGAGCTGTCCAGGACCGTTGGGCTGCGAGTGCGACGGATCCGGTGCCGCACCGCATCCGGCGGCGGACACGGACACCAGGACGAGCGCAAGCGCCGCGAACACCCACTGCCGACTGGGAACACGTGTGGTCATGGCGAAATTGCATCGCGCGCAATCGGATCGGGTCCATCCCGCTCCAGGGTGATTCCGGGCGTCGCACTCACCCCTGGGTATCGGGTGAGGGTTACGACGTTCGCGCCGGCCCGTGCGGATCGGCGTGCTCAGGCACCGCGGTACGCACGCCCCGTCAGAACGCCGTGGCGAGCCATGCCGCGACTGCGGCGAGGATGATGAGGGCGGCGTTGAGGCCGGTGTTGTTCACTTCGCCGCGGGAGAGGTGGAGTGCGGCGGCGAGGACCTGGAGGATTGCGAAGCCGATTGCGGCGATGATCGCCAGGACCGGGGCGATGCCGGTTGCGGGTGGGAGGATCAGGCCGGCGGCGCCGAGGATTTCCACCGCGCCCACCAGGCGGACGAACGGCATCGGGATGGTGTCCACCCAGCCCATCATCGGGGCGAGTTGTTCCTTGCTCTGGGTGACCTTCCTGCCGCCGGCATAGAGGTAGAACAGTGCCAGTAGTGCGGCGACTATCCAGTACGCGATGACCACCGTGACCTCCAATGGTTTCGATTTGTGCGTAGGGTCATCATGGGTCACTGTCGAGGGGTCTGCAAAAGGCACACCCGTGATACCGGATGCCAGGAGCGGCGATGTCGAAGTACGAGAAGACCTGCCTGATCCGTGGTGACGGTGGACGCGCCATTCGGGGCATCCTCGATCGCATCGGTGACAAGTGGACCTTGCTCGTGGTGGCGACGCTGCACGGTGAACGGATGCGGTTCGGCATCCTCCGGGAACGTATCCCCGGCATCTCTCAGCGCATGTTGACCCTGACGTTGCGGCATCTGGAGCGGGACGGGCTGGTCGGGCGCACGGTGTTCGCGGAGGTGCCGCCCCGGGTCGAATACGAACTCACCGAAATGGGGCGCACGCTGATCGAACCCGCTGTGACGCTGGCGGAATGGGCCGTCGAGCACAATCAGGAGATCGAGCGCAGTCATCGGACCTACGATTCCCGGGAATGATGTGGTTCAGCCGCGAAATCCGGTGTGGCAGTACCAGTCGCTGTCGGCGAGTGCTTCGTAGACGACGGCTCGGCGGCCGTTGACGTCCAGGAGGGCTTCCTGTTCGGCCAGTTCGCGTAGGTAGGTGCGGACGGTTTGGTGGTCGGCGGCGGTCCAGTGCCGGAGCAGGATTCGGCTGGTGGTGGTGAGTTGCTGGGCGACCACTCGGGCGAAATACGCGCCCAGTTTGAGGGCCTCGAATTGGTGGCGGATTCGTTGTTGGAGCAGCGTGGTCAGGCTCGGGGCGGGTTCGGCGCGGAATTCGACCGTCACCGGGATCTGTTCGCGTACTCGGGCGAACAGCCAGCGGCCGGTGGGGGGCATGGCGTACGGGTGGAGCAGTTGTTCGCCGGGTTGGTCCGAATGGGCATTGCCCAGGGTGTGGTTGCAGTCTCCGCAACAGGGGACGAGGTTCCACGGATCTATCGCCAGGGCGGGGACCCTGCTTTTCGGTACGACGTGGTCGAGGGTTTTCGCGGCGCCGTACTGGCAATAGCTGCACAGGCCGTGCAGGGCCGCGCGCAGGATGCTGTCATAGTGCGCGCGGGCGGGTCGGCCCTGCCGGGCCAATTGGGA
The DNA here is from genome assembly GCF_000381925.1 of Nocardia sp. BMG111209. Taxonomy (NCBI): domain Bacteria; kingdom Bacillati; phylum Actinomycetota; class Actinomycetes; order Mycobacteriales; family Nocardiaceae; genus Nocardia; species Nocardia sp. BMG111209. The sequence continues at coordinate 285,264 of NZ_KB907307.1, forward strand.
GGTGTAGAGCCATTCCATGTTCTTGGCCGACAATCCCTGGCCGAGTGGGCAGGAATGTTCGGTGAGGGTGTGCATCGAATTGTCGACGGCGGCCTGTCGCAGTCGTTCGCTGTTCGCCGTCAGCACCTCTCGTGCCGCGCGCACCCGGTCGGCGAGCATGCGATTGTTGATTCCCCGGACGCACAGGGCCGCGGTTTCGGCGACGGTGAAAGTGGGTGGCTCAACGCTCCACACGCGCCGCACCCGCCACGTCGATCATCGCCCGCAAGATCGCCCGGCCCTCGGCGCCGAGTTGCCCGCCGAACGATGCCAGCGCCTGGTCGTAGGTGCGATATTGCAGGGCGGCCTCGGCGAGCATCTTGTGGAATCCGGTGGCGGTGACTTCCAGGCCGAAGACGTCGTCGGTGAGTGTGCCGACATTTTCCGCGAACGTCTCCAGTCGTAATTGTTCGACGGTGGCCTCGTGGCCGCTGCGGCGCAGCCGCCACACGCACGACCGCGGGACCTCCTGCAATACGACCGGGGAGTGGGTGGCGATCACCGCTATTCCGTTGCGGTGGGCGAGCAGATCGCTGAGGGTGCGGACGAAGGCCGACAGCAACGGCGGATGCAGGTGCGCCTCGGGTTCGTCGAGCAGGACCAGGCTTTTCTCCTCCACGGTCTCCACCAGCCGGGTGATGGTCAGCAGCACGATCTTGTGGCCGGAGCTGAAACGACGGAAGGTCCGCGAGAGCGAGGAGAGGATCTTCTCGTCGTGACTGTCGCTGCCGACGAGTTGCGACAATTCGGCCTCGGCGAAAATGGGATCCGATTCGAGCAGGGTCAGCGCCTGCCGCCAGCGTGTCCGGCGGGCTCCGATCAGGCAGGATCTGGCCGAGCGGGCCATCTCGTTGGAGAGCGCGCGGGGGTCCTTGGTGGCCGTCGGCTCCTGGTTGCGTGCGCCGATCTTCTTCAACCCGACGTAGTGGTAGCTCAGGCCCTTGGTCCGGTCCTGGGGGACGGTGATCGGCTCGAACGAGTCGAAGGCGCTGAACGACACCGACACGACGTTCGACAGTTGTTCGCGCACATCGTCGAGCGCGTCGTCGGCGCTGTCGGAGCCGTCCACCAGCGCGGTGGCGAGATTGTTGAGGTAGGTGCTCTTGCCGACCCCGTTGCGTCCGATCAGGACCTGAATGTTGGTCGGGGGCCGGGAATCCGGCACGACCTGCACGTCGAGACGGATGATCGAGGTCGCCTCGGAGCCGACCTGCAGCGGAAAACGGTAGGGCGTCAATCGGACTCCGCCGCGTGCCAATCGCGCGAACTGGCCCCGCGCGGTCGGCAGCGGTACGTCGCGCAGCAGTGAAACCCTGGTGACCTCTTCGGCTTCCGCGCGTGCGAGCAACTCCGGGTCGTAGGCCAGATCGCGCAGCGCGGTGAGGAATTCCTCGCGGAAGCTGTCCCCGAGCGAGGTCAGCGTCTCGTAGAACGACGGGTCCTGCCCCAGCGAGAAGTATTTCGTCCCCAGTACGTCGAACTGCTGCGGCGGATTCGGAGACCGGTGTCCCCGGCCGACGTGCCCGTCGCGGACGTCCGACGCGCGCGCGGGTTGGAGACCGAATCTGCCGATCTTCGTGCCGCCGATCGGAACGATCTCACCGTGGTGATCGACATATTGTGCGTCGAAGAGGGTTTCGTACTTGAACCAGTCGTCCCAGTCCGAACGGATCAGGAAGACCGTATCGCGCCGCTGGGGCACCGGCTTCCCGGCGGGCCACACCACGAACTTCATGACAGTGCGGAACCGGTGCGCGAGACGAGCATATCGACCAGTCTACGGACCACCGCCGACAATCCCGCTCGGACCTGGGTCGCGAACGGGCCTGCGGCCGACCGGCTTCGGCCCGCTCGTCCGCGAACCCGTCAGGCGCACGGCCACGGCCCGGCGAGCACCGCCCAGCCGGGGGGTGTATCGGGGTCGATTCGACTATCCAATTGGCCATTGCGCGATAACCGGGCGGTCGCCGGATGTTGTCCACGCGGCAGTGCGCCGATGATCATCTGCCGGTGTAGCCGCGAGGAGTGACATGGTGATGGGGCAGTGGGCGCGAGGGCTCGAACGGGCCGACGCCGACGTGATCGACGAATGTCTTTCCGTGATGGCCGATTTCGACGTGGACACCGTCCTCGCCGGTCTGGCTCCGCGGCTGACCGCCGATCGGCGCGCGGCGGTCGCGGCACACTGTACATCCGTGTGCGCCGCGGTGTTCGTGTTCACCACGGCGGCCGCGGAGTTGGCCGAGGATCTGCGGGCCGCGGGCCTGGAGATCGCTGACGTGGCAGCGGGTGTCGTGGTGCGTGATCGGCTCGCCGAGCGGTACGGGGTGGGTGTCCCGGAGGTCGGGGTGGTGCATGGCCGGATACCCGTGGCGGACGGCGGCGCCCGCGAGATCGAGGTGTTCTCGGTGGTTCCGGGGGCCGAATTCACCGAGCTGGCCGAACGGGAGCGCCTGGAGCGCAACGAGTTCCATCTCGCGCTGGGGGTCGACGCGGCGGATGATGTGCTGGTGGCCGGGTTGCGTGCGTTGCTGATCGAGGAGGGCGGGCTGGTCGCCGACGGGGGTGGCTACGATCCGGGTGCGGATCGGACGGCGCTGTACTTCCGGGGGCGGATCGGGTGGCGTGGGTATCGGCGGCTGGTGCTCCGGCTGCGCGGCCGGCGGGTCGCGGCGCTGTTGTCGCACGGGTCGACCGGGAAGTACGAGCCGGCGAAGCGGTTGCTGGAGTTGATGACCGGCGCGTGGACCACCCAGGCCATCGCGGTGGCCGCGGAATTGGGTGTCGCGGACGCGATTGCGGCGGCCGTGCGGAGCGGGGCATCCGGGTCGGCGGACGAGCTCGCGGACCGGTTGGGCGTCGATCGGGCCGGGCTCGGTCGGTTGTTGCGCTACCTCGCCTCGCTGGGAGTCGTGGAATTCGCCGGCGGCGGCTATGTGCTGACGCCGCTGGGGGATTCGCTGCGGACTGCGGCCCCGCACTCGCTGCGCCCGCTGGCGTTGCTCTACGGCGGACCGTTCTACACCTCCTTCGAAGCGCTGGGGCATGCGGTCCGCACCGGGCGTGAGGGTTTCGAAACCGTCTTCGGCCGCGGACATTTCGATCATTTCGCCGAGAATCCGTCCCTGGCGGGTCTTTTCGACGCGGCGATGGCGGCCTCGGCGCCGATGTTCGAGCCGATCGCCGAGCTGGCCGACTTCTCCGCCGCCGCGGTCGTGGTGGATGTGGCGGGCGGCAACGGCGAACTGCTGAGCCGGATCCTGCGCCGGCACGCCCATCTGCGCGGGGTGCTCGTGGAGCGGGCGAACGTACTGGACCGGGCCCGGGACCATCTGGCGGGCAACGGGCTCGCCGGGCGATGCGAGGTCGTCGCGGGCGATTTCACCCGATCCGTCCCTGCGGGCGGGGACGTCTATCTGCTGTCGCGGGTCCTGCACGACTGGGACGACGAACAGTGCCGGACGATTCTGCGGCACTGCGCGGCGAGTATCCGGCCCGGCGCGCAGTTGCTGATCGTGGAGCGGCTGCTGCCCGAGGACGACACCCGTTCGCTGGCGGTGGCGTGGGATCTGCACATGCTCTGCAATGTCGGTGGCCGGGAGCGCAGCGCCGATCATTACGAAAAGCTGTTGGCCGAGACGGGTTTCGAGCTGGTCTCGGTCGCCGGTCTGCCGCTGGACGGTAGCCTGCTGTGTGCGCGGCGGCGGGCCGACCGCGCCCTTCGGTGAACGACCGACCGGAAGGTATGCCGCACATGACGATATCCGTCGACGACTACTCGGCATCGGAGGGCACGGACCGTGCCCGCGAACACACGCTGGCGGACGTCCTCGCCACGGCCGTCGCGACATTCGGCGACGCGCCCGCGGTCACCGACGGCGGCGAGGAACGCACCTGGGTACAGTGGCATGCCGAATCCCGCGCGCTCGCAACGGGTTTGCAGCAGCTCGGGGTCGGCGTGGGTGATGTGGTGGCGGTCCAGTTGCCGAATTCGTGGGAGTTCCTGCTGACCCACATCGCGGTGGCCGAACTCGGTGCGGTGATGTTGCCGGTGCATGCCGCCTACGGCGAGCGGGACCTGCTGGCGCTACTGGGCCGCGCCGGCGCGCGACTGCTCGTCGTGGGGGAGCAGCGCCGGTTGTCCCAGGCCGTATTCGATACCCGGGTCCGGGTCGTGGTCGTGGGTGCGACCGGCGCCGGCTCGTTCGCGGCGCTGCTGCACGAGCATCGAGGCGCCTCGCCGCGGCCCGCACAGCTGGATCCGGATATGCCGTTCGTCGTGCTGCCGTCCTCCGGCACCACCTCCGGCCGGCCGAAGTTGTGTCTGCACAGCCACGGTACGTTGCTGGCGAACGCGGCGGCGGTCGTACGGGACGGTGGTGCGCGCGGCAGCGACATCCTGGTCAGTGCCAGTCCGTTCACCCATCTGTTCGGTCTGCTGTCGGTGCACCTGTCGCTGCTCACCGGCGGCCGGCAGGCGCTGCTGCCGAGGTGGGACGCCGCCGCATTGGCGGATCTGGTCCGCGGCACCGGCGCGAACGTGCTGTTCGCGGTGCCCGCTCAGCTGCGAGATGTGGTGCAGCGCTGCGACGATCCGGCGACCGGCCCGCTGCCGTTGCGCGAGGTGCGCACCGGCGGTGCGGCGGTACCGGCCACCCTCGTCGCGGACGTGCGGCGGCTGACCGGGGCCACGACGATCGTGCAGTGGGGGATGTCCGAACTCGGCGCGGGCACCGTCACTCGCGCGCAGGATCCGCCTGAGGTCGCTGCGAACAGTATCGGACGTCCGTTGTCGGGCAACGACGCTCGCATCGTGCGCGCCGACGGGAACCGATGCGGGGTCGGTGAGGTCGGCGAATTCCAGTATCGCGGACCGCATCTGTTCCGGGGCTATCTGGGTGATCCCGAGGGCACCGCCGCGGCGTTCACCGCCGACGGCTGGCTGCGCACCGGTGATCTGGCCGCCGAGAACGCCGACGGCACCATCGGTTACCGGGGACGCGACGCCGAGGTGATCAACGTGGGCGGGGTGAAATTCGCCGCGTCCGAAATCGAGGAACTGGTCAGCGATCTGCCGCAGCTGGCGGCCGCGGCCGTCGCCGGCCGGCCCGATCCCCGGCTGGGGCATTACCCCTGCCTGGTCGCCGCGACCCGTCCGGGTCGGCACATCGATCTCGCGACCGTGCGCGCCCACCTGCTGACCAAGGGTGTCGCCGAATACAAACTGCCCGTGGAACTCGTCCTCGTCCCCGAGGTTCCGGTCACCCCCACCGGCAAGATCGCGCGCGGCCGGCTCGCGCGTCTGCTGGCCGACCATCCGGCCGAATCAGCCACCGCCGCACCGGTTTGGGCGGCACTACCCGGGGCCGATCACCTACGGGCCGCGCGTGCGACGGTCGCGCGGTGTCTGACGGACATTCTCGATGATCCCGGAAATATCGACGGGCGCAGTGCATTTCGTGAGCTGGGTGTGGATTCGCTGGGTGCGGTGCGCCTGGCTCTGGCGCTGTCGCAGGCCACCGGGTTCGCCGTGCCCACCACCGTGGCCTTCGACCATTCGACACCGGATGCGCTGGCCCGTCATCTGGTGGACCTGGCGAGCGGACGTGCGCGGGATCAGTTGCCGGTCCCCGCGCTCCCGCCCGCGGATATCGGCGATCCGATCGTGATCGTGGGGACCGCCTGCCGACTGCCCGGCGGCATCGAGTCGCCGGAACAGCTGTGGCAGTTGCTGATCGAGCGTGGCGAGACCGTCGGTCCGTTTCCGGACGACCGGGGATGGGATCTGGCACGACTCGCGGATCCGGATCCGGGCGTACCCGGACGCTCCGGGACCCGGCACGGCCATTTCCTCACCGGGGCAGCGGATTTCGACGCCCGTTTCTTCGGGATCTCGCCGCGCGAGGCGATCGGAATGGACCCGCAGCAGCGGCTGTTGCTGGAGACGAGCTGGGAGGCGCTGGAACGCGCGGGAATCGACCCGCACACGCTGCGCGGTTCGGACACCGGAGTTTTCGTCGGCCAGATGGCGTCGGACTACGCTCCGCGACTGACCGAGGCACCGGAACGATTCGACGGGCTGCTGCTGACCGGCAACGCCTCGGCCGTGGCCTCCGGCCGGATCTCCTACTCCCTCGGCCTTTTCGGTCCCGCGCTGACGGTGGACACCGCCTGTTCCTCCGCGTTGGTCGCCCTGCATCTCGCGGCACAGTCGCTGCGCCGCGGCGAATGCGCGGTGGCGGTGGTCGCGGCGGCGACGGTGATGGCCACACCGGCGTCGTTCGTGGACTTCACCGAACAGGGTGCGCTCGCCCCCGACGGCCGGTGCAAGGCCTTCGCCGCCGGTGCGGACGGCGCCGCCTGGGGTGAGGGGGTCGGGGCACTGGTGGTGACCCGCGGATCGCGTGCGCTGGCCGACGGGCTGCCGGTGCTCGCGGTGGTGGCGGGTTCGGCGATGAACTCCGACGGCGCGAGCAACGGGCTCACCGCACCGAACGGGATCGCCCAACAATCGGTACTGCGCGCCGCGCTGGCCGATGCCGGTCTGTCCGCCGACCTCGTCGACGCGGTCGAGGCCCACGGCACCGGCACTCCGCTCGGCGACCGCATCGAAGCCGAAGCGCTGCAAGCGGTCTACGGCATTCATGCCGCGCCGGAGCCGTTGTGGGTCGGATCGGTCAAATCGAACGTCGGGCACACCCAGGCCGCCGCGGGCCTGGTCGGCGTGCTGAAAACGATTCTGGCGCTGCGGCACGACGTACTGCCCGCGACGTTGCACGTCGAACCGGATCGAACGCCGTCGTACGGCTCGGTGGCGCGCGAGATACGGCCCGCGGCCGATCCAGTACCGTGGCCGCGCTCGAATCGAGTGCGGCGGGCCGGAGTGTCGGCGTTCGGCATCGGCGGCACCAATGCGCATGTGATCCTGGCGGAGCCGCCCGCTGCTCCCGCCACCGGTTTTTCGGTTGCCACCGCCGGAGTCGACACCGCGGCCGACGACGCCGGACAGGTCATTGCTGCCACTGCTTCCGATCCCGTGCCCGCGCCGGATTCGGTCGCGGTGCCGTGGGTGCTGTCGGCTCGTGATCCATCGGCATTGCGCCGGAATGCGATTCGGCTCATGGCGACGGCGGGGTCCGCCGACCGGGCCGAGGCGGGCCGTGCGCTGGTGCACTCGCGGGCGCTGTTCGAGCAGCGCGCGGTGATCGTGGCTCGTGATCGCGCGGAACTCGTTGCCGGACTGCGGGATATCGCGGGCGACGCTGCCTCGCCGGATACGGTGGCCGGTGTGGCCCGATCCGACGTGCGGACCGTCTTCGTCTATCCGGGCCAGGGTTCGCAGTGGGAGGGGATGGGCGCGGATCTTCTGCGGGAGTCGGAAGTCTTCGCCCGCGCGGTGGATGCGTGCGAGCAGGCGCTGGCCCCGCACACCGAATGGTCGACCCGGGCCGTACTCGCCGGGCAGTCCGATGCGCCCTCGCTGGATCGGGTGGAGGTCGCGCAGACGGCCCTGTTCACCATGATGATGGGGCTCACCGAGGTGTGGGCGTCGCTGGGTGTCCGGCCCGATGCGGTGGTCGGGCACAGTCAGGGTGAGATCGCCGCTGCCGTTGTATGCGGGGCGATTCCGCTCGACGACGCCGCCCGCATCGTGGCGCGGCGGGCGAAGGCGGTGGCTCGGCTGACCGGTGGGCGGATGGCGGCGGTCGCGCTGTCGGCGGCCGAACTCGACACCCGTCTGACGGGGTACCGTGGCGCGCTGTCGCTCGCCGCGGACAACGGCCCGCGGTCGACCGTCGTCTCCGGTAGTGCCGACGCGGTGGCCGCGCTCGTCGCCGAGCTGGACGTGGCCGGGGTGCGTACCGCCGTGCTGCCCGTGGACTACGCCTCGCACTGTGCCGATGTGGCGCGAATCGAGGAACTGCTGCTCGCGGAACTCGGCGAATTCACCCCCCGCACAGCGCTGCTCGCGTTCTACTCCTCGGTTCTGGCCCAGCCGATCGACACGAGTGAACTCACCGCGGACTACTGGTACCGGAACCTGCGCAATCCGGTCGAATTCCGGCGCGCGGTGGACCGATTGCTCGACGCGGGGTACAACGACTTCATCGAGATCAGCCCGCATCCCGTGCTGACCCAGTCGATCCTGGAAACCGCCGAGGCGGCCGGACTCCCGGCGACCGCGGTGGGCACCCTGCGCCGTGGCGAGGGCGACTCTCGGCGCGTACTCCTCTCGGCCGCAGAGGCTTTCGTGAACGGCAGTCCGGTCGACTGGCGATCCCGGTTCCCCGGCCGCCCGGCCCGCCGCATCGAACTGCCGACCTACCCGTTCCAACGCCAACGGTATTGGGCCGGTCCGAGCACACCCCAGCAAATGCATCGACAAGGCTATGTCGCCGTGCAATCACCGTCACGGGCCGAATCGGTCGGCAATCACCCTGTGACGCACGCACTGTCGGCCGCCGACATGGTGGCGGACCGAGACAACGGCGGCCCGGCCGAATATGTGTCCCCGCAGGCCGAACCAGTCGGCATTCGCCCTGTGGCGCAAGCGCTGTCGGATATCGAGGCGGTACCGGTCCGGGGTGATGGTCGCTCCGCTGCATATGCGTCCCCGCATGCTGAGCCGGTCGGCATTCGCCCTGTGGCGCAGGCGTTGCGGGGTACCGATGCGGTGTCGAGCCCGGTCGATGGCCTCCCGGCTTATTCGTCCCCGCACACCGGACCGGCTCCGGAAACACCGGTGCTGCTGAGCGGAGCCGCGCTGCTGGAGCTGATACGCCGCCATACCGCCGCGATTCTCGGATACTCGGATGAGGCGGAGGTCGGGCCCGATGACGCGTTCATCGCGCTTGGCGCGAATTCTGTTGCCGCAGTGGAACTGCGCGGTCGGCTGGCGCGTGAACTGCACCGCTCGCTGCCTGCTGCCGTTGTATTCGATCACCCGACCCCACGCCGGCTTGCCGCGTATCTGACCGCGATTCCGGACCGGTCGCCGACCCGCACCGAGCAGCCCGGCGCTCTCGAAGCCCTGGTCCGGCAGGCATGTCGAGCGGACCGTGGTGACGTCGCCGCCGATTTGATCGCCGCGGCGTCACGGCTGCGTCCGGCGTTCCCGGCCGCCACGGCCGCCGAACACGCGCCCGAACCGCTGGTGCTGGGAGCCGCGCAGGCGCAGCCCGTGTTGGGAGCCGCGCAGACACGGCCCGTGTTGGGAGCCGCGCAGACACGGCCCACGTTGGGAGCCGCACCGGAGCGGCCTGAGTTGGGAGTCGTGCAGGAACGGCCCGTGCTGGCATCCCCGCAGGAGCGGCCCGTACCGGCATCCCCGCTGGAGCGGCCCGTGCTGGCATCCCCGCTGGAGCGGCCCGTGCTGGCATCCCCGCAGGTGCCGCCTGTACTGGTCTGCTTCCCCTCGGTGCTGCCGAGTGCGGGACCGCACGAATATGCCGCGCTGGCAGCCGAATTCGGTGACGCCGTGACCACACTGGCCGTACCGGAGCCGGGTTTCGCCGATGCCGGCGCGCTGCCCGCCGACCTCGACGCACTGACCGCGGCGCACGCGGCCGCGCTGGCGAGGCATCGCGGAACGCATCCGCTGGTGCTGTGCGGACATTCGTCCGGCGGGCTGATCGCGCATGCGGTTGCCGCGCGGCTCGAGCAGCTCGGCAGGCCGGCCGACGGGGTGATCCTGCTGGACACCTTCTGGCCGGACGAGATCGTGCAGGCGCAGTTGCTGCCGAGGATACTGTCCCGGGCCGTTGTACAGGATCTGTTCGGGGCGGCGGGGATCGGTGACGAAAGGCTGAGCGCCGCAGGGGGTTATCTCCGGTTGCTGGCGGGGTGGACGCCTCCGCCCGTGGGTACCGCCACTCTGCTCGTCAGTGCGGTGGATCCGCTGCCCGGCGCGGACGGGATCGTTCCGACCACCTGGCGGCTGCCGCATACGGCGGCGGCGGTTGCGGGTGACCATTTCACGATGCTGACCGGGCACACCGAGCAACTCGCGGCGACGATTCGCCAGTGGTTGACCGGGGTCCGGCCACAGGACAGCGAGGATCGGCCATGACCGCATCGATCGACAGTCTCGTCGAATTGTTCACCGGCCCGGCGGCGGACGAGAACGATTACGCCGCACTGTATGCCGCGTTGCGCAGGGTGCAGGCCGGTCTCGGGGATCGTCCGCTGCTGGCGGATCACGACACGTTGCGGGCGGTGCTGGAACTCAGCGCTGTCACCGATCCTCGGTTGTTTCATGTCATGTTCCTGCATCACTGCATGACCATCGGCAATGCGCTCGATCAGGGCGCAGATCCGGCCGATGTGGCCGCGCTGGCTTCGGCGGAGTGTGTCGGTGCCGCGTTGATGACCGAAAAGGGCCGGGGGAACAGCAGTTCGGGTGTTCGTACCGAGGCGGTTTACGATCCGGCCGCCGGCACGTTCGTCCTGCGCACGCCGGATGCGGATGCCGCGAAACATCCGATCAACGTCGGCGCGGACGGGATCGCCCGGCTGGGTGTGGTCAGCGCGCGGCTGCGGGTCGGTGGCGTGGATCGGGGGACCGCGCTGTTCCTGGTCGCGCTGCGCGATGAGCACGGTCCGTTGCCGGGGGTCGTGATCGAATCTCGTTCGCGCACCGCGTTGTTGCCGGTCGACTATGCCACCGTGCGCTTCGAGGAGGTCCGGGTGCCGTACTCGCGCTGGTTGCGTGACGGCGCCGCCATCGCCGCCGATGGGGCGTTCCACGATCCGCTGGGTGGACCGGACGAGCGCACCCGGCGCAGTGTGAGCATGAGCCGGTTCTCCTGGGGCGCGGTCACCACCGGGGTCGGGGCGGTCGCGCGGGCGGCGGTGGCGCGGGCGATCACGCATGCCCGGGTGCGGCGCACGCTCGACCGGTTCGGCGGTGAACGGCTCGCGCTGGAACATCTCAATCAGCAGCGGTTGTTGTCGGTCGCCGCGGCCGGGGCGCTGGCTGCCACGACGATCGCCCGGCGCACCACCGCCGAATCCTGGCGTGTCTCGCCCGGAGACGGGACGGGGCCGGGTCTTTCGGGCGCGGATATGCGCCGGCTGTCGTTGCACAAGGTCACCGCCGTCACCCTCGCCGACGCCGCGGTCGCGCGGTCCCGCTCGAGCGCCGGGGCGCCGGGTTTCTTCTCCGACAACCGGTTCGTGGATTTCCAGGCGCTCACCACGGCCTTCGCGACGGCGGGCGGTGACAACCGGCTCATCCTGATCGACGCGGCGTGGTCCATCGTCAACGGTGTGGAATATGCCGCGCCGCAACCCGACTCGTGGCCGGACGAGTGGGCCGGACTGCTGTGGCGGCGGGAGGATCTGTTGCGCACCGAACTCGTGCACCGGCTCGCGGACACCGGTGGCGGCGCGGCGATCATGTTCGACAACTGGAACCGGCACACCGAACTCGCGCAGCGGCTCGGCGAAGCTCATGCGGGCGGGCTCACCGCGCGCATCCTGCGCGAGGAATGGCTCGGCGCCACGGTGTCCGGGCCGCGACGGGACGTACTCGCCGACCTCTACGAATTGCACTGCCTCGAGGAGGTTTCCGGGCACGCGGGCTGGTATCTGGCTCACGATCTGCTCGGGGCCGCCGATGTGCTCGGGCTACCCGATCGGGGTGCGGAGATCTGCCGGCGGGTCGCCGCGCGGGCGGACACAGTCCTCGAACTGCTCGACATTCCCGCGCCGCTCGTCGGCGGGACACACTGAATCCGAGGGAGCCTGAACGGGATTCGTTCGGTCGCGTCGGCGCGTGATGCGCGCGCGATCACGCGGTCTCGGCCGCCAGCGGCTGCTCGTCCAGGTGATCGGCCAGGGTCTCGGGATACCAACCGGAGCACAGCAATTCGATGCGGTAGAGGTATCCGGTGGGACGCGGGCGGCGGAAGTAGAGGGTCGTGGTGTTCTCGTGGGGGTTGTAACCGCCTCCGTCGCGGACCATGCCGTCGCCCGACAGGACGTCGCACAGTTCGCGGACGCGGTCGGTGGTCGGGTCGGCGGCGAAGGCGAGATGGCTCTCGGTTTCCGAGACTCGTTCCCGGGCCGCGGCTTCCGTGAGCTCGCTCGGCGCCACGAAGATCTCGAGTTCCCGGATCGTGCGGTCCGCCAAGGTCGTATGGGCGTGCACGATGTGGACGGGCGGCGCCTCCGTCAGCCCGTTGCGGATCCGCAGCCGGTCCCGGACGATCGTGCTGGGCACCGGGAGCGAACAGCGGAATCCCCGGCCCGCCAACGCGGACACCAGATCTCGCTCGTCGTCGGGGAAGACCAGTAGCGCGGCGTGCACGAAGCTGGAGCGCGGGGTCAGCAGGTGCGCGACATCGGGAACCACCTGAGCGGCGATGGTCAGTGGGTCGGCGCCGATAACCAGGTCGATCAGGCGGTCCAGGCGCGCGGCATCCAGCACAGGTAAAACCATGATTCACAACCCTCTGGACGGCCGGGCCTCAGGCCCCGAAAATCGGTTCGCCACAGACAATTCGCGCGACGCCGGGCAAGTTGTTCGCCTCGGAGTATTGCACTGCGGCGGGGCAGCGGCCACCGGAGAAACGTGGATCACGCAGAGTTAACCAGGCGGTCGTGATCTGCACACCGAGCGGCCCGCACGGCATCGCGCGGACCGGCGCTCAGTTCACCAATTCCAGGACGCCGCGGGGATCCCACGGCATCGGGCCGGTCGGGAAGCCGCACCGTACGAGGCGGTGCGGGGCCGCCGCCTCGATGTGCACGACCGCGGGTGGGAGGAAGCCGCTGAGCATCTTCTCGACCATGGCGTTCAGGCCGGAGAGCCGGGGGCGCAGCCGGACCTGCCAGCAGTCGATCGGGCCCAGGGGGACGTCGAGGACGGTGCGCCGCTCGACCTTGGCGCTCACCGGGATGTGGACCGAGAAGGCCAGCCACAGGGCGATATCCGTCTCGGCGCCCTCGGTGAGGTCCAGGCCGCGCAACAGGGTCAGGCCGGCCGCGAGCGGCATGAGGCCGGCGGGGAAGGGGGCGATTCCGGCGCCGATCTGCAGGTGGGCCGTGCCGAGGAAGTTCGCCTCCTCCCGGCTGACCACGGTTGTGCCCGAGCGGGTTTCGGCTCGGTAGCCGGCGGCCTGGAGATGGTCGCCGGTGCGCCGGAATTGCTGCTCGACGGTGACGGTGAAGTCGCCCGCGCTCAACTGGACCACCGACAGGTAGCCGTCGCGGTCGTGGCCGGTGATGCCGACCAGGTCCAGCGCGGGCGGCCGATCGCCGAAACCGACGGTGTAGACGGATTTCTCGCCGTCGGGGATGCCCGGATCGCGGAAGATGAGGCCCGTCATGACTGCTGCTCCCGTGCGGCGGCGGCGAAGACCGCTTCGAGCCGGGTGACGTAGCGGGCCACCGAGTCGTGCGCCACCGGGGTGTCCGGGTGGATGACGCTCAGGGTGGTGCCGGTCGCCAGGCGGTTGATCCAGATCAGAACCTGTTCGGAGGCAGCGCGATTGGTGTACAGCCCGCACGATGCCATGTCGAAGAATTCGTTGCCGGGCAGTTCCCGCGCGTCGACGTAGGAGATCATCGGGCAGGCCCAGCCCGGGTTCAGGTCCAGATCGGTATCGGCGGGCAGCAATTCGACCACCCGTTGGAACGAGGTGGTGGTCAGGCGCAGCCCGTTCTCGTAGGCGTGCTGCGCGCGCTTGACGATCCGGTCGAAGGAGGTGCTGAGGCCGAGCGGGAACGCCACCGGCAGCAGCGTCACGTACCAGCCGACCGAGGCGCGTTCCGCGGCGGTGCTGCGGGTGGTCACCGGGGTCATGCCGAAGTAGTAGTCGCTGTCGGCGATCTCGCGTTCGGCCAGCGCCACCGCGGCGAAGACGCCGCCGACGAATTCCGCGCCGTTCGCGCGGCACCGCCGCTCGAAGCGGGCGGCGGTGTCCTCGTCGAACAGGGTCACCGTGCGATGGGCACTGCGGTTGTAGATATCGGTGCGCCGGCCGAGATCCAGCGGGAACGACGGCAGGGTGCCGCCGTTGCCCCGAATCAGCTCCAGCCACTTGCGAACCCCGGGTGAGGTGAGCGACATCCGGTCCGTGTACGCGCGTTCGGCCGTGCAGTAGTCGACGTAGCGGGCCGCGGGGTGAAGGGTTTCCGGGGTCTCGTCCCACACCTCGTGCGCGTAGAGCAGGGCGAGGTCGAATCCGGACAGGTACTGGCCGAAGCCGTCGGTGTGCAGGTGGTCGACCGCGAGGTACAGCGTGGTCGAGCCCTCGCGCTCGATGACGCCGAAGGTGAAGCAGTCCCAGTCGAAGGGGCCGGGGGTGGTCTTCTGCACGTGGTCGCGGACGGTGGCCGGATCGTCGACCCAGCCGTACTCGACCGGGACGAAATCCACATCCGACTCGGGGACCAGATGGCGTTCCAGCGCGCCGCCGGAACCGAGGCGGAACCAGGTGCGGAAGGTGTCGTGCCGCAACAGGAATGCGTTGACGGCGCGGGTCATCGCGGCCCGGTCCAGATCGCCGGTGGGGATCTCGGCGGTTACCAGGCACAGGCCGGAGTACCGGAACTCCGCCGCGGCGTGCTGGGCGGCCAGGCGCAGATACTGCTCCTGCTGATGTGAGGGCGGGGCCGGGTGGACCGGCGCCAGCCGGGCACGCGCCGCCGATTCCGGCGACGCCACCCAGCCGGTCAACCGGCCCGGCGCCGGATCCCATTCGTCGATCAGGCCGAAAGCGACCATGGCGCAACCTCGTTTCGACGACGTGCGGTCACGACGCGGCTCCGACCGGTTCCGGAGCCGGGGCGGTCCCGGTGATCGGTGCGACCGGATCCGGTGATCCGCCCTTGGCGGATTCCGCGGCCAGGATCAGTTCGGCCACCTTCGGGCCGGCCTGCTCCAGGCTGAACGATCGGCCCATCTGCAGCGACATCAGGTCGATGCCCAGGGTTTTGGTGACCCGGGCGCCGAGTTCCACGGCCATCAGCGAATCCAGGCCGAGTTCGGGCACGGGGACCGTCATATCGATCGATTCGACCGGGACACCCATCACCACGGCCAGTTCCTCGGCCATCTTGCGGGCCACGAAGGTGCCGCGCTTGCCCTCCTCGATCGCGGCCACCTCGGCCCGCAGCCGGGCCAGTTCCGAGGTGTCCTTCGCGGAGACCTGCGCCAGTGCCATCGTGCGGCCGGTCCGGGTCAGCTGCGGGAAGGTGCCGGTGAGTTTGGCCCAGTCGGTGGGGATGATGCCCGCCCGCGAAATGCCCAGGCGCAGCGTCTGTTCCAGGTACGCGGTGGCGTCCGCCATATCGATCGGGTCGAATCCGACCAGGTCGAGATATTTCACCGCCGTCTCGTCGGCGGCCATACCGCCGGTCGCACCGGACAGATGACCCCAGCCGACGCACAGCGCCCGCTCGCCGGCCTTCGCCCATTCCTGCGCCATGGTCTCCACCGCGACATTGGCGGCGCAGTAGTTGTACTGGCCGTAGATGCCGTACATCGAACCGCCGGAGGAGCAGAGCACGAACATGTCCGGCCGGATCCCGGCCCGCGTCACCGCCTCGTGCAGTACCCGGGCGCCGTGCACCTTGGGCCGGTACACGGTGTCCAGTTCCTGGAATGTCATGGCCGCCAAGCGATTGTCGGCGACCGAACCGGCCGCGTGGAACACCCCGCGCAGCGGATGCGCGTCGGTGTGCGCGCGGCCGACGAGCGCGGCGACCGCCGCCGCGTCGCCGACGTCGGCCAGTTCCCGGACCACGTCGACACCGGTCGCGTGCCAGGCCTCGAGCTGGCGGCGGGCCTCCTCGGTGGTCGCGCCGCGGCGGCCGACCAGCACCAGCCGCCGCGCCCCGCGCAGGGTCAGCCAGCGCCCGATGGCCATTCCGAAGCCGCCGAACCCACCGGTGATCAGATAGGTTGCGTCCGGGTCGATCTCGACCTGCGGCAGAGACGGCCGCACGGCGGGCAGCGGCGAATCCATCCGCAGGGCGATGCGGCTCAGGCCGGTCGAGCGGATGGTCTCCTCGAATGCGCTTGCCACATCGTCGGTTTCGAACATCCGGTAGTGCAGCGGTGTATAGGTGCCGGCGAGCACCTTCTCGTAGACCCGTTGCAGCAGCGCGATCAGCCGCTGCGGGTCGGCGGCGACCAGCCGGTCCAGATCCATCGAGTAGTAGGCCACGTTCTTGTCGAAATTGGCCATCTCCAGCAGACCGCCAGTGTAGATGTCGGCCTTGCCCACCTCGACGATGCGGCCGAATTCGGCGACGGCGTTGAAGTTCTGGCGCAGGATCTCCCCCGGCGCGCTGCTCACGACGACCTCGACACCCCGGCCGCCGGTCAGCGCGAGCACATCGTCGACGAAATTCAGTGAGCGCGAGTCGATCGCGTGATCGGCGCCGAGCGCGAGGACGTGGGCCCGGCGCTCGTCGGTGGAGGCGGTGCCGATGATGCGCGCCCCCAGATCCTTGGCGACCTGGATCGCGGCCGTGCCGACACCGCCGGCGGCGCCGTGGATCAGCACGGTCTCGCCGGGCCGCAGCCGGGCCAGATCGTGCAGCGCGTATTCGGCGGTGCCGAAAGCGATGGTGCTGGTGCAGTATCCGGGATCCGCGTCCGGTGGCAGTGCGATGGCCCGGGCCCGGTCGACCAGTACGTAGCGCTGCATCATGCCCTTGGCGGCGATCGCGACCAGGTCGCCCACCGCCAGATCGGTGACGCCGGGGCCGACCCGGACCACGTCGCCGACGCCCTCCATCCCGGGGACGGTGCCGAAATAGGTCGGCGCGAGCTCACGTTCGCCGAGCAGGCCGATGACCTTCAGCGGATCCTTGTAGTTGAGGCCGATGACCTTCATCCGGACCTCGACCTGCCCCGCACCGGGTTCCGGGCGCGGGCACTGCCGCCAGGCCAGCGCGGACAACATGCGGGTGCGGGGCAGTTCCAGCGCGAAATTGGCCTGCGCGTCGGTCAGCGGCGTCGCGGTGTCCAACTCCGCCAGGCGATCCGGGAGCGGTTTGGTCACCAGCGGGCTCCAGCGGGTGCCGGAGCGCAACGCGACCTCGTCGGTGTCGTCGGTCCAGAATGCCCCGGGGACAGCGAGTTCGGTGACCAGGTCGGCGACGGCGGTATCGGCCGCCACGTCGATCAGCCGCCACCGCAGCGGGGTCTGCTCGTTGAGCAGCACCCGGTGCGCACCGGCGAGCGCGGCCTGCGCCGGATTCGCGGGAGTGGGGTCGCCGGGTACCGCGAGCGCGCGCTCGGTCACCAGGGTGGCGTGGCACCGGCCGTCCTCGAATTTCGCCACGGCCTGCCCGGCGCCCTCCGGATACGCGAAGTCGTGGAGCGCGACCGCGATTCGCTTCAGGGCCCACAGGTCGGCGAGGTCGTCGCCGGCGGTGCCCGCGACCACGACGACGTGCACCCGGTCGGCGCCGTCGGCCCGTGCGACCGCCAGCGTCGCGGCGAGACCCGCCTCCGGTTCGTCGCCGGGCAGGCCCGCGAGATGCAGCCGCGCGCCCGGGATCGCCTCGGCCAGCGCGTGCGCGCGCTGGTCGGCGCTGCCGAGGGCGACGACCACCGTACTCACCGAATCCGCCGGCAGCGCAGTCGGATCCAGGGGATCGCGGGCCTGCATGGTCTCGGTGTAGAAGAAGTCGGCCATCCGGCGCATCGGGTCCTGGCCCGGGGTGAGTGCGCCGATCTGCAGGCCGCTCAACCGCATCACGAGGTTGTGGTCGTCGTCGAGCAGATCGACATCGGCGCGCAGCCGCGCCTTCGGATCGGTGCGGGCGACCACGGTGATCCGCTCGGGCAGCGGAGCGACCAGTCGCACCGCCGCGACGCCGACCGGCACGAGAGTGCCCTCGTCGATACGGGATTCGGCGAACAGCAGGGCCGCGGTCTGCATGGCCGCGTCGACCACCGCCGGATGTGCCGCGTGGCCCGAGCCGGCGGCGATGCTGCCGTCGACGGTCGCGGTCACCGCGTCGCGGCCGACCCGCGCGGTGAGTACGCGGCGGAAGGACGGTCCGTAGTGCAGCCCCGCCGCGGCCAGGCCGCTGTAGAACAGCTTCGGGTCGACGTCGACGCCGACCTCGATCTCCGGGACCTCGACCTTGGTCTGCCGGTGACTGCCGGTGAGCATGCGCCCGGACGCGTGCAGGGTCCACGCGGTGCCGGTGGCCGAACGGGAGCGGATGACGAAACGACCGCTGGCCTCCTCCACGGTCAGCGCGAGCAGCGGGACGTCCGGTGCGCCCATGATCAGCGGCGCCACGAACCGGACCTGTTCCAGCGCAACACGTTCGACGCCGAGTCGCTTCGCCGTCGCGCTGAGCGCCGCATCGAGGTACGCCGCGCCCGGCATGATCTTGATCCCGTTGACCACATGGTCGGCCAGCCACGGCAGCAGTTCGGTACCGACCTGCAGCAGCCAGTCGGGCCGGCCCTCGACGTCCGGATCGCCGAGCATGGCGTAGCTGCCGGGAGTGCCGAGCCGAGCCTGTTCGAACAACGGCAGCGCCGAATGCAGCCGGGTCCGCTGCCACGGATACCTCGGCAACGGAACGTGCGGGGTGGCAGCCCGATCGGGCGGGAACAGGGCGGCGAGGTCGAGCACACCCGCGCCGTGCAGGCCGATCAGGGTGCGCCGGATGCTGTCGGAGTCCGGCTGTTTGCGGTCCAGCGTCGCCACCGTGGTGCCGTTGACCTCCGCGCCGAGCAGCGTCTCGCGAATGTTGCCGGACAGCACCGGATGTGGGCCGACCTCCAGGAAGACCCGGTGCTCGGCGACGAGTTCGGTGATCGCGTCGGCGAAACGCACCGGCAGGCGCACATTGTCGCACCAGTACTGCGCGTCCCAGTCCGGCCCGGTCACCCGGGTGCCGGTGACCGACGAATACAGCGGCACGGTCGGCGTCGTAGGTGCCAATGTGGCCAGGGCCGTGCGCAATTCGTCCAGGATGGGGTCCATGAGTCGGCTGTGGTAGGGCACCTCGACCCGCAGGGGTCGCGCGAAGATGCCGTCCTCGGTGAGCTTCTCGCCGATCTCCTCCAGCCGGTCGACATCCCCGGAGAGGGTCAGGGAGGTCGCGCTGTTGATCGCGGCGATATCGACCCGGGGGTCGCCGGCGACGAGTTCGAGGGCCTGTTCGCGCGACATGCCCACGGCGAGCATGCCGCCGGAGCCCGCGGTGGTGGCCTGGAGCCGGGCCCGATGGTAGGCCACCCGGATCGCGTCGGGCAACGAGAGCATCCCGCTGACGTACGCCGCGGACACCTCGCCGACACTGTGGCCCACGATCGCCGCCGGCACGATGCCGTACCGTTCCAGTTCGCGCACCAGCGCCACCTGGACCAGGAAGTTGGCCGGCTGGGCCACCTCGGTGGCGGTGACCCGTGACAGGTCCTCCGGCTTCAGCAGTTCCTCGATGATCGACCAGCCCGACAGCGCCCGGAACCCGGCATCGATCTCCGCGGCGGTGTCGGCGAAAACGCCCGGGGTGGTCAGCAGTTCGCGGGCCATACCCCACCACTGCGGGCCCATGCCGGAGAACACGAACACCGGTTCGGCGGTCCGCGCGACGATGGTGCGCACCGCGTCGCGGCCCTCACCCGCGGCGAACGCGTGCAACTCCCGCACCAGGTCGCCGGTGTCGCCGAGCAGCAGGCCGGTGCGGAACTGGTGGTGGGCCATCCGCGTCCACGCGGCCTCGGCCAGCCGCTCCGGTTCCGCTCCGGCGGTGATCAATTCGGCGAAGCGCCCGGCCAGTGCGCGGGCCGCGCCGGTGCTGCGCGCCGAGATCGGCAGCACCCCGTAGTGTTTCGGCTCCCGTGCCGCCTCGACGACGGTGGCGGGCCGGTATTCGCTCAGGATCGCGTGCGCGTTGGTCCCGCCGTAGCCGAAACCGTTGACCGCCACGGCCATCGGCGGGGCGTCCGCGGGCAGCGGTTCGGCCTCCACCTGGACGTGCAGGCCGAGTTCGTCGAAGGGGATGTCCGGATTGGGCCGGTCGATCCAGCCCTGCGGCGGGAGGGTGCGGTGCCGGATGGCCAGGGCCGCCTTGATCACGCTCGCGATGCCGGCCGCGGCCTCGGTGTGCCCGAGAGTGGACTTCACCGACCCGACGCCCAGCGTCCGCGCCCGTTCGGCCGGAACACCGAAAACCCTGCCCAGCGCGCGCAATTCGACCGGATCGCCGACCAGCGTGCCGGTGCCGTGCGCCTCGACGTAGGTGATCGACGCCGGGGTGAGACCGGAGCGGGCGCACACCGTGCGCGCCAGCGACTCCTGGGAATCCACGTTCGGCACGGTGATCGCGGTGGTGCGGCCGTCCTGGTTGGCGCCGGTCGCCTTGACCACCGCGTAGATCCGGTCACCGTCGCGCACCGCGTCGTCGAGCTTCTTCAGCGCGACCATGCCCGCGCCCTCGCCGCGGCCGTAGCCGTCCGCGGCGGCGTCGAAGGATTTGCACCGGCCGTCGGGGGCGAGGAAGCCGCCCTTGCACATCAGGACGAAGGTCTCCGGTTGCAACATCACGTTGACGCCGCCCGCGAGTGCCACGTCGCAGTCGCCGTTGGCCAGTGCGGTACAGGCCAGATGGAAGGCCACCAGCGACGACGAGCAGGCCGTGTCGACGGTGAGCGCGGGCCCGATCAGGTTGAGCGCGTACGAGATCCGATTGGACAGCATGGTGTACGACGCGCTGGCCGGCGTGTGCATGTCGGTGTGGAACAGCGCGGGGCCCACGACGCCGATCACCGACTGGTCCACCACGAAACCGCCGACGTAGACGCCGACCGATCCGCCCGCCGCGCGCGGTGCGATCCCGGCGTCGTCGAGGGCCTCCCAGGTGACCTCCAGCATCAGGCGCTGCTGCGGGTCGAGCACCGTGGCCTCGCGGGGTGAGATACCGAAGAAATCCGGATCGAATTCCCAGGGATCGGTCGTCATGAAGGCGCCGCGCTTGGTGTAGCTGCGGCCCGGGGTGCGGGGTTCCGGGTCGTAATAGCGGCGATAGTCCCAGCGATCGGACGGGATGTCGACGACGCCGTCACGCTTGTCCAGGACGAATTCCCAGAACGTGTCCGGTGAGTCGATCCCGCCTGCGAACCGGCAGCCTATGCCGACAATCGCGATATCCGACATGCACCCCTCCAGGGTCGGATCGGTGTGATTGGCAACGAGTTTCGGCGACGCGAGAATGCGGTTGCTGGCTGTGCCCGCTATTTCGGGGATACCTCACAAACTGATCATGATTGGACTGTGAAGTCTCGAATGTGTCGAATCAGGCGCTGTCGAACCGATTGTGGCTGCCTATGTTTCAGGTGACCGGCGGATGCGCCGGTATCGATTCTCGGTGGGAGCTGCGATGTCGGGCGAGTTCACCGGCTGGGCGAATCTGGTGGTGCGGCGGCGGTTCACCGTCCTCGTCGTGATGGTCGGCGCGCTGCTGGCGCTCGGCGCCTACGGTCTCGGGCTGCACGATCACCTCGGGGTGAGCGGATGGGACGATCCCGGTTCGGAATCGGCACAGTCGGCGCGGTTGCGGGACCACGCATTCGGGCACGACCACGCCGCCGATGTGCTGCTGCTGTTCCACGCGCCGGCCGGGACGACCGTCGACGATCCGCACTTCGCCGCCACCGTCGTGGACTATCTCGACGGTCTGCCGCAACGCTTTCCGGCCGAGGTGGACAAGATCAACGGCACCTATTGGGCCACCGAGACCGGGCTGGCCATGCCGGAGGTCTTCGGTACCGAGCAGCGCGACTACGCCTTCGCCTCGGTCGCCGTCCGCGGTGACGACGACACCACGCTGCTGAACAACTACCGCCGGATCGCCGACCGGCTCTCGTTACCGGGGGTCGACATGGAGATCGCGGGCCGGCAACCGATCGCGCTCGCGCTCAACGACACGATGGCCCAGGATCAGCGCCGGATGGAGCTGTTCGCGATTCCCGCCGTGGCGGTGTTGCTGTTCTTCCTGTTCGGCGGGGTGGTCGCCGCGGCGCTGCCGCTGGCCGTCGGTGGGCTGACGGTGCTGGGCGCATGGGGGACCGTCCGCTTCCTGACCGGCTTCATGGAGGTGAATTCCTTTGTGTCGCCGGTTGTTTCGATGATCGGGCTCGGACTGGCGATCGACTACGGACTGTTCATCGTGAGCCGGTTCCGGGAGGAGCTGGCCGCGGGCCGCGAGGTGGCGGACGCGGCGCGGGCCGCGGTGGCGACCGCCGGCCGCACCGTGCTGTTCTCCGCGACCGTCGTGGTGGCGGCGGCCGGCGCGATACTCGTTCTCCCGCAAGGCTTCCTGCGCTCGTTCGCGGTGGGTGCGATGGTGACGGTGGCGCTGGCGGCGCTGGTCTCGGTCACCGTGCTGCCGGCCGTGCTGGCGGTGCTGGGCCGGCGGGTGGATTTCCTGG
Organism: Nocardia sp. BMG111209; assembly: GCF_000381925.1. Taxonomy (NCBI): domain Bacteria; kingdom Bacillati; phylum Actinomycetota; class Actinomycetes; order Mycobacteriales; family Nocardiaceae; genus Nocardia; species Nocardia sp. BMG111209. The sequence continues at coordinate 307,720 of NZ_KB907307.1, forward strand.
GGTTCAACCGATTCCACGCCCGGCGCGCGGATGCCGATCAGCGCGGCAATCCCTGGGGCCGGATCGCCGGGTGGGTGATGCGCAGGCCGATCGTGGCGGCGGTGCCGGTGCTGGCGATCCTCGTGGTGCTCATCGCCCCGGTGCGCGATGTGACCTTCGGCGGGATCTCCGAACGCTTTCTGCCGCCGCAGCATCCGGCGCGCACGGCCCAGCAGGATTTCGACGAGCACTTCCCGCTGCGGCAGACCGATCCCGTCGAGATCGTGGTGATCACCCCCGCCAGCGCCGACATCGATGCCGTGGTGGCGTCGGCGAACCGGGCCCCGGGCCTGAAAGCGCCGTTCCCCGAACCCTTCCACGCGCCGTCGCAGCTCGGCGTCTACACGACCTCGACCGGCGTGCGGGACGCGCACGCCGCGGGGGAGACCATCGACTATCTGCGGTCCATGCCGGTGCCGAAGGGGGTGATCGTGCTGGTCGGCGGTCAGTCCGCGGTGGAGCGCGACAGCGTGGCGGCGCTGGCGCACCGGATGCCGTGGGTGGTCGGGCTGGTGTTCCTGATCACCGCGGTGCTGCTGGTGCTGGCCTTCGGCGCACCGGTGCTGCCGTTGCAGGCCGGGCTGCTGAACCTGCTCGGGCTCGGCTCCACGCTCGGCGTGCTCACCTGGATCTTCGCCGACGGGCACGGCGCCGGGCTGTTGCACTTCACGCCGCAGCCGATCATGGCACTCGTTCTGGTACTGATCATTTCGGTGATCTACGGCCTGTCCACGGATTATCAGGTGTTCCTGCTGGCTCGGATCCACGAGGCGCGGGCGAACGGCACGTCGGACACCGAGGCGGTGCGGCTGGGTATCGCGCGCACCGGGTGGATCATCACCGCCGCCGCCCTGATCCTGATCGTGGTGTGCGGGGCGTTCGCGCTGTCGGATCTGGTGATGATGCAGTACATCGCGATCGGCATGGCCACCGCGTTGTTCATCGACGCCGTCGTGCTGCGGTTGCTGTTGATGCCGGCGATCATGCGGGTGCTGGGTGCGGTCTGCTGGTGGACCCCTCGGCTACCGCGCCGCCGGGCTGCGCGGAGCGAGGTGGTCACTATGGACGAGATCGATGCGCCGCGTGCGGAATTCGAGGATGCGACGGCCGGATAGCGGTCGGTCAGGGGGTAGCGGCCCGGCTCCACGGCGTCGCGGCGGCCGCGGCGCGGCGGTCGGGCAGCGCCAGCGCGAGGACGCCGAGACCGAGGGCGGCGACGGCGATCGCGCTCAGCATGGTCATGGCGCCGGTCAGCGTGTGCGCGCGGAAGAACAGCGCGCTGAGCACCGCGAGCCCGACCGAATTGCCGATCTGCTCGACGGTGGGCAGCAGTCCGGACGCCTCGTTCACCGCGTCGTCGTCCAGGCCCGCGAGCATGATGGGCTGCAACGGGACACCGAACACCCCGACGCCGAAGCCCGCCAGGAACACCGGCACCGTCACCAGCGGCAGGTCGATCGCCCCCGCGCGCATATACAGGTAGCCCACGCCCACCGCGACCAGGCCGCCGAACCCCGCGACGCCGGCGGCGAGCGCGCGGATACCGAAGCGGTGCACCAATCTCGGCGACAGCACCGCGCCGACGCCGGCCCCGATCGCGAAGGGGGTCATGGCGATTCCGGTGCGCAGCGCGGAGAATCGCAGCACCTCCTGCAGCAACACCGAGACGGTGAACACGAAGGCGGTGAACAGCCCGAAGAAGACCGTCACCAGCACCGAGCCGATCCCGAATCCCCGGTCGCCGAACAGATCCAGTCGCACCAGCGCGACCCCGCCGCGGCGCCGGGTGGCCCGCTCGTGGGCCGCGAACAGCGCACCGAGTGTCAATGCGGCGGCGGTACAACCCCATTGCCACGGCCGCCATCCCGCGTGCCCGGTGTCCGCGAGCGCGAACAGCAGCAGGAACAGTGCGGCCGTGGCGATCACGGAGCCGCGCAGATCCAGCGGCGGGCGCTGCGGGGCCGGGCCGATCCGCAGGTACCTCGCGGCGAGGCCGACGGCCAGGACGCCGAGCGGCAGGTTCATCAGGAAGATGACGTGCCAGCCCAGCCCGAACGGATCCACGGTGATCAGCACGCCGCCGAGGATCGGGCCGAGCATGCCCGCGAATCCGGCCGTGGCGCCGTAGGCGGCGAAGGCGTACGGCTGGTGGTCGCGGTGGAAGGAGGCGGTGATGATCGCGATGGTCTGCGCCGCCATCCCCGCGCCCGCCACCCCCTGGACGATCCGCGCGATATCCAATTCCACCGCGCCGGTGGACATTCCGCACCACAGCGAGGCGGCGGTGAAGGCCGCCGCCGACCACAGGAACATGCGCCGGCGGCCCGCGATCGCGCCGAGCCGGGCCGCGGTGAGCAGTACGCACGCGAAGGCCAGCGAATAGCCCGCCACGAACCACAACTGCTGGGAGCGGGTGGCCCCCAGCTCGCCGGTGATGACCGGCAGCGCGGTGGTGACGATCGTGACATCGATCATCTGCATGAACACCGAGATCAGGCAGGCGCCGAAGGAACCGAGCGCCACCGCCGCCTCTTTGCGGGTCATCGCAGCGACTCCTCGAACATCGGCCAGGCTCGGTGCAGATCGTCCTGCCAGTAGCCCCAGGAATGGGTGCCGGTGGGCCGCAGATCGAAGGTCGCGGGAATCGCCAACGCGCGCAGCCGATCCTGCAACTGGCGGGTGCAGGTGTTCGCGATCGCCTCCAGCGGCATCCCGAACAGGAACTGGTAGATCAGCTGGACCGCGTCGCCGTGTGTGTACCCGAGATTTTCGTTCGCGCCCGGCAGGCCGTTGCCGGAGGCCACATAGACGGCGGTGCCCCGCAATCGGTCCGCGTGCAGATAGGGGTCGTTGGCCGCCCACGCCGGATCGTCGGGCGGCCCCCACATATCGGCGGCGGTGCCGCGCTGGGTGCCGACCACGGTCGAGACGATGGCTTGGCCGGTGGGGTCGCTGGTGCGCGCACAGCCGCTGAAGGAACCGATCGCCCGGTAGAAACCCGGTGCGGCGAGCGCCAATTGGAATACCGAGGTCCCGGCCATGGACACCCCGGCGATGGCATCGGCGCCGGTGCCGCGGAATTCGCGATCCACGATCGGCGGCAGTTCCCGGGTCAGGAACGTGGTCCAGCGCTGCTTCCCGAGTACCGGATCGTCCGTTCGCCAGTCGGTGAAATAGCTGCCCGCCCCGTCCATCAGCACGACGACGTTGACCTGCCGGTCGGCGAGGAAATCGTCGAGATCGGTGTGGTCGAGCCAATTTCCGTCCGAACCGCCGCTGGAACCGTTGAGCAGGTACAGCGTCGGCGCCGGCGCGGCCGGATCGGCCGCGCGCAGCACCGTGATCCGCACGCCCCGCTCCATCGCGGCCGAATACACCTCGAGTTGCGTCTGCCGGCCGGGCCCGCGCCCGAGCTCCCGGATCTGCGCGGTGTCCGCGCGCGGGGGATCGGCATGCGCGCCGGCCCACCCCCAGCACAGCAGTAGCGAAACGGCGAGCAACACGATGCCCGTTCGCCGCGAGTATCCCGGCATGTCGACTCCTGCCCCGATGCGATGACCCCGAACCGGAGTCAAGGACATCCGGGCACCGGCCCGCCCGTCATTCGGGCAATACTGTGGCCGTTACCAATCCGCTCGCGCGACGCTGGGTGGTCCTCACCGCCCGCGGAAGATCGGCGGGCGTTTCTCGGCGAAGGCGGTGAAGGCCTCCGCCATGTCGGCGGTGGCCACGTTGACGGCGACGGCCGCGGTCTCGGCCTCCAGGGCCTCGTCGAAGCCGGTGGTCGACGCGGCGTCGAGGAGGCGTTTGGTCAGCGCCAGGGCGATGGGCGGGCCGTCGGCGAGGCGGCGGGCGTAGGCGGTGGCGGTTTCGGTGAGGCGGTCGGTGGTGGTCACCTCGGTGACGATGCCGAGGGTCTGCGCCTGTGCGGCGGTGATCGTATCGCCCAGCAGGGCAAGGCGTTTCGCGGTGTGCAGGCCGACGATCCGGGGGAGCAGCCAGGAGCTGCCGGTGTCGGGGGACAGACCGCGCCGGACGAATATCTGGCTGAATACCGCGTCGTCGGCGGCGATCACGAGGTCGCAGCCCAGCGCCAGGCTCATCCCGGCACCGAAGGCGGCGCCGTGTACCGCGGCGACGGCCGGTTGCGGGAGCCGGTGCAATGCGCGGAAGGCGTCGTTGATCGGGCGCATGACGGTGCTCGGGTGCTCGGTCGGCAGTCCGTCGCCGAGATCGGCGCCGGCGCAGAATCCCTTGCCGGCGCCGGTGATCAGGACCGCGCGGTCGGCGCCGGTCACCGCGATCTCGTCGAAGATGTCGCGCAGCTGCGCGAAATCGGCGACGGTGAGCGCGTTACGGCGCTCGGGCCGATCGAGGGTCACGTGCGCGATTCCGTTGTCGCGCTTCAGGAGTATCGGCATCTCAGTGGTCCTCGGGGTGTTCGCCGCTGTCCGCGTTCATCATGTCGCGGATGCGGAATCGCTGGATCTTGCCGGAGGCGGTCATGGGGAACGCGTCGACGAAGCGCCACACGGCGGGCAGCTTGAAGTACGCGATCCGGTCGCGCAGGTATGCGGTGAGTTCGGCGGCGGTGACCTGTGAGCTCGGGGTCCGGATCACCGCGCCGGCGACCCGCTCCCCGAGGCGCCGATCGTCGAGGCCGACCAGGATCGCGCCGGCGACACCCGGATGGGCGAGCAGTACCTCCTCGATCTCGGCGGGGTAGATGTTCTCGCCGCCGCGGATGATCACGTCCCGGGCGCGGCCGGCGAACGCGAGGTACCCGTCGGCCGACATCGAGGCGAGATCGCCGGTGGCCAGATACCCGTCGGGGCCGGTGGTCTCCGCGGTCTGCTCGGGCATGCCCCAGTAGCCGAGCATGGTGCACGGCGACAGGACGCGGATCTCGCCGACCGCGCCCAGCGGTACGGTCCGGCCGGACTCGGGGTCGACGATGCGGACCGTCGTACCGGCGACCGGGCGGCCGATGGTGGCGCCGAGGGTGGCGGGATCGGCGTCGGGTTCGGTATCGGTGATGGTGGGGCATTCGGACTGCCCATAGGTGGTGACGATCACCGCGCCGAAGGCGTTGCGCACCTTGTCGATCAGATGCTGGGTCACGGTGGCGGCGCCGGTCGCCACCGAGGTCAGCGCGATCCTGCGGCCGGATTCGAGGACCCGGTCCGCGATGTCGTCGATCATCGTCGGTACGCCGCCGATGCGGGTGATCTCGCCCAGATCGAGCAGCCGCAGCATCTCGGTCGCGCTGAACCGGTCGATCACCACCATCGCGCCGCCGTTGACCAGACCACCCAGGATCACGTGGCAGAAGCCGCCGACATGGTGATACGGAATGGGATTGAGCCAGACGTCGTCGTCGGGGATCACGTCGTGGGCGGCGCGCAGCGCGGCGGAACTCAGCAGGGCGCGATGACTCTGGATCGCGCCCTTGAACCGGCCGGTGGTCCCGGAGGTGAACTGGATCAGCAGCGGCGCCTCGGGTGCGACCTGCGGTAGGTCCCCCGCGGGAACCGTTGCGGCCCAGTCGTTCAGGCCGGCGAGGTCGTGGACCGGGATCGGCCCGGCGGTCTCCCGCGCTCGGCCGGTGAGGGATCCGTCGTCGCGATCGAGGCCCGCGAACACGATCGACGGTGTGGTGAGGTCGATCGCGTAGCGCAGTTCGCTCGCGGTCCACGCGGTGTTGAACGGGGTGGCGATCGTGCCCGCGAGCGCGCAGGCGTAATGCAGGATCACCCACTCGACACTGTTGCGTGACCAGATCCCGACCCGGTCCCCGGGTGCGACGGTGGTCGCGAGCGCACGAGCGACAAGCGTTGCCGCGTCGGCGAGTTCGCCGTAGGTCAGCTGCTCGAAGCGATCACCGACCGGCCACAACAGGGCCCGCCGATCGTGGATCTCCGGCAGCCGGCGGGCGAGCAACTGCGGTACCGACTCCTCGATCAGCACGTCCGACACCGGCGTCACCCATTGCGACGACCCGGCCGGTGTCGCGGCTGTCGCCGTGGAGAACCGTTGCCGCAGTAGCTGTTTCTGGAGTTTGCCGGTTTCGGTGCGGGGCAGGTCGGTCACGAAGCGGACGGTGCGGGGGGCCTTGTAGTGGGCGATCCGAGTGCGGACGAATTCGATGATCTCCGTGGATAATTCGGGGCCGGGTGTCGCCCCGGGGGCGGGTTGTACGACGGCGGTGACGGATTCGCCCATCGTCTCGTCCGGTAGGCCGATCACCGCGACGTCGTGGACGGCGGGGTGCAGGGCCAGCGCGTTCTCCACCTCCTGCGGATAGATGTTCACGCCGCCGGAGATGATCATGAAGGACTTGCGGTCGGTCAGGTACAGGTAGCCCTCCTCGTCGACGTAGCCGACATCGCCCGCGGTGGTCCAGGTCGGATGCTCGGGATGCCTTGCGGCGGCGCTCTTCTCGGGATCGTTGTGGTACACGACGCGGTGTTCGGGGCGGTCGCCGTAGACGGTGCCGATCTGCCCGGCGGGCAGTTCCCGGCCCTCGTCGTCGCAGATGTGCAGGACGCCGATGATGGGTCTGCCGACGGTGCCGGGGCGCTGCAGCCAGGTGGGGCTGTCGACCATGGTCATGCAGTTGCCCTCGGTGTTGGAGTAGTACTCGTACAGCACCGGGCCCCACCAGTCGATCATCGCCTGCTTCACCTCCACCGGGCACGGGGCCCCGGCGTGGACCGCGCGGCGTATCGAGGACACGTCGTAGGCCGCGCGAATCGCGTTCGGCAACCGCAGCATTCGGATGAACATGGTGGGCACGAACTGGCCGTGGGTGACCCGCAATTCGTCGATCGCGCGCAGCGCGCCCTCGGCGTCGAACTTCCGCATGATCACGACCGTGCCGCCGAGCGCCTGCACCGATCCGGACCAGCGCAGCGGTGCGGCGTGGTAGAGCGGTGCGGGGGAGAGGTAGACGGTGTCGGGGCCGACGCCGAAATGGTTGCGCATCATCGTGAGCATGGGTTCACCGCGCGCGTCGCCGATCTGATACGGCGGCAGATCCGGCCGCACGCCCTTCGGGAATCCGGTCGTGCCGGACGAGTACAGCATCGGTGTCCCGTGCGGCTGATCCGCGGGCCGGACCGGGGACGCGGCGGCGAGGCACTCGTCGTAGTCGTCGTGGCCGGGGACCGGGCCGTGGAAGGCCAGGCGCAGCCGGACCTTCGGCGTGCGGTCGGCCACCGCCGCCGCGACCGCGGCCAATTCGGGTGTGCCGCCGGAGACCACCAGCGCGGCGGCGCCGGAATCGTTCACGATGTAGGCGACCTCGTCCGCGGTCAGCGAGCGGTTGATCGCGGTGAGGTACAGGCCGGAACGCAGTGCCGCCCAGTACACCTCGAAGGCCCGCAGGGTGTTCTCGGTGAGCAGCGCGAGCACGTCGCCGGGACGCAGTCCGGCCGCCCGGAGCGCATTCGCGAGGCGGACCGAGCGCTGCTCGAGCTGCCCGTAGGTGAGCACCTCACCCGTCTCGGCCAGTACGGCCGCGGCCCGATCCGGGTCCTCGGCGGCGTATGTGGCGGGATACAGCATCCCGTCGTCCTTTCACTTCGTCGGAGCCGGCGGCGTGCGGTGGGCCCCGCTGCCGGCATCCCACTGGTCGAGTGGATCTTACCCAACCATACGGTCGACTACGGGCGACCGATGGGATTTCGGCGGAGGCCGCGCGATGTCGCACGGCCGTTACCTCGATTGACCGCCCGAAGTGCGGACTGCTACTGTCTATAACCAACCACTTGGTGGGTTAAAATCGCCGAACCCATCACTCGCAAGTCAGAAATCGAGACGGATATGCGTACTCGCGCCGCGGTGCTGAGAGACCCCACGGCCCCCTATTCGGTCGAGGAGATCGAGTTGGCGGATCCCCGGGACGACGAACTGATCGTCCGGGTGACCGGCGTCGGGATGTGCCACACCGACATGATTCCCCGCCTGCTGCCGCCGGGAATCTTCCCGCTGCCGATGGTGCTCGGGCACGAGGGCGCGGGGGTCGTCGAGGCGGTCGGCCGCGGCGTGACCGCGGTCCGGCCCGGCGATCACGTGGTGCTGAGTTTCGAGTCGTGCGGTGCGTGCGA